>DAOVEB010000016.1 GCA_030669205.1 Candidatus Parvarchaeota archaeon | reverse complement strand
AACCGTGATTGTTGAGACTATCTTTGTCGAGTTGCCGGGGTAGACGCTAATTGTTTGGCCGGTGCCCATGGGGGAGACGCCGAGGATGACCGCGCCTGCGAGTAACGCGAGTAGGGCGGCTATGAGTGTGGTTGCTACCTGACTCCTTCTACACCTAAAGGTATTTTTATTCCGGTTCAATGTGAAAAATAAGAGGTTACTGGGTGAAAAAGGTTACCCTTTTTCACTTGACCTCATCAAGAAACATGGAGTAGAGCATGGAAACGCTGCTCGACTTGGATTTCCAGCGCTTCTCCATCTCCCTGAGGAACCCAGTTGTCTCCTTCTCAAGCGACTTGTCCCAGTACTTGTTCTTCTTGCTGAACTTCACGAAGAATCGGAAGTCGTCCAGCTTCTTGTTTATCCTGCCCTCTTCTGTCTCTGCTGAAAGGTCGTCAAAGATTCGGAACAGGAAAAACAGGGCAATATCCTTGTAGCGCTTGTCCATCTCCTTGCGCATCTTCTTCTCCATCTTTTTGATGTCGACCCTCATGTCAGAAACCTCTGCATCCAGACCCTTCTCCTCCCTCTCCATAAAACTCTTTATCTTGTCGATGTCCCTTTTGCTGGTCGAGGTCACAAAGTGCTTTACAGACTTCAGGTCTTCGTCCAGCTTCTTCGTCAGCTTCTTCGTCTGTTTCTTGGCGTAGACACCAACATCCTCCATCCTCCTGTCAACCGTCTTTGCCTGCTTCTCAACGGTCTCGATGTCCTTCTCGACCTCCTTCTCTATTTCCTGGAAGCGCTCGTCTATGGTCTCTGCTCCTGCAAGCGACCTGTCAAAATTCTGCATCCGGTGCTCCATCCTCATTGTCTTGAGGAGCATCTCCTTGTAGTCCTTTCTGAAGAAAACGAGCATGAAGAGTGCGAGCGCAACAAAGCCGAATATAAGGGCTGAGAGGAGTATATACACTACAATAGACTCCTGGTAAACGGGTATCTGGACAACGTCAACCATTTCTGTGGATATCCCCTATCATGTACTATATAAGATTAACTGAGATTTATGGTTTTCTATGGCGTCAGCCTTGTCATGGTCCTCGGGAAAGGAATGGTGTCCATAATGTGTTTGGTTCCTGTAAGCCACATGACCAGGCGCTCGATTCCCAGACCGAACCCTGCGTGAGGAAAGCTGCCGTACCTTCGCAGGTCCATGTACCAGTCGTAGTCTTTAGGGTCAAGCTTGTACATCTTCATGGACTTCTCAAGGTCTTCCTTCTTCACAATTCTACAGCTGCCACCGGTTGTCTCTCCGATTCCTGGAAGGAGCAAATCGCAAGCAAGCACGGTTTTCGGGTCTTGCGGGTCCGGCTCCATGTAGAATGCCTTCATATCGCGCGGGAAGTGGGTGAGGAAAACCGGCTTCCCTGCGTCAGCAACCAGCTTCCGCTCGTCCTTATCAGTAATGTCGTGGCCCCACCTGTGGCCGAGTTTCTTGATCGCCTCAGCGTACTTCATGCGGATGAACGGCTTTTTCAGTGATTTCATGTCGCTTGTGTCGCGGCCAAGCTCCTTTAACTCGGTTTTGCAGTGTTTTAGAACATGTCTCGTCAGGTGGAGTATGAAGTCCTCCTGAAATCGAAGCAGTCCGTCAAAGTCCATCCAGGCTGTCTCCATCTCGTGGTGCCAGTACTCGGACAGATGGCGTGTGGTACGCGACCTCTCTGCGCGGAAGCTCGGTGCTATCGTATATATCTTCTGCAAAGCCGGGAGCATGACCTCTGCGTAGAGCTGCCAGCTCTGGCTGAGATAGGCCTTTCTGTCATAGTACTTGACCTCAAAAAGCGTAGTGCCGCCCTCGCAGGCCGACTTGGTGAAGGAAGGTGACTGTATTTCAAAGTAGCCGCGCTCGTGGTAGAAGTCGTGGATGGCGTGCAGTATCTCGCTGCGTACCCGAAAGATTTGGGTGAGCTTGCGGCTCCTGACCCAGAGGTGACGCACGTCACGCAGGAACTCCTCGCTCACGTCGCGGGAGATGGGGAACCTCTCTGCCAGACCGACGATTGTGAGCTTGTCAACACCTATCTCACAGCCACCGGGTGCACGCTTGTCCTTGTGAACTTCGCCGGAAATCTCGACAGATGACTCTACTGTGAGCTTCTTGGCCTCTTCCCACGCTGGCGAGCCCTCCTTTATCGCGCACTGCACGAGCCCGGACTGGTCACGGAGCACGACGAAGATTATGGTCTTCGACTCGCGCTTCCTGTGGACCCAGCCGCGCACCTTGGCTCTCTTGTGCTTGCCGGAGAGCACGTCAACAATCGGAACAAAGCCCATAGTTTCCCTTACGCTTGCAGGATATTTTATCTTTTCCATTCAGAACACCTCACCAAAACAGAAGCGCCCAAGGCAGGATTCGAACCTGCGACCTGCTGGTTAACAGCCAACCGCTCCACCACTAAGCTACTTGGGCATGGTGCTAAAGGCAGATATGAAGAAATTAAGTAACTTTCGGTATATTTGTGTTGTCTTTCAGTCCAGGTGCCACTAAAGAAGTCTTCAGCGGATATTTTCATAGACACCCTTCATGGAAACGAATTATCTTACCATGGTTTTTAAAGTTTATGGGATATTGATGTAACACAATGAGCGTAAATATGAAATCATCGGCAATTGCGCATTCCAACATTGCAATCGTCAAATATTGGGGTCGTTCTCCGTCTCATGACCCTAAGATGAACATCCCCTTGAACGATACGGTAAGCATGACCAAATATGGGTTGATGAAGGACACGCGTCTACAAGCCCATACAACCGTCCATCTTTCCGATGACTATAGCAAGGACATAGCAATCCTGGGAGGAGAAACTCTGACTGGAAAAGGAATGGAAAGGATTCTGAACGTCATTGAGCCATTGAGAGAGCGTGCAAACATCGATTGCAGATTCAAAATGATGAGCGAAAATGATTTTCCTACACAAGCAGGAATGGCTTCATCAGCTGCGGGATTTGCAGCATTGGCCATCGCTGCAGTAGACGCCCTAAATATCAATCTCTCAAAGGAAGAAATATCAACATATGCAAGACTGGGTTCTGGTTCAGCAGCAAGGTCAATCCATGGTGGATTTGTGTTTTGGAACCAGGGAGATTCCCATGAAACTTCCTATGCCAAGCAGATCTGTGGTCCAGACGAATTCGACATGGGTGCAGTCATTGCGATTGTCAGTGAAGAAAAAAAGAGCATCACCTCTGACATAGGTCATGAATCAGCGAGAACAAGTCCCTTTAACAAGGTTAGAATCAAAAAATCTCAAGAGCAGGCATGGGAGGCCAGAAAGGCAGTTTTGGACAATGATTTCAGTAAGGTTGGTAAAATAGCAGAAGAGAACTGCAAGTATATGCATTTCATTATGATGACATCTGATCCGCCTTTGTTCTACTGGAACCCAGACACATTAAGAGTGATCAAAACAATCCAAAGAACAAGAAAAGAAGAAGGTTTAGAATGTTACTTTACAGTTGATGCAGGTCCGAACGTTCATTCCCTTTGCAGGTCTGAGGATATTTATGAACTTCAGAAGTTGATGGAGAAGACAGAAGGTGTCAAGAAAACCATTTCTGTCAAGCCTGGAGATGACTCCTGTACTACAGAGAAACACCTGTTCTAAAGTCATTTATTACAATCAGGGTAGAACTCTCAACAGGTCCCTTGGGAAGAGTGTGGCTTCCCTTATGTGGTCCAGGTGCCACTAAAGAAGTCTTCAGCGGATAGAAACAGTTATATACAAGTTAATAACTAATATTTATTAACTTGTAAATTTTGGTGATGAATATGTCAGTGAAAACAAAGCTTGTGCATTCCCCTACATTGAACACTGTCCTCATGGTAGAAGATACTTTGAAATCTATGGAAGGGAGTATTGTGACAGTTGCAGAACTCAAAAGGAGACTCCCCAAACAGGTAAATCACAACACGTTAAGAGCCATCCTTGAATATTTGGAGAAGAGCAATAAAATAGCTGTAACGTTGAGGGGAATCACCTGGATTCACAACACAAACCCAAATTTGAGAAAAGCAATCGCAACAGGTCTTGAACTGTGAAAACCGTACGGGTGATTTTCTCTCCAGAAGCAGAAGAGGTATATAAATATCTGAATGAACAATCAGCCAGTTCAAAAACTGAACGGATGATTCTCAATGCTGTGCACAAGAAGATAGAACTCATAAAATCAAATGTCCATTATGGCAATCCCATTGCCAAAAAATTGATTCCAGAAGAGTACAAAGTGAAGTATGGGGTAATCAATCTGTTCAGGGTCAAACTTCCCAAATTTTGGAGAATGCTCTACACACTAACCAATGGGGAAACTGAAATAGAAATCATTGCTTTTGTTCTTGATATCGTTGATCATAAGGAATACAACAAAAAATTTGGTTATAGAAAGAGATAACCTGACATCCAGAACTTCAAGGTAGAACTCTCAATGGGTCCCTTGGGAAGAGTGTGGCCTCCCTTATGTTGTCTAGACCTAGCATCTGCTTCACAAATCGCTCGATTCCCAGGCAGAATCCGCCGTGCGGCGGAACCCCGTATCTGAACGGTTCGGTGAACCATTTGAGCCCTGCTGGGTCTAGGCCTTTCTCCTTCATCTGCTTCATGAGAACGTCGTACCTGTGCTCGCGCTGGCCGCCTGATGAGAGCTCGAGTCCCTTGTAAACCAGGTCCACGCTCCTTGCCCAGGTGTCGTCGTACCTCATAACATAAAAGGGCTTGGCTTTGAACGGGAAGCGGTTGACGAAAAAGAAGTCGGTGTCGTGCTTTTCCTTGACGTACTTTGAAAGAATTATCTCGCTTTCTCTGTCCAAGTCGTCTCCCTTCCTCAACTTCTTGCCCTTCTTCCTCAGGATGTCATATATCTCAGGGAACCTGAGCTCTGGGAAAGGCTTCTTGGGAACAGATATCTTCCTGTTGAGAACAGCCAACTCCTCCCTGCACTTGGACTTCACAGCCCCCATCACATGTATCACAAGTCCTTCCTCAACCCTGTTCACGTCCTGCTCATCCTTTATGAATGCCATCTCAACTGCGCAGCCCCTGTGCTCGCAGACGTGCCTAGTTGTATGGCTTGGCTCTGCTCGCCAGTTCGGTCCGAGGTCGTAAATCCTCTCGAACCCGCCTGCAATTGAGAGCTGCCTGTGCAGCTGGGGGTCCTGCCTCAGGAACGCTTCCTTGTCATAGTACTTGATTGGAAAGACCTCTGCGCCTGACTCGGACGCAGCCCCCATGATGCATGGCTCGAACAACTGGATGAAGCCATGCTTCTCCAGGAACTCATGCATTGCGAAGGTGAGTTTTGACTCGATTTTGAAGATGGCCTGCACATCCAGCCTTCTCATGTCTATGCTGCGCCAGTCCAGCCTCTTGTCCAGATTGGACTCGATTTTGCCGGAGATGTCTAATGGCACTGGCTGCTGCGACACGGATAGCATCTCAATTGAATCTGGTATTAGTTCTAGGCCTCCGCGTGCCTGCTTCTCTGACTTGAGCTTGCCTTTTATGTGGACAACGCTCTCCTTGGTTATGGAATCAAAGGCGTTGAAGACTTTCTCGCTCACCGCCTTCTTTGGCATGGAGACCTGCACCGTGCCAAAGGTGTCTCGGATGATTATGAACCGGATGCTGCGCAGGTCTCTGAGATTTTCGACCCAGCCCCAGACCTCATATATCTTCCCAGGTTTGAATTCGCCCTTGCGCATACCTATACCTCTGATTGACCGGTTTTATTACGTTTTCCTTTTGTGAACTTCCAGAGCCCTGCACGGAACTTGTGGGTTCGCCTCTTGTGGAACTTTTGTGTTGGCTTCAGCGGGAAGTCGTACTCCTCGAGCAGTTGGGATTCAAGGCCGTGGTCGCGCGCGAAGGAGTCCAAAAACCCGCCGGACTCAACCTTGTGGATTGAATAGACCGTCTCCGCAGCAGCAAAGGCCTTCTCCAGAAACTCCCTGTCCCTATTCTTTGACTGGATTCCGAAGGGCGGGTTCATCACGCAGGTGTCGAATCCTGTTTGGAAGAACTTTGAGAGGTCTGCAAGCACAAACGAGACTGGAAGGTGGAGGTAAAATGCGTTTCCCACAGCTGTCTCGAACGCGTCATGGTCCGCGTCCACGCACGTCACATGCTTCGCGCCGAGGAGAGCCGCGCCGATGCCGAAGATGCCGTTGCCGCACCCGAGGTCAACCACCTTTTTGTCGGTTATGTCTTTGCGCGCAATCCACAGGATATCTGCAGCTATCTCTCCCGGCGTCTGGTACTGTTCGAACTCGAGCTTTGGCTTTTCAAGCGGTTTCAGGTTTGATAACGCGATTGCCAGCTCCTTCTTCGAGCGCATATATATATGGAATTGAAAAGGAATTTAAATAGGTGCCACAAAAGTGTAACTACGTGGGAGTACATAAAGATATGAAGGATATTCTCAGCAAAAGAACTGTTGATAGAGGTCCGGATAAGGGGAATAAGTTCTCCGAAGATAAGAAGGACCTGATAAGTCTTTTGGGCGAGAACAAGGAAAACGAGCTCCTGAAGGGCATTCTGGACGACCTGCACGAGAAGAACAGCAAATGGAACTTTGGAGGGTTTCTGGGTCTTATACTGGGGAATACCAAAAGCGTGCTCCACTACTCAACCCAGAATTATGGAACCTTTATTATAGTGCTCAGTGAGGAAAACAATTACCTGAAGCTCAAGATAGACTATGACGTCCAAGAAGGGAGGAGAACAATAACCTACTTTGATGAGACGTTTGATTAGCCAAGATAAAAACAGATTTCAGTTCTGATTTCCCAGCTCCCTTTTGATCGTCTCTGCGAGAAGTCTTCCGTCAACCTTGCCGCGGAACTTCTTCATCATGAGGCCCATGTACGCTGCGAACGACAGGCCGGGCTTGGACTTGATTATGCGCTTTATCGTCCTTTCCACCTCAAGGCCATCGACTGCCTTGAACCTCGCCATTATCTCGAGTATGTCTCTGGGTTCCTTCGCGTACTCTGCGAGCATTTCGAAGACCGCGCCCTTTGGTATCTTTGACTCGCCGTAGAGCCACAGGACGTCTTTGAAGACCTGGTCAGGGATTTGGACGTCAATGCCAAAGCGCTTCCTTATCTCGGGTTCCGCTGAAAGCAGCGTGGTTGCGACAACCTTTGGGTCAACCTTTGGACGCAGTTCGTTGAACAGCGGAAGCTTGTCCGAGTGAAGTAGCTGTCTGGTCAACTCCGGGTTGAGAACTGAAGCTAATTTCTCAGCGACGGCGTCCGGATGCTCGGGTAACGAAGCGCGGGCCTCTGCGAGCATCTTCCTGGTTATAGTTATTTTTGGTACATCAGTCTCGGGGTACATGCGTGCAGCACCAGGCATGGGCCGCAGGAAGGTCGTGGTACAGTCCGGGTTCACGTTCCTCACCTCAGGCTTCGCTCCTTCCTTGCGCTGGCGCTCGACCTCCTTTCTGATTACGAGCGGCATCCTCCTCAGGTCCTGGAAGCCCTTGAGTTCCACACGCGGCCCACCTTCCACAGATACGTTGACATCCTGGCGGATGGTCCCTATGCCGCGCTTGACCTGTAGACTCCTGGTAAGCATACCGAGCTTCTCCGCTGTCTCAAGCGCGTGCTCTGGCGAGGTTATGTCTGGTTCCGTCATGATTTCAAGCAACGGAACCCCAAGCCTGTCCAGGCGGAAGAAAACCGCGTTTCCCTCTCTCTTCACAATGCGCGCAGAGTCCTCCTCAAGGCAGAGGAAGCCGACCCTCACCTCGCCTTTTGAGGTCCTGATTGAGCCATTGGTAGCGATGAGCGCAGTGCGCTGGAACCCGCTCGTGTTTGAGCCGTCCACAACGGTCTTCCTCATCACATGGACCTCGTCCACCACATCCATCCCAAGCATCATCGCCATCTGCAACGCGATTCGTAGCGCTTCCCTGTTCACCTGGTGAGGTGGCTCCTCATCAATCTCGACCAGGCATGTGGTGTCATAACCTTCATAGATGAATCTCGTCTGTTTCGCTTCCTCAGCCGCTGCAGCTGCGTCAACCTCGCCAGTCTCTCCAGCAACTGAGTGGAGAACACGCTCGACCGTGAACTGCGGCTTGTCCTGCCTCATTTCAGTAGGACAGTTGCAGAATAGCTTGTGTGTCTCAAGCTGGACATGAAGTTCAAGTCCGCATTTCATCCCTTTCATAAGAGCACCGGATTTATCACTACCGCCCCTATCTCTACCACAGTCGGGTCCAGACTGAACTCACTGTGGTAATCCCTCAAAAAGTCCAGAAACTTCCGCAATCCGAGCTTGCCCGAGGACTTGCAGGAGACCTGCGTGACCTTGGAAGTGAGCCCAAACTTTTTATGGAGCGAAACAAAGGCGTCAGGGTCGTTGATACCTTCTGTTCTGCGGATGGTGAACTCAACCTCCTTTCCAAAGATCAACTCCGCAATTTTCCCAATTTTTTCAATGTCATCCAACCCTACCACCTGAAGCATAAAGTCTGTTCACACGCCCGAGCGTGTCAGCGTCATTTATCCCCTTGTCTTCCCTTATTCTAATAAGTTTTGGAAAGCGAAGTGCAAAGCCGCTCTTGTAGGTGGGACTTTTCTGTATCTCCTGGTATCCAACCTCCACAACAAGTTTTGGTTTCAGCTTCACCTTGCGGCCTGACTGGTGTATGATAAGTGGCTTGAGTGTCGCGGTTATCTCCCCAAACTGGGCGTCGGTCAAACCAGTGGCCATCTTTCCAATCGGAAGCAGGCCTTTGTCGCTTTGGCAGGCGAGTTGGAATGAGGAGAGCCAGTTCGACCTCTTACCCTCACCCCACTCAGCACCCACAATCACAAGGTCGAGCGTCTCTGCGACTGGCTTGAGCTTTAGCATGTATCCAACTCGCGAGCCTGGTTTGTATTTGGCTTTCAGGTTCTTCGCAATCAGGCCCTCCTGCTTGTTGGACAGGGATTTCTCAAAGAATTCGTTCGCCTCTGATTTGCTCCCTGTGACCAGCTGCTCTGCCAACTGGAGTGACTCACTGCTCCTGACAATCGAACTGAGAATCTTGCGCCTCTCATCAAAGGGCTTATCAAGTATGGAGCTCCCATCAAAGACGCAGTCAAAGAGGAAGATGACTGTGGGAATCTTTTTTGACATCTCGTCGATGTTGTACTTGCGTTTTATCCTGCGGGATATCTCCTGAAAAGGCACTGGCTCTCCCTTGATATAGCCAACTGTCTCACCCTCAACTATGCAGTGCTTTGAGTTGAGGGAGTGTTTCGCTGCTGCGACGATTTCGGGGAACTGCTTCGTGACATCGTCAAGCCTGCGGGTGAAGAGCTTAACTGTGTCGCCTTCCTTGTGGATTTGAATCCTCATACCATCGTACTTGAACTCGAAGACACAGGGCTTTCCAACCTTGTCAAATGCACTGTTCACAGAATCCGTTTTCTGCGGGAGCATGACTTTGTAAGGCCTGCCAACCTGAAGGGATATGGTGCCGAGTTTTTTCTTCTTTGCGAGCAGGGCCACCTCGCCATAGTCGCAAATTATGTTGTAGGCGCGCTCTACCTCGCTCGCGTCCGCTTCAAACGCAGCAGCAATCGCGTCCCTGACTATACCTTCACCCACACCAAGGCGCATCTGACCCAAGATTGTCCGGGCAAGATAGACCACAGATGAGGTATCTGCGTTGGAGAAGAGCTCGGAGACAAGGGATATCTTCCTGTCCACTGTACCAGGGCCCTCAAGCTCGCTCATCTTCTTGGCTTTTGAAACGAAATCTTCAACAAGGAGTTCCTTTGTGGCGAGGGTGTGCTGGCTCTTCTGCTCCATAGCTTTTCTTGCTGCCAGGCCCAAGTCTCCTGTCTCGCGCCATATGTCGTTTATCTTTGGTTCCGACGCGCCACTGACGCGTGAAATCGCCTTGAGCATCAGGTTATTCGCAACCCCAATCTCCCTGTCGCTGAACTCAGGGAAGATCCGTCCGGTTATCAAAAGAGCCACGTCGTGCAGAACTTCGTCCGGCACTGTTTTCAGAAACTCTGCAATCATCTCCCTCATCTCGAGTATCTTGGTTGTCGACTCGAGCTGGGAGTAAAGTCCGGTGAGCCTGGCGTAGAGCATGGTTTAAATGAGGAAAGACAGGAATTAAAGTTTTGCTGAATAAATCTTTATATCATATTTTAACTACTTTATGATAACAATATGTTTTTAAAATAGGATATCACAGTTACAGTCAATGGATTCAACTATACAGAAACTGGATGAGAAAATGGAATGTCCGGATACCTTAGAAGCGCTGCCAGGGTTCATCATCACATCTGTCCAACCACGCAGTATCAATGAGGTTTCCATATACTTTGAGAAAGGGATGATAGGTGACTCTAATGTAATGGGACTGAGGCAGGACATCCTGAACACCTACTCCACAAAAGGGTGTGATACATGGGAGGATGTCTTTGCCAGCCAAGTTGCGAGCGGTTGGGTCAGGGCAAGGTTCAGCGGTGAGGTGTTCAGTTACGTGCGCGCGAACCCCAGACCTCGCAACGACCTTCTGGAGAGCCGCTTCCAGAATCCAGGGCACGTGGTGTTTCCGGGTGTGAGCCTGGAGGACGCACAGGAACCGGTTCCCTATCACAGGCCTGATGAGCATAAGATAGACACGGCCGGGATGACCATGGACAGAATACAATCAATTGTGTGCGACATAGAGGACGAGTTCAAAGAGCTTTTCACATCGATGAACAACTACCCTGTTTACAGGGAGAGTGGTATGAGCTACAACGACTACGGGAAGCAGATTGAAAGGACCTACACGCCCACGCTTTCATCAAGCACTGCCTCGAGTGCAGTGGTCTTCCCGTTCTTCGGCAGGGTGGGTAGTGACTATCTGGAACTGCTGGGCGAAACCCTCTCACTTTTTGGATTCGACGTGGAATCTGCAGATCTCACCCGAAGTGAAAGACGCGTGATGAGGAACTGCGTATACAACCATGGGTACCCCTACACCGAGTACTGGGGTCTCGAAAGGCTCAGGGAGAGGTTTCCTGACCAAACATTAGTGGGTGTGACCACAAAACACATTCCAAACAAGTTCAGCTCGCCTATACTCGGTCGGTACTATGGATTTTCGGACTTCATAATGCTTGCGACCTACAGAGACTACAAACCAGAAAGGGAGGGTGATGATTTCATCCTTCCATTCATAATGGATAGGTTGTCACCAGAAGAGGTGGGAGGTTGCCTCCTACACGAACTCGGAGAGAAGTTTGGCGTGAGGAGGCGGGAGGGTTTCAGGGACAACCACCACTATGAAGGTGACCCAGAGTTCAAGGTGTGTTTGATGACCTCTGGCAACCACTACTTTGACCATGCATCAGGAAACTTCTACAGAGGTTACCCAGGTCTAGACCCTCTTAAACTTGAAGCGGACTCCTTCACCAGAAACAGGAGAAGGTATTTGGAAGATGGTTTCTGCAACAGTTGTAGGACAACGCTTGAGAATGTGCTGGACATTGACTTAAGTTGGACAGCAATGAACTGATTCAAGTTGCTGAACTTTGCTCTTTCAGGGCCTCTCTGATTTTTTGGACGCGCTCCTTTCTTTTGAGGTTCTCGTACATCTCAAGCTGCTCTTCCAGAGGTGAGAGGGGTATCTTCATCTCTCCAACCTCCACAACCTTTGGAGCCGCGAGGTTTGGTGAAGCAACCCAGTTATCTCCATGTTTCACGCGCAGGTTGGCTATGACCTCAACTTCCACACCAGCGATACCAAAGGTCCATATCTTTGATTCATAGTTTCCAGAGACCTTCAACTCCGCTGGCCTGGTCTCATCGTCCTTCAGGAGCATAATTATCTCAACTGCTTCTTTCTCATCTGTTTCTATGTCGATGTCCCTTGGTTCGAGGTTGATTCCCTGCAGGGCCAGGGCCACGCTCCCGATAACACGCCAGTTCGTCTTTTCCAGCCTTTGGGTCAGAACCTTAAGCGCGCCGAGCATATTCTGGTTCAGCATGGAACATCATAGCCCAATCGGATAAATAAACGTTCGGTACACCGGAATGGTAAATGTTATTAACCCAGAAGTGAGGTTATTTTCACCATGGAACTCTTCGACTGCATAAGGGGGAGGAGGAGTATACGCGCGTTCACCAGCGCGCCTGTCGAGCCGGAACACGTCACGCAGATACTGGAGGCCGGGACGCACGCGCCGAGTGCGGGCGACATCCAAGACTGGCGCTTTGTGGTGGTGCGGGACAGGGGGAAGAGAATCCAGCTAGCTGAAGCCGCGTTGAGCCAGATGTGGATGGTCGAAGCGCCGGTTCTCATAGTTGTGTGCACAAACCTGGACAAGATAAGCGAGAGGTACGGGGACCGTGGGAAGGATCTGTATTCGATACAGGACACTGCTGCCTGCGTACAGAACATGCTGCTAGCTGCACACGCGCTCGGGCTCGCAAGCTGCTGGGTCGGAAGCTTCAGCGAGGACACTGTAACCCATATCCTCAAAATACCGGACGGCGTGAAACCACTTGCTATCCTACCAATCGGCTACCCTGCAGAAAAGAGGCCAATGCCAAAGAGATTTGACCTGTATAGGCTGGCTTACAGCGAGGAGTACGGCAAGGTCTGGTCAAAGCACAAGGAAAGACTGCACAGTGGGGCTTGATTCTAAAAAAAATAAAAACTGGGCCGCGAGGCCCAGAAATTGGGTGGGTGGTCGACAACTACGGGGGTGTTATCTGAGCATAGATATGCCCAGCTGTTCACTCACGTAATCCGCCTGTGAAGATTGCTTTCTGTAATCCACAGGACCGAGAATGTACGGAGACCGTACACCGGATATTATAGTCATAACCCTGAGTTTCCCCTGCATGTCATCAGAGATTCTTGCGCCCCATATCACCTGCGCGTCCTCGTCAAGCGATTGGGTTATCAGCTCACCTATCCTGTTGACCTCCTGAAGGGTCATGTCATTGCCGCCTGTTATGTGAATCAGTGCACCGCTTGCGCCGTCGTAACTCACGTCCAGCAGAGGATTCATCATAGCGCGTTCAACAGCTTCTGTCACCCGCGCCTTGGAATCAGACTCTCCAACGCCTATTGTACAGACACCGCCGCTCTTCATGATTGCCTTGACATCTGCGAAGTCCAGATTGACAAGGGATGGTATAGCTATGGTCTCTACTATTCCCTTTATCATTGTGGCTATCAGCTCGTTCGCGACCGCGAATGCCTGGGAAATCGGAAGCTCACCAACCATCTGGACCAGACGATTGTTGTCTATGACTATCACTGAGTCAACGTTCTGCCTGAGCTTGGTCAATCCCATCTCGGCCTTCTCGATGCGTGCCTTCTCTATGTCGAAGGGCATCGTAACAGTGCCTATTATGATTGCGCCCGTGTCTTTCAAGATCTCGGCAATTGCAGGTGCGGCTCCTGTTCCTGTCCCGCCACCCATGCCTGCGCAGATGAAAACAAGGTCGCTTCCCTTGACAGTTTCCTTGACCTCTTGTGTTGTCTCGCGGACAGCGGCTTCGCCGACTTCAGGGAATCCACCAGCACCAAGGCCCTTGGTCAGTTCCCGTCCAATGAGTATCTTCTTGTCAGCTGTCCTGGCGTCAAGATGTTGCTTGTCCGTATTTATCGCGATTATTTCGGCTCCTTTCACCCCCTTGTGATATAACCAATCTGCCATGTTGTTTCCGGCGCCGCCAACACCAAGAACTTTAATATTAGCTTGTCCGATCAACCCAGCCTCTACATCAAAACCATTCTGCGCCTTCAACGCGTTTTGTATGATGAAGTCCATTGCTTTGCACCCCCTTTTTCTTTTTTTATGATTGGTATGTACTCCCCCACCGAAATCGTTAAAAGCGTGGAGCGTACTATCCCCTTCAGATGTTAGGTGCTTCACAAGAACGCCTAAAGATAAAGTTCAAACTGGAGATGCCCAAATACCCAATCGATTGAAACGTCGCCCAAACGTTTCGGATTGAATGCCCAGTTGATTTTTATCATGTTCTAATTTAAATAGATTTATCTACTTTAATATTATATAACATAATGTATAGTTCCTAATTTGTTCCTAATTTTTGGCAGCCGCCGCCCTCATAAAACCCAGATAGATGGGCGACGGTCTCATAAGGCGCGAGTTGTACTCCGGGTGTGACTGGGTTGCGACGAAGCACTTGTGACCAGGGAGTTCCATGAACTCCATCAGCTTTTGGTCAGGCGAAATCCCTGAGAATACCAGTCCGTGCTCCTCCAAGTCCTGGACGAAGTGCGGGTTCACCTCATACCTGTGCCTGTGGCGCTCTGACACTGTCTTCCTCCTGTAGAAGGAGCGGACCATCGTTCCTCTGCGGAGCACGGCAGGATACGAGCCAAGGCGCATGCTCCCGCCATATGCCGAGCTTTCAAGCAACTTGCGCTGCTCCGGAAGTATGTCCACAACCGGATATAGAGTTTTTGGGTCCACCTCGGTTGTGTGGGCGCCCTTCATCCCACAGACGTTTCTTGCGAACTCCACAACAGCAAGCTGCATGCCATAACAGATTCCAAGGAATGGAAGGTCGTGGGTCCTCGCATATTTGATTGCAGCTATCTTGCCATCGACGCAGGACGAGCCGAATCCAGGCGGCACCAGCAGGCCGTCAAAGGGTGCGAGCTCCTCTGGTTCCAACTTCGAAGCGTCTAGATAGGTTATCCCCACCTGAACCCCGAGGCGGGCTCCAGCATGTTTCAGCGCCTCGTTTACTGATATGTAGGCGTCGGGAAGCCTTGATGAGCCAACGTCAACGTACTTTGATGCGAATGCAATGCGCACAGTCGCCTTTGGCTTCGACATCCTCCTGACGGCCTTTCTCCAGCCCCCCATGTTGGTCTTTCCCGGCTTCAGACCGAGCTTTTTCAGGAGGAGGCTCGTCACCCCCTGCTCCTCAAGGACCAGGGGCATGGAGTAGATGTTCCCAACATCAGGCGCAGATATTATGTGGTCTGTTCTGATGTTCTGGTACGTTGCTATCTTCTCCCTGCGCAGGGCATCGAGCCGCCTGTCCGAGCGGCAGACGATGAATTCAGGGTCCACACCCAACTGACGCATCTCCTTTATGGCGTGCTGTGCAGGTTTGCTCTTCATCTCACCCAGATGTGGAGGAGTCGGGAGATAGACCAGGAGAACGAAGGCTGACGGGTTGTCCAAGGCCAGATTCTTTGCAGCAAAGATGAAGGGGATGTTCTCATAGTCACCGACTGTCCCACCAATCTCAACAAGGCAGATGTCAAAGCCCCTGGCACAGTTCTCTATCCTGCGCCTTATCTCATCAGGAACGTGTGGTATGAACTGTACGGTCTTCCCGAGGAACCTGCCAGCGCGCTCATCATCGATGAGTTTTTTGTATATCTGGCCTGTTGTGATGTTGTTCATCTTGGGAAGGTCCAGGTCCAGGAACCTCTCATAGTGGCCGAAGTCCTGGTCTATCTCTCCGCCGTCTGATGTGACCCATACCTCCCCATGTTCTGTAGGCCGCATGGTTCCAGCGTCTACGTTGATGTAGGGGTCCATCTTGACCGCTGTGACTGTATATCCAACAGATTGGAGAAGCTTGCCAATGGATGAAGTTACCACTCCCTTGCCAATGCCTGAGATAACGCCTCCTGCAACAAAGATATAAGAGGGCATATAAAGCCAAATGGAGACATGGATAAAAAGATATCTGTAGAGCACAAAATATATCACTACGAAGTTCGTGTGTTGTTCCATGAAGTACAAGGAAGGTGACAAGGTCATTGTGTCAACCAACAAGGGAGAGGTCTCAGGCATAGTCATGCCATCAAAGAGAACAGTTGTCATCAAGCTCGAATCAGGGTACAACACGGGGATAAAAAAATCAAATGTGAGGGGTTTGAAGGTCGTGCGCAGGGCAACGCCTGTCAAAAAGAAGGTAAAGAAAGTTGGGTTCAAGAAGGGCCTTCCCACTGTGGTGATCCTGTCAACAGGCGGGACCATAAGCAGCAGGGTCGACTACGCCACAGGCGCGGTCCACGCTTCTCTGGACGCGAGTGACCTGGTTGGGGCTATGCCGGAACTGAAGGAGATTGCAAATATCGAATGCAAGGGAATTTTGAACAAGATGTCTGAGGACATAAAACCTGGCGACTGGGTGAAGATAGCAAAGGCTGTTTACAGAGAAGCGAAAAGGAAAGACGTCTCAGGTGTTGTGGTGACGCATGGGACAGACACCATGCACTACACCTCTGCTGCGCTCTCTTTCATGCTCGAAGACCTGAACAAGCCGGTTGTTCTTACTGGCTCGCAGCGCTCGTCCGACAGGGGGAGCTCGGACGCAAGGATGAACCTCGTTTGCTCTGTCATCGCTGCCACCTCTGACATCGCAGAGGTTGTTGTCTGCATGCACGGGACAACAGACGATGCCTACTGCTCTGTGCACAGGGGAACAAAGGTCAGGAAGATGCACACGAGCAGGAGGGATGCGTTCCAGAGCATAAACGAAAGCCAGATTGCGATGATTCGTCCAGACGGGAAAATCGAGCACACCAACAGGTACAGGAAGAGGGCGGAGAGGGTGGTGAAACTAAAGATTGGAATTGAAAGCCAAGTCGCCCTCATCTACGTACACCCTGGCATGAACCCGGATCTGATCGACTGGTACGTGAAAAAAGGTTACAAGGGTTTGGTGCTGATGGCAACTGGACTCGGCCACGTTCCCAGCGAGCTGCTGCGCGGGATAAAAAATGCTGTCAAAAGAGGTGTAACGGTCTGTCTGGCCCCCCAGTGCATCTCGGGAAGGCTGAATCCACTGGTCTACTCAAATGGCAGGAAACTCATCAAAGCAGGCGCCCTTCCCCTTGAGGACATGCTGCCTGAAACCGCGTATGTGAAGCTTATGTGGAGCCTTGGGCAGGACAAACCAAAGTTGATGCTCGAGAACTTGAGGGGTGAAATTGTGGAGTGCATCGACCCCAAAGTGTTTGAAAGTCCTTAGAAAACTATTTAAATAGTTGTTAACCACTCAAAAGTAGAAAATATGTTGACATGCGAAAAGACAATAGATTAATAAACCATAACAAATATAATGGGTTAAAGACAAAATATCATGTTAAAGGGGTAAAAAATGATAATGGATAACCACACTTTGGCGAAGTTGAGGAGAGACTTCCATCTCAACCTCTATGAGGTTAAAATATGGACCGCCTTACTCAGCAGGGGAATTTCAACTGCAGGTGAGCTTTCAGACATTGCAGAGGTTCCAAGAAGCAGGGCTTATGACGTGCTGGAGTCGCTCGAAAAGAAGGGATTTGTTGTGATGAAACTTGGCAAGCCAATCAAGTACATTGCAATGCCGCCTGAAGAGGTCATAGACAGGGTAAAAAAAATAGTGGCAGCAACGGCTGTGAAGAAAGCAATGAGACTAGATGACTTGAAGAAAACGAGTGCACTAGTAGAACTGGGCGAACTGTACACAAAGGGAATAGAGTACATAGACCCAACAGAGTTTGCAGGCGCGGTCAGGGGACAGGACAATGTATACAACCAGCTTGAAACCATGATAAAGGGCGCAAAGGGCAAGATATTGATAACAACCAGCGACGCAGGGCTGATAAGGAAGGTGGAGGGCATGGAGAAGGCTCTCAGGGAAGCAAGGGGTAGGGGTGTAAAGGTAAAGATAGCAGCACCTCTGACAAAGGAGAACAAGGAAGCGCTGAGTAAAATCAGGGATATTGCAGACGTGAAGACAGTGAAGAAGCTCAATGCCAGGTTCGCAGTTGTAGACGGAAGGGAAGTACTCCTCATGCTAAAGGACGACAAGGAAGTTCACCCCAACTACGATGTTGCAGTATGGCTCAACAGTGACCTTTTCGCATCAGCTCTCGACACCATGTTCGAGACCGTCTGGAAAGGTAAGTAGATTATGTCCGCAGCTCAAACTGTTCAGCGTCAATGTTGGGACGGGAAGTTAACAGTCCTGCAAGGAGACTAAATATAGAAATTGTTTTCCCATACTTTTCTGCTACTGGATATTCTATGTTTCCAAGTTCTGCACTTACATTTATGGCCAGTTCCTTGCCTCCAAGGTGGTCCACAAGACCTTTGGAATACGCCTTGCTTCCAAGGAAAATTGCACCTTCTTCTGAAATATTTATCAGTTCGTCGACCTCAATGCCTCTGTTGGAAGCAACGTCCTCAACAAATGCTTCATAGGTCTCATTGAGTATCTCTGCGAATAGCACCCTCTCCCTGTCTGTAAGGTTCCTGTAAGGCGAGCCCATGTCCTTCAGCCCAGGCATGGAAACGTTCTCGTAGGTCACACCGTATTTGTGGAAAAGCCCCTCAAAGCTCAGGTAGGCGGCGCTCACACCAATGCTGCCTGTTATGGAGAGCGGGTCCGCAACTATGGCATCGGATGCTGAGGCAATCCAGTACGCGCCGCTTGCCCCCATCTCCCTTATCCAGGCAACAACCGGCTTTGAAGCTGATTTGACCCTGGCCACAATCTCCTTTGTTCCAAGCACTGTGCCACCAGGCGAGTTTATCTCAAGTATTATGGCCCGCACGTTCGGATTTGACTCTGCACTGTCCATGAGCTCTATCACAGACGTTGATGTTGCGCCGGACGAGAAGATGTCCGAGCCAGAGCCTGTTATCTCCCCAACGATGGGCACAATTGCTATGTTGCCCGTGGGAATGGAGTAGATGGCTCCAAAGAACAGGCCGAGCAACAGTGCAAACGAGAAGACTATCAAAAAAGCCCTTAGAGTTCCTGCGTCCATTGCAACCCCTCACTCAACTTAGGTTCATATAAAACTTTTGTTTTGGCCAGCCTAGAGAGCAGGCGCTCGTTCCCAAAAAAGAGCCACATAACATCAAGGAAGACGATGTACGACAGGAAAGGTATGGACAGCATGGAAAAGACGGCTGCTTTGGACATGTTGCGCAGGAACGCCGGACCATAACCAATTCTGGGCTCCACCTTCAGCTTAAGGAAGCGCTTGCCCGCTGTCTGGCCCATCGTCCTCTCAAAAACTGCAAAGTAGAATAAGAGGATGAAAAAAGTGGAAATGTCGAAAACAGCAAGGATTTGTGGATTGTCATACAGGAAGTTCTCAAGCGAAACAGGGTCGGTTGTCTGCATCCCCATGCTGAACATGAATGCTGCTGTGAAAGGCAGGAGAAAGACCATCGAAGCGACAATGACGTCTATGGCAAAGGCAGACACCCTGAGCTTCAGTGGGGCGGGTGCTTCCATCACTTCACCTTCAGGGAGAACAAGCTCGTATTCAGGATTGTCCATTGGAAGGATAGAATCACCGCGGCTTATAAGGATATTGGGTCAACTATTTTAAATGCGGAAAAAATGTCTGGAACAGTGGAGATTGCGGAGCAGGTTGCCAGTGGCAGGGTGAAGAGTCCCGAACAGCTGGAGAGGTTAAAGAGGAAGTTTGGAAGTGTGAGCAACGCTGAAATCCTGGCAGCCATAGACAACCCATCATCAGAAATCAGAAAGCTGCTACGAACCAAACCAACCAGAAGCCTGAGCGGTGTGAGTGTTGTGGCTGTGATGGCCGAGCCCAGGGACTGTCCGCACGGGCGGTGTATTATGTGCCCGCGCGGTGAAGGGTCGCCGCAGAGCTACACAGGGCACGAGCCAGCCGCACTGAGGGCGCGGAGGAACAGGTTCGACCCTGCTGCGCAGGTGAGGAACAGGCTTGACCAGTACCACGCAACAGGCCATGTTCCACAGAAGGTGGAGCTGATTGTCATGGGAGGGACCTTCCCCTCATTCGAACGAGGTTATCAGGAGTGGTTCGTGGAGCGATGTCTCTCTGCCATGAACTCCTACCCAGACAAGCCAGAAGACTCAACACTTATCTCGGCGCAGAACAGGAACGAGACCGCAGATGTGCGGTGCGTGGGCATGACCTTTGAAACAAGGCCTGACTGGTGCGATATCAGCTGGCTTCTGCGACTTGGTTGCACCCGGGTTGAGCTTGGTGTCCAGACCCTGCACGACGAGATTCTCAGGGATATAGAGCGCGGCCACACTGTGCAGGACACGGTCGAAGCGACCAGACGCCTAAAAGACGCAGGACTCAAGGTATGCCACCACATGATGCCGGGCCTGCCAGGCTCGGACCCGGAGCTCGACCTCAAATGCTTTGAAACCCTGTTCAGCGACGAAAGATTCAGGCCGGACATGCTGAAGATATACCCCACAGTAGTCTGTGAGGGAACCGGGCTCCACGACATGTGGAAAGCGGGAAAGTACGAGCCGTACAGTGAAAAGGAGTTGATTTGCCTGCTGAAGAAAATCAAAAAGGTGGTCCCGGAATACGTGCGCATAATGAGGATACAGCGCGACATCCCGACCCATCAGATAATCGCTGGTCCCAAGCACACCAACCTGCGCGAGTACCTGGGGGGTTGCAGGTGCATACGGTGCAGGCAGGCAAAGGGGAAGGTTGGCGATTATGAGATAGGTGTGCTGACCTACCAAGCGTCAGGGGGAAAAGAGCACTTCATCTCTGCTGAAGGTGGCGAATTGTACGGCTTCTGCAGGCTGCGGGTCTGTGAAAAAAACTTCATTCGGGAGCTGCACGTCTACGGCGAACAGGCAC
>DAOVEB010000051.1 GCA_030669205.1 Candidatus Parvarchaeota archaeon | reverse complement strand
GGCTCGAGAGGATTGTGTCCCAGATGATTGATGGGATAGAACTACTTCCTCAACCTGATGAAGTTCTCTATTGAGCGGTCGTACGTTTTCTCAGTTTTGTCGTCGAAGTAGCATCCAGGCAGCTCTCCACGCTCTCTGTGGTATTTGATACAGTCGCAGCACACCCCCTTTTTCGAGCATGGGTAGGAGCAGTTGCACCACTCCATGTTCTCCTCTTTCTTGCACTCCATGCATGGAACAAGCGATTTCGAGAATAAAAGATTATGTGCTGGCGGTAAGATTAATTAACCACTAAGGTCTCTATGATGGATATGAGGGTGCTGTGGAAGAGGCTTTTTCTGCTGATGATGGTCGTTTCAAGGTTTTCCCTCATCGGCGTCTGGGCCGTTTCCTACCCACAGCATCTCGGCGGCTACCCGCAGTGCTCAAAAGGAGGCGGCATGACAAACTGCACAGACGGCTGGACAGACGACTATCTCCAGTCAGTTTACATGGGCTGCTACAACAACTATACATGGGCTTACAACGACTACTGTTATTACAACTGCACGAACACAACGATAGTCAGCCTCGCCTGCGATAATTCCCAGGACATGCTGATATGGTATAGCACGGCGTCTGATGGTAGCTCCTGGGTCAGTTACTATTGGTGCACAGACTCAACCGCTGTTGTTTACAGTTGCAGCCATGATGACTGCCACTGCCCCACTTACTGCGGCAACGGTGTTTGCGACGAGTGGGAAACGTGCGCAGCGGACTGTAGCACTGAGACGCACTGCCAGGACGGGTCAGACAACGACCAGGACGGACTCACGGACAGCGATGACAGCGACTGCCCGGACTGCACTGAAACTGAAACGAACTGCTGGGACAGCAAGGACAACGACTGCGACGGAAACACAGACGGCTGCGACAGCGACTGCATTCCCGGACAGAATGGCTACTGTTACCTCTCTTCTGAGACCGGCTACTGTGACGACTGGATTGACAACGACGGTGATTCGGATTATGACGGCTGCGACAGCGACTGCATAATTGGCCAGAACTGCTACTGTTCGCTGCCCTCTGAGACAGGGTACTGCAACGACGGCGTGGACAACGACTGCGACAGTTTAATAGACTCTTTAGACAGCGACTGCCCGCAGGCTGTGTGCGGCAACTATGTGTGTGACAGCAATGAGACAGTGTCCAGTTGCCCGCAGGACTGCTGCGAATTGGACTGCACATCAAATGAAGACTCAACCTGTCACTATGAGTGCAACGGCTACAACGGCTGCACCATGTCCCCTATGTGCAACGACCAGTTTTCAGGTGTCACTGTCTGTTCCAGTGACTATAGCTATGTCACCTGCTGTTCAAACGCAGCGGCGTACTGCAATCCTAACTACTACTGTTCGAATGGCATATGTTTCCCATGTTCCACAGAATGTGACGGCTCCTGCCAGTCTGTCAACTGCTACAACGACCCGGACTGCAACAAGGTCTGCGGTGACGGATGCTGCGCTTCTGACGAAGACTGCCCGACTGACTGCGGGGGCGACAGCGGGCTGTGCCAGGGCGTGGTGTGCAACGACTTCAACTACTGTACGTACGACTACTGCAACCCCGAGAACGGGGCCTGCGTCTACGACCCAATAGTGCCATGCTGCGGAAACTTCGAGTGCGAAACAGGCGAGAGCTCACTCAACTGTCCGGACGACTGCCCTGCTGAAGGCCAACTGATGCTCAGGATAATGTACCCCATGAGCAACATGAGCTACTTCAGGGGCAACACGACCAACATCAGGGCCCAGCTCAACTATGGTTCCCAGATAGTCAGCGACGCAGACGTGGTCTGCCTCGACCCGTCCGGCGGCGAAATAGAGCCCGGATTCGACGCAAATCTGGTCTACTCCTACGAGTACACTGTGAGGAGAGGTGACCCTGCCGGACGCTGGAACCTCACTTGCAGCGCAGAGGCGCTCGTAGACGGCGTGATGGAGAGGGACACAGACAGCGTGATGCTCAGCGTACAGAACAGGATTATAATGACACTAATTGGAGGGGATATTCCTCTCCTACAGGGCCAGGGGACTGTCGTAAGGGTCAACGTGACCTATGACGACGGGACTCTGGTTGAGGACGCGAACATAACACTTGTTACACCCGAGGGCAACTTCACGCTGGAGGTGCGGGACGATGGACTGTATGAGACGTCGGTTGTCATAAACACCCTTGGCGCCTTCAATGTGACCTTCAGCGCCCAGACCACTGGTCTGACCACGCAGGTGCACCAGTCATTCGTTGGTGTCAAACCCTTCAACATCTTTGAGTATCTCTGGCTCATTCCAGTTGGCATCGTGTCCAGCATTGTTCTCTTCCTTGGCTATAGGAGGTGGACCGTGGTCAGGATTAAGAAGGGGGCTGAAAGGAGGATGAAGTCCAAGGAGGGAAGGAAGTCGGAGATAGAGACCGAGAAGAAGACGCTACAGAATAACTTTCTCCAGACCCGTATCACCGAGACCGAGTTCAAGAAGCGGGTTGATGCGTTGGACAGGGAGTATCAGAGGATTGACATGGAAATCAAGGAGATGGGGACTCCCGAGGAGCCACAGTAACTATTAAATATGGCACCCTTCTAATCCATTCCATGAGAAAATTGGTATTTGCACTGATTTCTCTTATAGCTATTGGAGCAGTGGCAGCAGCAGACATAAACACAGTGATTCTAGCTACAGACACCAACACACCTGACCTTTATGCAGCCAGCGCAGCAGGAGCCAACGAGGGAGCACCTGTCCTGGTAACTGAGGACGGCGCGCTCACAGAAGGTATCAAGGATGAACTGTTATACCTTGGTGCCAATGAAGTGATAATCGTTGGCGGGCCGGTTGCAGTTAGCACCGATGTGGAGGATGAGTTGAAGGACGATGGATACGAGGTCGTGAGAATCGCAGGAGCAACAGCCACAGGAACAGCAGTTGAACTCGCGGAGTACATGTTCCCTGATGAAATCGACTGCGCTGTTCTGGTTGAGGACACGGAGAACCCGGACGAGGACTGGGAGAACCAGATGGACGCCTCAAACCTCGCAACTGAGGAGGGCTGTCCTATGATTCCTGTGCCAGGCGGCGACATACCATCATCTGTACTCGAGTTCCTTGAGAACAGGAACATAACAAGGGTCAGGTACGTGGCAAGAACAATCCGCTCAGAGGTGCGCGACATACTCGCGAACTTTGACCTTACAGAGGTAGTTGGCACACGAGGACAGGTACGCAGCTGGATACGCAACAGGATAGTCAACCACACAGCAGAGCGAATCGGCGACAAGCCCATGATTGTAGTGATTGCAGCACCTTTCTGGAACGACTCACTATCGTTCGGCTCAAGACCCATGGAGTACTCGGTTGTCTGGAGAATCGCGGGAACAGACGAGATACCGGCTCTTGTGGACTACATCAACGATAATAACATCACCACAGTGAAGGTACAGGGAATCCCATGGCTTGCTACAGAGATAGTTGATCAGCTGACCAACTTAAGCATAGATGTCAGCCAGTTCTCTGCCGAGCGCGCGTGGGAAGTGACTAATAGCGTGCTCAACAGAATCAAGACCGCATGGCGCTCAAGAATGCTGGCTAGGAGGAACGGGAGAGCAACAGTAGAAAGTGCGATTAGAAACAGAATCTGGGAAAGAATCAACAGTTCGGAGAACCAGCTCAACGCGCTTGAGGCAGAGGTAGAGAGCATGGCAGCAGAGGGCATAGATGTCACGTCAATCAACGCAACACTCCAGCAGGCCAAGGCCAGAATTGGAACAGCCAAGACCACGATTTCCTACGACTGGTACAGGTCGAGACAACTGGTTGCCCAGACAGTCAAGGATGTCTGGATGCGGGCGTGGAGGAACAACGTAAGTGGCAGGCTGCTGAACATTGCAGAGAGGGTCAGAGACGAGACAGAGGGAATCACCAGCGCAAGGGAGAGGCTCAACGAGCTTGAAAGCGAGATGCGAGCCACCTTGATAACTCTGGCGACAACCTGCGACCGCCCCCTACTTGTCAGGAGACTGGTTGACAGGGCCAAGGACCTCAAAGACACGGTTGTGACAGAGATTCAGGCAGGCAACTATGGACGGGCAGCAATGGCTGTTGGCAGCGCACAGGAGCTTCTGAGGATGGCCAAGTCGCTGGAAGTTCTATGCACTAGGTACGGGACGATAACACCGACGCTGCAGAACGCTGTGGACGTTTCCACCTCATTTGCAAACAACACACTTACTTCGATTTCAGCTGTAAGCGGATAAACTTTTTTGTTTTTTCTACTTGTTTTTTTCCACGTAGACCCCGGACCCCCTTCGCAGATGGTAGAATATCACACCAGGGAACAGGGTGAAGAAGGTGAGCTGCTCGAACAGATACAGCATGAGGTGCCACGCGAAGTTCTCGACAAGCCACAGTTCAGCCCAGGTGCTCACGCCGAAGAAGTTGAAGAATCCTGGGGCCTCAGGGATGATGTGAGTTTCAAATAAGATGTTAGCAACAACATTGAAGTTCGGCACGAGGTTGAACAGTGCGAAGGGCACGAGAATCCACCAGAACCTCCTGTCGAAGACAGAGAGGTCGCAGAGGAAGAGAAGGCCAAAGGCTATTGGGAAAAAGGTGTGGTCCCACGTGCCTGTGAGCATTATCTGCTGGAGGGGCATTGTCGCGAACTCGAAGACAGCCTCTGCTGTGAAGACCGCTACAAGCGCGATTCCGACGAAGAATATCTTATCTCTCTTTAACCTGAGTTTGTAACCCCTCCAAAAGGCGTAGATGAGCGCAACTGGCACCAGGGTCCAGATAACTGTGTAGACGTGCATCATCGGGTTCCCGGCCCACTCGCCAAACAGACGGTAAACGTTCGAAACGATGTACCAGCCGAAGATGAGGAGCAGTACGGGATAGAAAATCTTGGTCACGTCGAGGTTTTCCAGCTCCACGGTATACAGTATAGTTTGCAGTATATAAATTTGGGTCTTTCAGAACAGTCCGAGGAGCATGATGTAGTCCACGCCCAGCACGTCAAGAATCCTCTTGTAGTTCTCCATCACCTCTGGTGCTGCGAACTTTGTGAGACAGCCTGGGTAATAGAGCGTGTTGCCGCCTGTCAGTCTGTCGAGTATTCCCATTGATTTTAGAGCTTCTGAAACCGTTTAAATATATTTGTTCGAGTATGGCTTTGCACATGAAAACTTTTTTATAAGGTGCGGACCAACTCTACCATATGTTTGAGAGGAGCAGGTGCAGGCGTTGCGGATATCCTATGAAAAGGGGCTGGAACTACTGCCCGGAATGCGGCATGCCTGTGAACCTTGGACCGAAGTTCAAATCCGGCGACGATAAGTTCAAAGGGATAGAAAGGATGATGAAGACCGGTTTTTCTTCACCGGGTTCCCACCCCATGCAAAAGGGTGGAA
>DAOVEB010000067.1 GCA_030669205.1 Candidatus Parvarchaeota archaeon | reverse complement strand
AACGGACCTTTGAACTACACTAGTTTTAGACGCAAAATAATAATCACCCACATCAAACAACAAATTTTGTATACCTTCATATATTCCTGATTCTGTAAAAGAAGAATCATCCAAATTTTTACTAAGGAAAAAGGCTGGTACTAGACCAACACCCGTTTCTTTTATTATATTCCTGCCCTCTTCGCTTTGATAAGATATCATTTTTACTTCTAGATTCTTTGCATAATTTTGGAAGAAGCCAAGAGCTCCCGAGTAGTCACATAATTCCTTACATTCTTCGTCTGTTATGATTGTGAGAACAACATTTCCGTCTGTTTGCGTGTCTGTCGGTGTCACCGCGGCGAACATGCCGCTGATTGACTCACTGAGCGGTTTGAAAACCCCAAAAATCGCGAGGCCGAAGACGAAGAGCACGACAACAGCTGATATCCTCCACAGGTTGTCTGTGAATTTTGTCTTCTTTTTCTTGGCCAACGTCTATCACCTGTGTGTCCAGTCTACTTAGATGCTATTTAAATAGTTTATTACTTGTCACTCTTATGTGGTAACTTCATCCTGTACATCTCCCGGACGCGTTCGAAATAGTTTCCATAGCCTGCCGAGCTCAGGGCATGTACAAGGGTCTTTATGCCGCGGAGCGACCTCGTGCCGTAGAGCCTGACGCAGAACTGGACAAGGTCTATGGTCTTGATTGTGTGCATTGGCAGCTTCTTCTTCGTTGCTATCCTCATTGCAGAGCTGAGGCTGAGGCCCCTGCGCTCCTTGCCTGTTGCCTTGGAATAATCTTTTTCCCTTTTCTCCTCCACAGCTGCCTCCTTCTCGTACCTAAGTCTGACCAGCTCAACAAACTCCTTTTCCGTGCGGAGGGAACCTTCAAACAGTACGAACATTTTTTGGTCACTGGCAAGAACATTTTTCACGTCGCGGTTGAGCCTCTTCAAGGCATCATGCGTGGCCTTGAACCCCCATGAGGCGACCAGTTTTTCGTCCCTGTCCCCGACCTCAATCGCTCTTGGTGAAGGTCCAATAGCCCTTATCCTCTCCATGTCCTTGTTTGTTATACGACAGTAGGTGAAGTAGATGAAGAGCCTTTCTATGAGGTATGTGTACGCCACCAGTTCGAGGACATCGTCTCTGCTGAAACCTGTTTTGATTTGCCACAGGTTGATGACAGAGTTCAGGACCTTTTCGTCAACGGCTTTTTTGTACCCCTCTATATAGGTGTCAAGTTCGCTCCTTTCTATGTCTTCAATCATTGTTGTGGGCAGGTTTCTCCAGTTGTATGCGTTGAAGTCCCGCCTGATTGAACGACGCAGCTCTTCTATACCCTTGTTGTGTATGGTGTTCCAGAGTTCTTTTGGTTCCACCTCTATGATTGATGACGTGACATCAGTTATGAAGACCAGGACAGCGAGCACAACGTCTTTTGTGCCATTCTCCAGTCTCTTTTTGTAGTTGTAGAGGAACGACCTGCTTCTATGTTCGCTTGTTCCTAGCGCCTGTTTGAACGCCGGTTTGGAGGTCCTCCTAAAGAGTGTGTGGCGCAGAATCCTGTTGAGGTGCTCAGGCGTGAACCCGATGTTGTTGTGGATGTACTCCCAATCCTTGAAGCCCCTGAGGCTGAATATGCGCGTCAGAATGCCCGAGTTGCAGTCAAGGTTGAAGCCATAGACTTTCTCCTTCACCGATGCTATTGCCTTTATGAGCCCGGCCTTCTCAAGTTTCTTTGTGGCGCTGCGTATGTAGTGGTAACCGCTATGGCCTCTGATGAGAACACCGGTCTTCGTCCGGATGCGCATAACTGAGAAGTCTCTGGCAATCTGCTTGTTGGTCTTGGGGCCGCTGTAGAGCAGATGAAGCAGGACCTTGGCATTTGTCGGGTCCTGTAGGAGTCCAGAGTACGGCATGTTAGTAATAGCGCCAAGCCGGCATATATATTTATCTCAGGTGGAACTCGACCACGTCCCCGTCCTCAAGGTGGTGGGAAAGGCCGACCATCTGCGAGTCGAACTTGGCGGATTTTCCCCAGACGCGGGCGAACCTGAACTTCCTGATAAAGTCCTTGTGTATCTTCCTCCCGACCATCTTGACAGTTGAGTCCTTCCCAAAAACAAGCGGCTCGCCAGTTTTATTTTTCCCCGGCTCCTTTGTATACACCCTTATCAGCCCCAGCATCCCCCATATCCTGTCCATCAAGGAACTGAAACCGACCTTTTTGAGTTCTGTCTTGAACGTTCCGTTTCTCAGAACCAGGCACTTCTTGTAAGCCGTGCTCTCTTCCAGGAAATCTTCTATGTCTTCCAACCCTGTTTTCTCGTAGAGCATGACCTCTGCGTTGTGCAGTCCGTTGCTGCGCAGAAGCCGTTTCATCTCCTCCGCATCCCCAACAAATCTGTTGACACCGCTTACAACAAGGCCGCCTTTGGGCTTTTTGACCACCTTGATTCTCTTTGGTTCCTTGTTCAGTCTGATGTGCGAGTTCTCCAGGGTTTTTGCTATCTGCTCGGCCTGCCCGGCTTCTCTTGCGACAAACAGGATGAAGTCGC
>DAOVEB010000035.1 GCA_030669205.1 Candidatus Parvarchaeota archaeon | reverse complement strand
CCTGAGCAGAGCTCGTGGATGAACTTTGGATATGAATCCTTCACGTAAAAAACCGCACCGTTTCTGCAGACTTCAGAGCACTTCCCGCACTTCGTGCACTTGCTTTCTTCCAGTTTCGGCCGCTCCGACTTGACCTTTTCCGGTCTGACAAGCTTCTTATCCAGCACTATATGGTCGTTCGGACACTCGACGTCGCAGTCACACAGCACAACCTTGCCACCCTTTGACATCCCAAGTGCGAGCAGCATCGCGAAGGTGGACTTGCCAGTCCCGCCTTTACCTCCGGTTACACCTATAATCTTCATTGTGGGTCAGTGTTTGTGTTCCTTACATCCTTCCTCAAGTTTCTCCAGATGTTCTTTGTTGTCGATGACATCGCCCACAGTTTTGAAGTCACCGGTTTCAACCCGGACGCCTTCGCGCGCGAACAGTTCTATTGCGTTTGGACCCATGCCAAGTGCAAAGACAACGTCTGGTCCGTGTTTGAGCATATTCTGTGCTGGTGTTCCCCTACCTCCGAAGTGCCCGCCCCTGTTTTCAAATATCTCCAGTTCCCCTGTCTTGGTCGAATAAACCGCGAAGTAGGGAGCCCTGCCAAAGTGCGGGGAAAGCCTTGACTCCCTACCTCTGTTCTCCAACACTGGAATAACAATTTTCATCTACTTCTCCTTTTCTAGCAGCTTATCCAACCTCTCGCTGATAGTCTTCAACTCCCTGACCAAATCACTGAATGGGTCTGACTGACCCTGCAAACCTTCTGTCTGTTGTTGTTTCTCATAGACTCTGGGCGTACCACCTCTTCCAAGTCCATAACCCGGTCCGGGTGGTCTTCCAAACCCTCTGCCACCGCCACGGCCTCTGCCCCTACCATATCCTCCTCGACCCATACCCCCGGGAAATCCCATATCATTGGGGTCAAACTCTGGGTTGTAGCAGGGTCCTAGCCTGCGGCCTGTTCCTTGCCCTTCACCTCTTGGTCCGTTTCCACGAAATCCTGGCATTTATATCACCTCCTCAAATTTTTCCTCTTCTGAATCGTTCTCTTCCTCTGTTTCCTCCAGCGGAAGTTATCTTATCGAGCCTGTTCTCTATATAGCTTTTTATCGCGTCGTTTATCTTCATTCCAAAGGCCCGGAATATCTTTACTCCTGATTCATCGAGCATTGAAAATGCATTTGGCCCCACGTTACCGGTTATCAGCACCTTGCATCCTCCATTCACAACCAGTTGCGCAGTCGAGATTCCGGCTCCTCGCGCCACGCTTGTATTGGTGTTTTTGACTTCAGTCACTTTGTTCACGTTGCCGTCTTCCAATTCCACAACCAGAAACAGCGGAGCGCGTCCAAAGGTTGGGCAGACCTCGGACTCCATGTCGTTTTTGTACGCAGATACAAATATCTTCATATTTTACCACCTCAACTTTTTCTTTTTATATTGCTGCTCTTGCACTCAGGGCAACTTGTTTTTGGCCCGGTTCCATAAGGCTCTTTCCATGAGTTGCCGCACTCAAAGCAGTTGAACAGCCTGTATCCTCCCGCCGCCGACAGTTTGTAGACACCCCCCTCTATCCGCATTGCCTTGCCGGATACCAGGGCCTCGGTTACCCTTTTTCTGGCAGACTTTAGAAGGCGGTGGAGCGTCGGCTGCGAGACCTTCATCTTCTTTGCAGCCTCCTCCTGGTTCAGTCCTTCGTAGTCACAGAGCCGGAGTGCCTCAACACCCTCAATACTCAGCTTGACCTCTTCCATATCGGCAATCCTGACCCCTGCTGGCTTGAAGTAGGTCACATCCGGCTCGAACCCCACCCTCCTCCACTTCTTTGGTCTTACCATCCCTACACTCTCCTTCTTCCGCGAAGACCCACGCCGCGGCCATCCTTTCTGGGCGCGTAGCACGGTCCAAGCCTGCGGCCTGTTCCCTGACCTTTGCCTTCGGGTCCTGTTTTGTCAAATCCTGGCATTTATATCACCTCCTCATTTATATTATGAATTATTATTCATAATTATTTATAAACCTTTCGGTTCATCTGAAAAAATCGAGAATCATCTTTTTATTTTGATGTCCTTCTTGCGGAATGTGTCTTCAACCATTTCAAAGAGTTCGGTCTTCTTAGCAGAGAGCATTTTGTTCTTGGTCCACACACGTATCTGGAGTGAGACGCCGAGCCTGCTTACAGAGGTTATTATAACATCCGGCTCTTTTCTGTCAGATATCCAGTCGATTTTTTTGAACAGGCCCTCCACAATCTTTTTCAACCTCTTGATGTCGGTTCCCACTTCCACTTCAAAGTCCAGTTCCAGACGCCTTAACTTTGAGCGTGAGTAATTGACTATGGGCTCTGTTGCCAGCTTCGAGTTGGGTATGGTTATCACCTTGCCATCGAATGACTCTATGCGCGTGGAGCGGAGTGTAATCTCCTTGACCCTTCCGCTGAGCTTGCCTATCTCGACGTCGTCGCCAACCTTGAATGGCTTGTCAAAGGAGACGAGAACACCAGATATGAGATTCGCAACCATATCCTTTGACGCAAAGCCGATTGCCAGGCCGACTATACCAGCGCTGGTTATAAAGGCATAGACAGCCTCATCCAGGCCAAAGACATAGAGTATGCTCATGACTGCAGCGAAATATACTAGGTATTTCACCGCGTTCTGCAGCATCTTCATGGTGTGATCTGGTAGGTCCAGCTTTTTTACTCCTCTCGCCTCGGCGTACTTGTCGATGTTGAATATCGTGCGGTTGAAGATGTAGATGACCATCCTGGCGCCTATGTAGATTCCTGCAGCCATTGCCAGTTTGATGAGCCATGGCATCATCATTGGTATCAGGTCTTCGAACATGGTGGAACCACCTACCTCATGGTGCCTTAAAAGCGTTTTCATCTCTTGATGAATGAGTATGCGACGACGCTCATGCCAATTGCCGCACCAAGTGTAGTTGCTGTTGGAGGCGTGTCCAAGGCCATACGCAGCACAGCGTTTATCAGCTCCATCAAAACCAATGTGAGCACAACACCTACCATGAACAACATCAGCTTGAACTTACTCTTCTCATCTTCTAGTTTCTTGTACGTGCCGTACATTACAAAGATGACGTATGCAATTGAGAACACAGGGGAAGCTCCAAAGATGCTGAACAGCAGTGGATTGTACCTGTAGTCCCAGCCAAAGGTCTGGTCATAGGTCCAGATTGGCAGGTCCAGCAGCATGACAAACCATATTATTATGGGAAGCAGGGCTATGAGCCATTCATAGTCTTTTATCTCCCTTCCAAGGCTCAGGCCAGAGATGCAGAAGAAGACAGGACCAAGCATGACTGAGAAGGTTGAGAGGTAGAAGGTGGAGTCCCTCAATACCATCCATGTCTGCTCGGCGAGCAGCGACCTGAACAGTATCGAACAGGAGAACACAACCATGGTGAGCACAGAGAGGGAGAAAAAACGCCTGCTCCTGTTGTCAGACCAGCCGAGATACGCCAGTAGCACCAGGCCGACAACAACAGAGGTTGCATGCACAAGTGCGCTGATATGAAAGGCAAACATATGTCATTGTTGTAGTTCTTGCAATAAAAGGTTTTTCAGACAAGGACAACTTTCACAGCTTGGATATCTCCATCTTCATCTCACTGCTGAAGTCATTAAGCCTCTTTTCCAGAACTTGCTTGAATTTGGGTGACACGGAATAGACAAAGTACCTTCCTCTCTTCTCGTCGCAGCACTTGGACTCGCGCGAAACAAGGCCAACTTTAATGAGTGTGTTGATTGCGCGGTTCACAGACGAGATATCTCTCTGCACCTTGTCTGCGATCGGTTCTACTCGACTATCAATATCTCTCACTATCTCGAAGACCCTCACCTCGAGATTGTTCAGTCCCATCAGCCTTTTTAGCACCTTGCTCATAGCGACTCTATGGTTTCCCTTAGCACTTCCTTTCCTGTGAACCCGACGAACCTTTTCACTTCCTCTCCGTCTTTCTCTATCACAATTGTGGGTATCCCGCGCACCCCATACTTGATAGCCTCCTCCCGATTTGAATCCACATATACCTTCTCAAATTTGACATGCTTCATCTCTTTCTCTAACTCAGCTATCACGGGAGTCATCATTCTGCATGGTGCGCACCAATCAGCATGAAAGTCCTTTACGGTTATCATTTTTTATCACCTTTTGCATGTTCTTTCAAATAATATGCAAAAACTTAAAAATAGGAATTTATAAATCTTTGCTCTATACTTGGTGGTTGATATGTACGACGTTTTGGTTGTGGGGGGAGGGCCTGCTGGTCTGTCTGCGTCGATTTACGCGTCGCGATACAACCTGAAGGTTCTGCTGGTTTCAAGGGAAACCGGCGGCCAGATCAGTGATGCTGATAAGGTCTGCAACTATCCTGGATTTGTGGAGGTGTCCGGATTTGAGTTGGCTTCGAAGTTCGCAGAACATGCGAGGAAACTTGGTGTCAAAATAAAGGATGCAGAGGTTGTTTCCGTAAGGAGGGATGATGGCTTCTTCGTTGTCGAGACCGAGGATGATATGGAATTCAAGGCCAAGTCACTGATACTTGCACCTGGAAAGGTCAAGAGGAAACTCAATGTCAACGGCGAAGCCGAATTCCTTGGCAAAGGGGTCTCATACTGTGCGACCTGTGATGGCCCTTTCTATAGGGAAAGGACGGTGGTGGTTGTCGGGGGAAGCGACGCCGCAACCACATCAGCACTCCTGTTGTCCAGGTACGCGAACAAGGTTTACGTCGTCTATCGCAGGGCTAAGTTAAGATCAATGCCGTCGTGGGTTACCATGGTGAAGAATACCAAGAATATAGAAGTGATATACAGTACCATTGTGTCTGAGATAATGGGTGAAAACTTTGTCAACTCGGTTGTTCTGGACGGGCCAGAGGGGAAAAGGGAGATGAACGTGGACGGGGTTTTCATTGAGATAGGTGGTGTCCCGCAGGTCAGCCTGGCCAAGGAACTGGGGGTGAAGCTGGACCAGTCAGACCACATTGTGGTCAAGCCGAATCAGAGCACGAATGTCAGGGGTGTCTTTGCAGCCGGCGACGTGACAACGGGTTCGGACGGGTTCCAACAGGTTGTCACAGCTGCTGCTGAGGGCGCAATTGCAGCGCGCAGCGCTTATAGATATGTTGAAGGTGATGAGAGATGAATCCATTTGACAACGCAATGGAGCAGCTGAAAAGGGCTGCCAAGGTTGCGGATATAAAAGAATATGAGGTACTGAGAACTCCTAAGAGGACTATCTCAATCACTATGCCGTTCGAGACGGACAGAGGGGAGATGAAGTACCTCAAAGGTTATCGGGTGCAGTACAACGACGCCCGCGGACCTTTCAAAGGGGGTATAAGGTTCCATCCAAAGGTGGACCTGGACGAGGTCAAGGCACTCGCGTTCTGGATGGCGATGAAGAATGCGGTTGTTGATGTGCCGTTCGGCGGAGGCAAGGGGGGTGTGGAGGTAGATCCCAAGGGACTTTCCCAGAGGGAGCTTGAAAACCTCAGCAGGGCCTACATAAAGGAGATAGCCCATTTCATCGGCCCAGACGTAGACGTGCCTGCACCTGACGTGTACACGAATCCACAGATTATGGCGTGGATGCTGGATGAATATGAAAAAGTCGTGGGACACAAGGCGCCGGCTGTCATAACAGGCAAGCCCCTTGAAGTCGGGGGCAGCCCTGGCAGGAGTTATTCTACTGCGCAGGGCGGTTTCTTCGTGCTCGAGACTTTCTACAGTAAGAAGGGCACAGTTGCTGTGCAGGGCTTCGGCAACGCTGGCTCACACATAGCACGGCTTCTGCACGAGGCGGGACACAGGGTTATCGCTGTGTCAGATTCAAGGGGTGCGGTGTACGACCAGAAAGGACTTGACATTCCCCGACTCATGGAGCACAAGAGGAAGACAGGAAAGGTGTCAGGGTTCGCGACGGGTATTGGGGACGTACTGACGCTTGACGTGGATGTTCTTGTGCTGGCAGCGCTCGAGAACCAGGTGACAAAGGACAACGCGCACAAGATAAAGGCGCGGGTGATACTTGAACTGGCCAATGGTCCGACAACCCCAGAGGCGGACAGAATCCTGAAGATACCTGTTATACCCGATATCCTTGCGAACGCTGGCGGAGTCACGGTGAGCTACTTTGAGTGGGTCCAGAACCGCTCAGGCGAGCAATGGTCAGAGGAGCGGGTCATCGACGAACTGAAGCAACGCATGGCATCTGCTGCTGAGGAAGTGAAGAAGACAGCAGAGAACTATAAGTGCGACCTGAGAACTGCAGCGTTCATTGTTGGTATGGGTCGCGTGCTCGCAGCTGAGCGCTTGCGTGGTAACCTCTGATAGCTTTGAATACCTCGATTGCGAAGGTCGCACCTGCGCAGAGGCCGAATATCAGCAGCCAGTCGCTGAGACCCAGCGGCACAGTGCCGAAGAACGGCTGCAGAAATGGTGTGTACACGACCGCGAACTGCAGGAACATTGACACCACGACTGCCAGCACCAGGTATCTGTTTGAGAACATGCCTTTGAACAGTGGTTCATCTGTTCGCGCGCTGAAGACAAGGAACATCTCGAAGACCATTGATATTGTGAAAACCATGGTCTGTGCGTAGGCTACGTTCGGCAGGGAGTCTATGAAGACTACGAAGGCTGTGATGAAGTCGAAGAAACCTGCAACGACTGCGAAGAGCAGGACACCCTTCAACATGCTTTTTTTCGGGTTCCTGGGAGCCTTCTCCATGGTGCCTTTCTCTGGTGGCTCGACCCCGAGTGCGAGTGCTGGCAACCCATCAGTCACCAGGTTCAGCCACAGAATCTGGACAGGGAGCAGAGGCAGTGGAAGCTTGAACATGAACGCTGTTGTGACAAGAAGTATCTCGTCAAAGTTCGCAGAGAGCATGTAGCGCAGGAACTTCTTTATGTTGTTGAAGATGGTTCTCCCCTCCTCTATTGCCGAGACAATTGTCGCAAAGTTGTCGTCTGCGAGAACAATCTCTGCAGACTCCTTGCTGACATCGGTTCCGTTTATACCCATTGCAATCCCCACATCCGCTTTCTTCAACGCAGGGGCGTCATTCACACCGTCGCCTGTGACAGCGGTTATATAACCCATACCTTTCAGGTTCTTTACTATCCTGAGTTTGTGGCTCGGGCTGACGCGTGTGTAGATGTCTATCTTTCCAAGGGCTACCTTCAGCTCATCGTTGGACATATCCTCAACTTCTCCGCCGGAAATGGCCTTGCCGTTGCCCAGGTTCAGTTCATCTGCGATGGCCAGGGCCGTGTTCTGCTGGTCACCTGTAATCATAATCACCCTCACCTTTGCTTTTTTGCAAAGTGCCAGCGCACCCTTCACCTCTGGCCTCGGCGGGTCTATCATTCCAACGAGTCCCACAAAGACCATCTTCTTCTCGACCTTCTTGACGGTGAACTTGGTTCTGCTGCTGAGCTGCCTGTAGCTGAAACCAAGGACCCTCAAAGCCTTGGAGGCCATCCGGTTGTTTACATTTTTTATCCTGTCCACGTCGTTTTTTGTGAGTTTTCTCACCCTCCCGTTGACCATTATCTTCGTGCATTTGTCAACTATTGAGTCAGGTGCGCCCTTTGACAGCGCGATGATATCGCCGTCAACGACATTTATCGTTGTCATCATCTTCCTCTCCGAGTCAAAGAAGAGCTCTCCGAGCCGCCTGTAGTCTGGAGCTATCTCTGCTTTCTTTGAGAGCACAACGAGCGAGCCCTCTGTGGGGTCACCTATTATTGAATGGGTTCTTTCGTGCTCTACCAGATTCGAGTTGTTGCAAAGGTACGCGATTTCAAGCAGCCTCTGCAGCTGGGGGTCGGCTGTCGGAACCATTATGTCTTTGTTCTCAATGAACTGGCCGTAAGGTTCGTAACCCTCGCCCGTCACCTCAATGGACTTGTTGTTGGTCCACACCTCGCGAACCGTCATCTCGTTTTTTGTCAGTGTGCCTGTTTTGTCTGAGCAGATTATGTTGACAGAGCCGAGGGTTTCCACAGATGAGAGTTTCCTGACTATCGCATTTCTCTTCGCCATCCTCTGTACACCCAGAGCTAGGGTCAGTGTTATTATGGCCGGCAGGCCTTCGGGCACTGCGGATATTGCGAGACTCACCGAGGTTTCGAACATCTCCAACACAGGTTGCCCCTCCATGGTTCCAAGACCGAAAACTATGACACATACGCCAATCACAATGGCGCCGAGGACCTTGCCCAGGTGTCCCATCCTGGCTTGGAGCGGGGTCTGCTCTGGCTTCTCCTGGACCATTGCAGCTATCTTTCCGAACTCGGTTTCCATACCTGTTGCAACAACAACTGCCATGGCCCTGCCGTGCACCACATTTGTGCCTGAGAACATCATGTTTCCCATTTCAGCAACGCCAACTCTCTTGTCCATCTTCAGGTGGTGCTTGGATATTGGAACTGACTCTCCTGTTAGCATAGATTCATCTATCTTTAAACTTGAGGAAGAAATTATCCTTGCATCTGCAGCCACCTTATCTCCTGTTTCCAGCACGAGAACGTCTCCCGGCACAACTGTTGTTGACAATACCTCCATTACTTCGTTGTTCCTCATCACCTTTGCATGGGGTGTTGCCATCTTTTTTAGTGCCTCCAGTGCCTTCTCCGCCCGGTACTCTTGGGCAAAGCCGAATATGGCGTTCAGAACTACTATGATGAGTATCATTGTAGCATCTACAACGTCGCCTATAAGGATTGATATAACCGCTGATGCTATGAGCAGCAGAATCAGGAAGTTTGAGAACTGGCGCAGTACCATACGCCAGTGGGTCTCCTTTGAAACTTTTTTCAGCTCATTTGCTCCGTACTTCTCAAGTCTTGAGGAGACTTCGTCTGATGTGAGCCCCTTTGGCCTGCTTCCGAGCAGCCCGATTGCAGAGGATGCGGACATCCGGTACCAGGAATCTTCCACAGATAGTCCTACTCAACCTTGGTTTTTTAAGGTTGCGTTGCGGAAATTTGTTATAGATACTTTTATAAAAAGCCCCAATATCTGAAGATGCATGAAAGTAAACGAACTGAGCTCTATGTCGAGAAGGGTTGAGCTCGTTATCAAGGTCGTTGAAAAGGGCGATATGCGCGAAGTCACTTCACGGAGAAACAACGCCACCTACAAGGTCTGCGATGCCCTTGTTGGGGATGATTCAGGAGTAATTTCAATGACCCTCTGGAACGAGGATATAAACAAGGTGCAGGTCGGAAAGACATACAAACTGTCGAACGGCTACGTGTCTGTGTTCAGGAACAAGATGCAGCTCAACACCGGAAAGTACGGCACCCTTGAGGAAGTGGAGGAGGAGATAACCGTCAACAAGTCCAACAACCTTTCTGACAAAGAGGTCGAGCAGAGGTCATTTGGATTCAACTACTGACGTTTCAGTATTTGCGCTTAAGTTTCATTCTTTTCTTATATCCGACAAGTAGATTGTAGAGGACGAGCCATACCACCAGAAACAGTACTATAAGAACCAAGCCCCACGTCCCGGTGAAGTTTGAGACGAAGAGTCCGAGTATGAGGTAGGCCACTATTGACGCTGCATCTATGCTGAGAAATCCTATTATTCTCCTTGACTCGACAGCGTCTTGATAGCTCATTCTCGCCTCTGCGGCAGAGTCGATGTTGTTCAGGTAGTTCATCAGCAGTTCCCACAGCGACAGCACGTAGCTCCAGTCAGATTCAACCTTTGTGAACCATTCCTCTATAACTTCATTGCCACCTCCAAAGCTCTCTGACTTCCTGTCGACATTTTCCTTCATCTGCCCGATTTTGGAATAACTCTCTCCGCATTCCTTTTTTATCAGGTCAAAGTCAAAAATGGTTTTTTTGAGATCTTCAAGGCTTATTTTCGCCTCCAGCGTATTTACTATCTCGTCTGCATTGTGATAGAACTTCTCCATCCTGTCCATCATTTTGAACAGGAAGTGGCTGCATATGGCCAGGAAGCACATGTAGCTCGCAACGTGCTTGACCTTCGGAGTTGTTTTACCTGAGAAGTAAATCACGCTGTCGTTTCTGTACACCTCGTCCAGGTCGTAGAATACGTCCATTCCAGCCATCTTCCTCGGCTTGAGCCCCTTTGGCCTGACATTTGATATCACAGCCGAAGAGAAGCAGACCGGGAGCGAACCGCGGTTTATCTGTTTGTACACCACATGGTGTGATTTATTGATTATCCCCTCAAGGATGATTTCCTTGCCCCTCTCAATGAAGGACAGGGCTTCGCTCATGCTTTTGACGCCCTTTGACAGCGTGTACTGGCCTGCTGTGTCCAGATGGAATTTGACTGGACCGCCAACGTCCTTGAACTTGAACTTTATCCCATCGGAGAGCTCGACATCATATATTTCCAGTTCCATGTCTTTCAGCGAGCGGTTCACCTCAAATATATGGAGATTGGAGCGCGGTATCCACGCATTCACAATTACTTCGGCCATTAATGGATGACTAC
>DAOVEB010000010.1 GCA_030669205.1 Candidatus Parvarchaeota archaeon | reverse complement strand
GGCTTGCGTGCCCTGAGACACTGATGAATCTCCTTCATGGTGAGCTCCTCTACCTCCTTACCACGGGGCGCCCTAGCTACAAATTTCACGTCAGCAACCTGCAGGAGACTCTTCTCTATTAAGTTCCCTCCACGATCACCGTCAACAAAGAGTGTCAGTTCCCTCTCTCTTGACAAATCCACTATCGTCTGCGGAACGCTCGTGCCATTCATTGAGATGACATTTTTAATGCCATTCTTCAGAAGTGTTATCACATCAGCCCTGCCTTCCACAACAATAATCTCCTTCGAACCAACTATACCTTCTCCAGCAGGCAGGCTGTCCGGTCCAAAGTGGATGACAGCCGTGGCGCGGACAGACTCACGGACATTCCTCGTAAACTCAATTGAGTCTGTCTTTTCCATATTCTTCAACAGTTCCTTTGCCCTGCCAAGAACATAATCCCTCTTCAACGACCTGACATCTTCAATCCCCTTGACAGATACTGTCGCATCACATGGACCTATCCTCTGGATGGTCTCCACAGCAGCTGCAACTATTGCTGTCTTCGCCTTGTCAAGGGAACTCGGGATCGTCAATGTTCCAGACGCCTTACCACCAGAAATGTCAAGTTCCACGTCTATTCTTCCTATCTTGCCGCTTTTTTGGAGCTCGCGCAGCTCTAGGTCCTCGCCGAGGAGACCCTCAGTCTGGCCAAATACGGCTCCTATGACGTCCGGTTTCTCAACAACACCCTCGGTCTTTATCGATGCGTGGATTATGTACTTAGCTGAAACGGGAGCAATTTTTCCCACTTGCATCACCTCGTCTTTCCATATATTTTGCCAAGCCCTCTATATGGCTCAGCTTTGTTTTTCTGAGCTTTCTGTCATAGCTCAACTCTACCTTTATGCCTATGCGCTGAAACCCCTGGAGAAGTCGTTTTTTGAGCTTTCTTCCCGCTTTGTCATAATCAAGCAGCAGGATTACTCCTTCACTGTTCCCGAAACTTTCAATGAAATGGAATAACGGTTTTCCGGATAACGGATGAACATTATGGACACCCAACCTCTCCAAGGCCCTTTTGTCTTTTTTACCTTCAACGATTATAGGCCATATTTCTGATTTCAATTGATTGATGAGCTCATCAAGCTCTTCCATGACAATAATTGTGCCCCAAAACACTAACTCCGAGGTTCACAGAAGCCATTTCGGCAACCTCCACTCGGTACCTTCATGCTGGGGCAGCCTTGCCAATAATTAAGGACTAAAAGGCTATTTAAAAACGTTATGAAACGTGTCCATCTGCTTCAATTTTGCCTCGGGTTCCTAACTACGGTATCCTCACCGCTGCAATCACATGAACCGTGGCAAGTTGAAGAAACCCTTGACCTCGTTCTGAATCTGGTACATCTCCTCGTATATTTTGATTTTCCAGTGGCGGAGGGTCGGGCGGTAGATATACCTGTTGTACACGCCTTTCAGGAGGCGTAAAAGGAAGTTGGATGACCATCTGTCATCATAGTCTGTAATGAGTGATGCGTTAAAGATTATTTCTATGGATGCCTTGTCAGCCTTTGACTGGACGCCGTCCTTCTGGACTTCAACTGACTTGAGACCGAGAACCAAGATGTCTGCAGTTATCTCAAATCTGGTGTATGCATCAATGTCCTTGAAGCACGTCCAGTCAATGTCTAACTCCTTGGCATCGCCGATAACCTTTTCCTTGTACTTGGTCTCCCAGATTTCATAGCCGAAGCCACCAAAGACGTCCCACATAAGGTTGTACCACTCACCAACATCGAAGATTCCCTCATACTTCGCTTTTGACGACAATGTAACAGGTGTCACGTCTGCCATGGTTATCACATAAATCTGCTCAGGTTGAAAAAGGCCTTGACCTCGTTCTGGATGTGGTACATCTCCTCGTATATCTTGTCCTTCCAGTGGTCAAAGGTCGGGCGGTAAAGGTACTTGTCGTACATGCCTTTCATAAACTTCAGGACTGGGTGGGTCTCCCACCTGTTTTCATAGTCTGTAATGAGTATGGATTTGAACGTGATTTCCAGTGTTCCTTTGTCCGCGTCTTTCTCAATGCTCCCCTTCTGGACCGAAACGCGCTTGACAGCGAGACCAAAGACCTCGACTCTGATGTAAAACTTCGTGTAGTCGTCAACTTTCCTCTGGCAGTCCCATATCATCTCAATGTCTTTGCCTTGTGGTTTCATCTTCTCCTTATACTTGCGCTCGTTGACCTCATAACCAAATGTTGTGAAAAGTTCATACATCAACCTATACCATTCATCAAGGTCAAATATACCTGTGAATGTGACCTTGGCTGGTCCTGTAACCGGTGTTTGTTCGACCATATATAGAACTATCACGGGCGGAAATAAAAGAGTTACTACTTGGCTAGGTCCTTGGCGCATGAATCACACAATAACATGCCATCTGCGTCCACGAGGGTTTCCTCATAGTTGCCGCAGAGTTCACACATTCCGGCTGTTTCAGATGAGCGAAGCGGCTTGAAGTCGGGTTCTCTGACCTTGATTTTCTCCATCAGGACATTTATCATGCTGGGCTCTATCTTCAGAACATCTTTGACCGTTATCACACCAAGCAGTTTGGACTTATCAACAACTGGCACCCTTCTTATGTTTTTGTCATTCATCAGTTTTGCAACCTCATAAAGGTCCTTTTCAGGACCAACCGAGATGGGATTCTTTGTCATCACATCAGACAGTTTGACCTTTTTGGGGTCTTTCATCTCGTACATAACCTTTGTCAAGAGGTCCTTCTCAGTCACTATCCCAACGATTTTGTTGTCTTTGACAACAATCAGGGAGCCGACTCCTTTGTCAAGCATCCTCTTGAGACCTTCAAACACTGTCTCTTTTGGCCCAGCAACTACAGGCTTTTTGGTCATTGCATCCCTTACAAGAATACCATAGGTCATAGAAATAAAGATAAACTATCGCTTTAAAAATGTTACATGATAGCCGCAACATCCGCACGGAAAGTTGTATGCTCATCTTATCCTGAGAACATCCAAGTCCCTTGGAGCAGAGGTCTCGACACGGAACAGCTTATGGATTCTGGACGCCAGTTCAAGGCACTTCGAACTTTCGCCGTGGTTCACAATTACCCGTCTGGGCTTTGGTTTTATCATTCTCACAAAGTTAATTATCTGGTTCCTGTCACTATGGCCTGAGAATCCTGAGATTGTATGGACACCCAACTTGATGTAGACCTGCTCCCTACCACCCCTGTATCTCTCTATATGGACATACTCAGAGCCTTTTTGTATTGATGACCCCAGTGAACCTTCCGCCTGGTATGAAACAAACACGAGCGAGTTCTTCCTGTCTTCAGCCAGATTGCGGAGGTATTCCACAGACGGGCCGCCCGTCAGCATTCCGCTTGTTGCCAGTATCAGGCAGGGGTCATCACTCTCCATTATCTGAACTCTCTCCTTTTGCGAACCGACCTTTTTGAAGCAAGGTGCGAGGAATGGATTGTGGTCCCTATGGAAAATTAGTTTCCTGACGCTACGGTTCATAAACTCAGGATATGTCGTGTGGATTGCAGTTATATCCCATACCATCCCATCCACATAAATTGGTATGTCAGGTATCAAACCCATTCTCACAGCGTCCTCAACAACGAGCATTATTTCCTGCGCTCGGCCAACACCAAGAACTGGTATGAGCGTCTTGCCGCCCGTCTTTGTTGTATCCGAGATGATGGAAAGAAGTTGCTCTTCGCATTCCTCTCGAGTTGGCTGGATATCGTCCCGAGCACCATAGGTCGACTCTGTTATGAGAGTCTCGACACGGGTAAATTGGGACTCAATTGGTTCCAAGAGCTTTGTCCTAGAAAACTTGTGGTCCGCTGTATAGAGAATATTGTGGTAGCCATCCCCTATATTCAAATGAATTGCGGACGAACCGAGGACATGACCAGCATTGTGTAAGGTCAGTCTCACATCAGGAGTGACATCTGTGACCTCTCCATAATCCAGGCAGACTGAGTGTTTTATCCACTTCTTCACATCCCTTGAGTCATAGATACCTTTGCTACCCTCCTTTTGCGCGACATCGATGTAGTCCAGATGCAGTAGTGTCATAACATCCCTTGTTGGCGCGGTGCAATAAGTCGGTCCCTTATACCCATACTTGTATAGATATGGAAGGAATCCTCCATGGTCAAGGTGTGCGTGTGATATTATAACAGCATCCAAGTCTTTTATATTGAACTCCGGTGCTTCCAAGTATGGGTAAGCATACAGTTTGCTTGCAACGTTGACCCCACAGTCCAGCATCACCTTACTCTCTGTTGTCTGCAGAAAAAGACAACTTCTGCCAACCTCCCTGAACCCTCCAAGGCAGCTGAGCCTTATCCAGTACTTGTTGTTTCTCTCCCAACCGGAGTATATCCTCTCACCAATGTTGTGGAGAAACTTCCTTCTGTAATCAGAGTGTGCGTAGAGTGTCTTCCTTATATTTCTCACAAGGTCTGATTTTATGGCAGGGCTGCGCTGGACCTTTGGAACCCAAAGCGTATCTTCCCTTATCTTGCGTATGGTCTCACCATTCTTTCCTATAACCACACCTGGTTTCATAGCCTCGATAATGATTATAGAGCGCTTTTCATCAAACCAGATATCACCTATGTCTGCCTCTTTTGGAACAATGGACCTTATCCGCTCTTCGGCTGTTTCAGCGTCTAATAGGAGGGAGGGGTCTACCCTAAGTTCCACGCGCTTCTTTATGGTATTCACTATGCGTCTGATGTCATTGCCACCCTCTCTGAAGAACTGAGTGTTCCTTGTGTAGATCACTACGTTGGCCCCCTCAAAAAGATAGTCCGATATATTGGAATCGGGTGGGAGCATATCCTTAATCTGTGCTATCAGGTACTTTTCTTCCATTTCAAAAACCAGAAGGTTTTCACTTCTTGACAAGTAACTTGTCTATTTCATTTCGGCCCAGTTCTCTGACCCCTTTGGTGTCTATGACAATTATATCCACACCATTGCCAGTGTACACATCACGCTCAATCGCTGCGCGTATCGCCCGTGCGCAGAGTTTCATAGCCTCTGCAATGACCATCCCATCCTTGAAGTTATCCTCAAGAACACCATACGCCATGACGCTACCGCTGCCAGTTGATATATACTTATCCTCTATTGAACTGCCATCAGGCCCGATTGAGAAGAGATGGTAACCTGTTTCGTCGTATCCAGCGAGAAGCATTTGGACATAGTATGGAAAGAAGCCGCCTTTGCCGCTGTATATGATGTTTGAAAGGAATGTGGCGCATGCTCTGACAGTCGGTTTCTGACATCTCCTCATCTGATAGAGCCGCATCTGTGCCTTCAAGTATTTGGTGAGTGCTTGGGCGTCGCCAACTCCACCTGCAATTGTCAGGGCTATCCTATCTGTTATCTTGATGAGTTTTGTCACATCCTTACTGGCTATGAGATAACCCATCGTTGCTCTTTTATCAGCAGCTATCACAACACCGTCCTTGCACACTATTCCAACAGTTGTAGTGCCTGTCTTGAGCTTTTCATCCATCCAATCCACCAGAATACTAAGTTTGAGAACAGATGTGGAGGTTTATAAATGTTTTCAATAGGAGCGGGCCACGTAGATGATTGATTTTGCCGGTTCACCACACATTATGCACTGTCCGCTTGGCTTGTCCTCCCCCATATAACGCTCTCCGCAGACCTCTGCGTTGAATTTCTCCTTTATTTTGTCGGCACATTTCGCCCCTTCAACGTCTGCTGAGCAGAAGTTAAGCTTGACAAATCCACCCTTGTCCAAGGCTTTTTTGAGTTCCAACTGGTCCGAGGCCGAATGAATCGCGCCCTCGAAGTAACTGTCTGCTTTTTTGAGAATTGAGTTGTGCACTGCATCCAAGGTCTGTCTCAACTCCTTCACAAGACCACTTTCAGGGACTTGTGTTTTGTTTTCTATGTCTCTTCTGACAACCACGACCGCTTTGTCCTTGATGTCCTTTGGCCCAACTTCAATCCGGATAGGTACCCCTCTCATCTCCCAGTAGTTGTACTTGAATCCTGGTGTATATTCAGACCTATCATCCAGATGGACTCTAAAACCTGATTCCTTGAGTCTTGAAAGTATCTTGCGCGAATGGGAGAGAACCTTCTTCATCGTTTCTTCCTTGAAAATCGGGACAATAATCACTTCATAAGGTGATATCGCTGGTGGAAGAATCAGTCCTCTATCATCACCATTTATGGAAACAACAGCTGCAAATATCCTTGAGATTCCAGGACCATAACATGTCTGGTAGGCGTAGTGTTTTGTTCCATCCTTGGCTTCAAATGTTATGTCAAACGGCTTTGAAAATTTCTGGCCAAGGAAGTGGGTTGAAGGCAGCTGAAGTCTTTTGCCATTGGGGAGTATCGTGTCTGCGGCATAAGTATAAACAGAACCTGCAAACTTGTCGAACTGTGGGCGCTTAAAAAAGATGAAAGGCACGCAGAACTTCCTGTGCATGACCTTCTCCGCCATCTCCATGTCTTCCTTCACTTGATTTTCTGCTTCTTTCTTGGTCGCAAAGACATTATGAGATTCTATCCAGTGAAACTCCCTTCCGCGGATGAATGGTCTAGTTGCCTTCCCTTCGTACCTCCACATCTGACATGATTGGAAAATTTTTAGAGGTAGGTCCCTCCATGAACGGACCCAGAGCGAGTACATTGGATACATTATGGTTTCTGATGTCGGTCGCAGAGCCAGTGGCTGCTCAAACTTTTTGTGTTGGCTACCAGCTTCAGTGACCCAAAAGACCTCCGCTGAGAAGCCTTCTATATGTTCCTCCTCTTTTTCCAAGTTTGACTTGGAGACAAGCGAGGGAAAAATCATCTTCTTATGGCCTGTCGCACGCATCTCCTCCTCATAGAGTTTGTACATTAGTTCAAGTGTGTCAGTTGCCCATGGCATGTAAACCACGAAACCTTTGACATTGTATCTTATGTCAGCAAGGTCAGCTTTCTGTATGATTTGTGTGTACCACTCTGAAAAATCCGATTTCTTGACAGTCAAGCCTTCCTGTTTGCTCATAGTAATCAGTAATTTGAAGTTGTTTTTTAATTGTTATGCTTTGCCGGCTACCGTGGACAGTAGGTTGCATAACTTTAATAATAAATTTGGAAATAGTGTTTTAAGGTGGTAAAATACAAAAAAGAGAAAATCATCGTCACATGCGCGCTCCCATATGTGAACAATGTACCCCATATAGGTAACATTGTGGGGTCGCACCTTCCTGGAGACATATTTGCTAGGTTCTGCAGACTCAGGGGCCATGAAGTGGCTTTCATAGGCAGTTCAGATGAACATGGGACTCCAAGTGAGGTGGCTGCGCAGAAGATTGGCATAACGCCAAGGGAACTTTGCGATAAGCTTTACAAGGTGCATAAAAGGATATACAAGTGGTTCGAAATAAGCTATGATAATTTCTCAAGAACCTCAAGGGAAACCCACCACAGGACCACCCAAGAGTTCTTCAAGAGGATATATGAAAATGGCTTCATAGTCGAGAAGGAGATTGTTCTGCCATACTGTGAGAGCTGTGGGAGGACGCTACCCGACAGGTTTGTGGACGGGACGTGTCCAAATTGCGGATATGAAGACGCGAGAGGTGACCAGTGCGAGAAGTGTACCAAACTGCTTTCGCCACACGAATTGAAATCCCCAAGATGCACCATCTGCGGAAAGACTCCCATTTTCAGGAAGTTCAAGCATCTCTTCCTGCAGCTGGACAAACTGGAGCCAAAGATAAAGAGGTGGATAACTAAACAGGGTCACTGGAGGAAAACTGTCAGCTCGCTTGCGCTTGGATGGATAAAGGATGGATTGAGGGAACGCTGTATAACAAGGGATTTGAAATGGGGTGTCAAGGTCCCGCTCAAAGGCTATGAGGACAAAGTCCTTTACGTCTGGTTTGACGCGCCGATAGGTTATATCTCTGGGATAGAGGAGTGGGACAAGAACTGGGCTGGTGCATGGAAGGACCAAAAAACCAAGATAGTGCACTTCATTGGAAAGGACAACATACCATTCCACACTGTGTGGTGGGGTGGGATGCTTCTCGCAAACGGGGATTACACGCTGCCCTACAACGTTGCAGGATACCAGTTCCTGAACTACCAAGGAGGTAAGATATCGAAGTCAAAGGGATGGGGTATCTTCTGCGAAAAGTTGCCGGATGCTGGTTTAAGTCCGGATGTATGGAGGTTCTACCTGACAGAAATCCTCCCTGAAAGCAAAGACAGCGAGTGGAAATGGAAGGAGTTCAAGGAAAAGGTCAACGGCGAACTGGTTGGTAATCTGGGCAACTTCATCAACAGGGTGCTGTCTTTCACAAACAACTATTTCAAAGGCAAAGTCCCAAAAGCTGGAAAGCTCCTGCAGAACGACAAAAAAGTGCTCGATATCGACTATGACAAGTTCTGGGAGCTCACCTGGAACCTAAAACTGCGCGAGTGCCTGAAGGAGTTGTTGAGGGTTTCAGCAAGAGGCAATAAATATTTTCAGGATGAGAAACCCTGGATTCTGGTCAAGGAAGACAGGGAAAGGTGTGGGACCGTGCTGAACACATGCGTGAGGCTGTGCAAGGACATCTGCATACTCATGTCACCTTTCTTACCAGAAAGCGCTGAAAAACTTGCTGATGCCTTGGGAGTTGAAATTAAATGGGACAGTCTGGGAAAAGACTCACCAAGGACCACCAAAAAATTGGCTCCACTTTTTCCAAAACTGGATGATGACAGGATAAACGAGTTGAGGGATAATGTGACAAAACCCATCTCGCTCAATGAGTTTTTCGAAGGAAAGGGGGTGAAATATTTGGTTTCCATAGATGAATTCAAAAGACTTGACATAAGGATTGGGACAGTAAAGAGTGTTGAGCCTGTCAAAGGAACAGACAATCTCTACAAAATGACGGTTGACGCTGGAAAGGAGGTGCAGATAGTATCGGGTATACGTGACTTTTATGGGGCAAAGGATCTGGTAGGGATGCAGATAGCCGTTCTCGTCAACCTTGAGCCAACGACCATAAAAGGAGTGAAGTCAAATGGAATGCTGCTCGCTGCTGAGGATGACAAGAATTTGGCGTTGCTCACCGTTGACAGGGAGGTCAAGGACGGAATAGAAGTGCATTAAGTTTAAAAGTGATGCTGAGCATAGGTAGTGTCATGTCCATGATGAGAAAAAACCGTTTGCATGACTTTGACCGCAAGGTCGCGTTGGTAACAAATGTCATTTCAAAGACCTTGGACTCAATAGGTGGGAGAAGGGTTCAACCATGGAACTTCGGGCTTATGAAGGACGGTGGGTTGTGTGGAGTAATCAAAGTGGACGGGATAAACAGAGATGAACTGTTTGCCCTCAAAGATGTTGTCAACGGCGGGAAGTTCAAGATACTCCTCGCCTGCAATGAGATATGTTATGAAATAGATGATGTAATCAAAAAACACTCTGGCGCCTCGGCCATTTCAATGAAGGAGAAAATCAACAGGGGAATCAGCAACTTCAGGATGGACCTGATAAGGCTGTGATTGTCAAATCGACTTCTTGAACATTTATAGTAATGTATGGTTTCTACTATCATCAAAATGGGCCTGCTGCGATTTGAACGCAGGACCTCCCGATTATCAGTCGGGTGCTCCACCAGGCTAAGCTACAGGCCCGTGATAAAGACAAATTTCAAGGCGTTTAAATCATTTTCCAATTGTTTTGAACATGTCAGAGCGGCTGATTATGCCCGCAACAGAACCATTCAAGGAGACCAGAATTGCGGGGTAATGTTCAAGTAGACTCTTGACTTGGGTGCATGGGACCGAACCATCAACTATTGGAAGTGGTGGTGACATAATTAAAGAGACAGGTTCATCGAAAAGACCATTGGAGATGTTAACTATGATTGACTTCTCATAAACCGTACCAACCACCTTACCATCGTCCATAACCGGGAGTTGGGAGACGCTTTTCTTTCCAATTATCTTGCTGGCTTCACGCACAGTTGCTCTTGGTGTGGTTGATATTATCTTTCTCGTCATTATGGATGAGCAGACTTTTCCAGAACTTTTCTCCAGGACTGCCAGTATCCTATTAACAGTTGACAGTCTGGGGTCAACTTTGTTGCCCTCTATCTTTGCAATGTGCGCCTGGCTGATGCCGACAGCCGCTGCCAGCTGGTGTTGTGTGAGTCTAGCTCTCTTTCGCATCGACCTCATCATGGTTCCTGTTATCATTTTAATAACCTTTGGTTATATTTATACAGTAAAGTATATAACAATATATATAAATTTAACGGATGGTTCTAGTCTTATGGTAAGTGTTGAAGTCGAGATAAGACCATCAATAAATGTTTCAAAGTCAAAGATGGAGATAGTTGAGAGAAAGGGTGTTGGTCATCCTGACTCATTATCTGATTCATGTGCTACGTTGCTCAGTATAATCTACAGCAGATACTGCATAGATAAATTCGGGGCAATACTGCACCATAACATTGACAAGGTCACACTGGCTGGAGGCAGGAGTGAAGCAACCTTTGGAGACGGCAGTATTATAGAACCTGCCCAGTTCCTCTTCGTTGGTAGGGGCATAAACCAAGTTGAAGGGGAGACAATTCCATTACCAGCCATGGCAGAGCTGGCCGCTGAAAAGGTTTCCAGAAAAAACGTGGGGTCGAAGTTCCTGTTCAGCACAGATGCACAATGGATAAAGCCTGGCAGTCTTGACCTAATCACCAACTTCAGGGATGACGGCGTACCAAAGGCGAACGACACCTCCTTTGCAACGTCATGGGCTCCCTTATCAGAGACAGAAGAGCTTGTACTATCCATCGAAAACTTCCTGAACAGGGAGTTCAAAAAGGAACACCCCTACGTGGGAACAGACATCAAAGTCATGGGTAGACGTATAAGAGGTAAATCGACTATCAATCTTGCAATAGCGTTGGTGGCTGACGAAATCAAGGATATAAAGAATTACATATCCATCAAAGAAAATATCCAGAGTGTTGTTGCTAAGAGGTTTGGACTCAAAAGGGAACTGATTTTAATCAACACAGCAGACAAAGTTGACAAGGGCATAGTCTACATCACTGTATCAGGCACAAGTGCAGAGTGTGGAGATGACGGCCAGGTCGGCAGAGGGAACAGGATAACTGGTTTGATTGCCCCCGCGAGACCAAACACCCTTGAGGCAGTGGCTGGGAAGAATCCCAACAAACACGTTGGAAACTTCTACAGCGTTTGGGCCACCATGATGGCGAGGAGAATCTGGAGTGAGTTGGGTTTGAAGAATGACGTCCAGATGGTGAGCACAATGGGGCGACCAATAACTGAGTGTGATGTTTTCGTGAGAACGGAAAGCAACGGCAACGAAAGGGCTGTCAAGGGTATAGTGAAAGATGTGGTCAACTCCTACAGTGAGATAACGAGGAATATCATAAACGGGAAGGTGGAGATGTACCCATATAACATGGTGAATGGTCTGATAAAAGATTCTGTGAAGAGATTTGTTTAATAATACGTAAATAGTTTGCAAGTCTATGGTAAGGTTAATATTCCTTGGCACGGGTGGCGGTAGGATAGTCACTGTGCTACAGGCCCGAGCAACGGGTGGGATTGTGCTGCAAAGCGGCAACCACCAGGTGCACATAGACCCGGGCCCGGGTGCGGTAATACGCAGCAAGCAGTACGGTGTGGAAACAAGGAACACTGACATAATCTGCCTGTCGCACTGCCACTTTGACCACACAACTGACGTCTGCGTCATTGCAGAGGGAATGGGTAACTTTGGAAGGGAGAAAAAAGGTTTTTTAATCACCAACGAAACCTGTATGGAAAAGTCGACTGCTGTAATGCCTGAGTACTACCTCAACTACTTCAAAAAAACACTTATTCTGGCGCCTGGAGACACCGTTGATATGGATGACCTTAAGATTTCTGCCATGCGGTGCAAACACTCTGACCCAAAATGTATAGGACTGGTATTCAAAACACCAAAATATCTTATTGGGTACACAAGCGATACAGAATACTTTGAGGGTTTGTCAGCTCTCTACAACGGGTGTGACGTGGTAATCTTCAATGTCCTGAGACCTGGAAGTGACAGGATTTCGTGGCATCTGTGCACAGATGATGTAATCAAGGTTGTCAATGAAATGGAAACCAAGCCCAAACTGATTCTCATGAGCCACTTTGGCATGAAGATGTTGAAGTCAAACCCTCTTCTTGAGGCGAGGAAGGTCTTCGCTGAAACAGACGTGCCAGTTGCAGCTGCATCTGACGGCCAGAAGATAGACTTAGACAGCGTGCTCAACACAAAGAAACTTCTGGACTTTTAGCTTTCGAAAACTTCTTAATTACAGATTCTGGAGATTTGCTCATGGAGAAACGCTACAAGGTGAAAGATGTGGAGCAGAAATGGACCGTTAAATGGAAAGAGATTGGTACCTTCATGTTCAGGGATGGAAAAAAGATATATTCAATTGATACGCCTCCACCATTCACCTCAGGCACCCTCCACATGGGCCATGTGATGGACTTCGTCTGGATAGACATACCTGCAAAATACAAGCGGATGTGTGGTCACTCAGTCTATCTCCCACAAGGTTTTGACTGCCACGGCCTGCCGACTGAACTCAAAGTAGAGAGGGAATATGGTATATCCAAAGACGAGAGGAAAAAGTTTCTTGTGGCGTGTGAGAAGTGGACTGACAAGTGCATAACCAAGATGAAGGAACAGATGGACAGAATAGGTTATACACCAGACTGGAACCATGAGTACAGAACAATGGACAGCGACTACAAAAAGCTTGTTCAGTCGTCTCTGCTCGAATTCCATGACAAAGACATGCTTGTGCGGGAGAAACACCCGGTAATGTGGTGTCCAAAGTGCAGGACAGCGCTTGCAAAAGCCGAGGTCGGGTATGTTGAAAAAGGGGGTGAACTGTATTACATCAAGCTTGGGGGCGTTGAGATAGCCACCACAAGGCCAGAGTTCCTTCCAGCATGCATAGCCATAGTTGTCCATCCGGATGACAAAAGGTACAAGAAGGTTGTAGGGAAGAATGTGGACCTTCCGATATATGACAGGGAGGTGCCAGTGATAACCGATAAAGAGGTGGACGTGGACTTTGGGACGGGTGTAGTTTACCTCTGCACCTACGGTGATGAGCAGGACATAAGATGGCAGAAGAGGCATGGTCTGAAGCCTATCAACATAATCAACGAGAATGGCACACTAAATGAAAACTCTGGTTTTATGGATGGTATGGATGTCGACGAGGCCAGAGATGCCATGGTTAGCAGGTTGAAAGATATGGGGCTCATATCAAAGGTTGAACCCATGACACACAGCGTGCTGTCCCATGTTGAGAGAAGCACGTGTAACTCGCCAATAGAGCTGATACCCATGGAACAGTGGTTCATAAAGGTCATTAAATTCGCCAATATGATAAAAAAGGAAGCTAAAGGTCTGAAATGGTACCCGGCATCAGCCATGAAAAGGCTGATTGACTGGGCTGACAGCCTTGACTGGGACTGGATAATCTCAAGGCAGAGGACATTTGGAACTCCGATTCCGTTCTGGACATGTGAGAAATGCGGTAAGGTCGTGGCTGCAAAGGAGGAAGAACTGCCAGTTGACCCTCACGGCACCACAAGAAAATGTGGTTGCGGCGGCAAGGCCGTCGGAGAAGAGTCTGTCTGCGACTGCTGGGTTGACTCAAGCATGACTCCCTTGAAGATAAGCAAGTATGGGAAAAAACCAAAGTTCTACAAGAGGATATATCCAACATCAATGAGACCCCAAGGATATGATATAATAAGAACTTGGGCGTTCTACACCCTGTTCCGCTGCGCAGTTATGACTGGAAAGGCTCCCTGGAAAGACATAGTCATACACGGGATGGTTGGGGGAACCGACGGGAGGAAGATGAGCAAAAGCTTCGGTAATATCATAGAACCAGATGAGGTACTTGAAAAGTACGGAGCCGATGTGGTAAGGCAGTGGTGTGCAGGTGCTTCTGGTGCCGATGACCACTCTCTCTCATGGAGTGAAATGGAACATTCAAGCAAGTTTCTCACCAAGTTGTGGAACATATCGCGTTTCATATCCATGCACAAACCAACAGAGGCGAAGCCAAGATATACTTTTGCCGACAGGTGGATAAAAAATGAACTCAACCTTCTAGTGAAAACAGCAACAGATTCGCTGGACAGGTATAATTACTCTGTGATAAAGGAAATACGGAAGTTCGTCTGGCATGTCTTTGCAGACTACTACATAGAGATGGTAAAGTACAGGCTGTACGGTGAGGATGTTGGTCTCAAAGAGGGTGCAGTTGAAAGCTGCAGGCATGTACTCAACACAGTTCTCAGGCTGCTTGCACCGTTTGTTCCATTCATAACAGAGGAGATAAACGAATCCCTATTTGGTGGTGGGAGCATACACCTAAAGAAATGGCCAAAGTCTGGCTCCTTCGACAAGAAGTTGGGTGAGGAAGGTCAGATGCTGTGCGAACTGCTGTCCAAGGCCAGGACATTTAAGATGGAGAACCGGGTGGGGCAGGGAAAGGAAATAAACCATGCCGTCATCCATGGTGACATCAAAGTCCTTGAAAGGGTCAGGAAAGACCTTGTCGGGACCGCACGGATAAGGAATGTTGAGTTCAAGCAAGGTAAGCTCTCATTCGGGGCCAAACTTTAAAAGCGGCCCCTAACTGATTGTTTTTATGGCTAGTTTCAGCAGATGACAGAAGACTGGAGCTAGCCTTGCTTCTGGTGGGATTATGGACGAAGTTGTCAGAATCAAACTGAAACGAGTTCTAAAAGAACTTGAGCAGGTTCATGGCAGACACACTGAGCTCATAACAGTATATGTTCCAGCAGGATACGACCTGAACCTCATAAGGAGCCAACTGTCACAGGAGCAGGGTACGGCAGCGAACATAAAGTCAAAGACAACGAGGAAGAATGTGACTGCGGCGTTGGAAAAGGCGGTGCAGGAGTTGAAGCTCTACAAACGCACGCCACCCAATGGAATGGCCCTATTTTCAGGGAATGTGGGTGGGGATGTGGGTGTCAGGGACATAAAGGTGTGGGTAATAGAGCCTCCAAGCCCACTCTCGACAAAGACTTACAGGTGCGACCAAGATTTCCTCCTTGAGCCTCTGAAGCAGATGCTTGAGGCCAAGTACGTGTTCGGGCTGCTGGTGATAGACAACAAAAGTGCATCTATCGGAGTCCTCAAAGGGAAGAGGATAGAAACTGTGAAAGTAATGGACTCAATAGTCCCAGGTAAGTATAGGGCTGGTGGGCAGAGCGCTGCACGTTTTGAAAGGGTGAGAGAAAACTTGGCAAAGGATTGGTACAAGAAAGTGGCAACTAAAATGAAGATATGTATGGATGGCATTGACAATCTGAAGGGAATTCTGGTTGGGGGACCCGGGCCCACAAAGGAGACCTTCCTAAATGGTGAGTTCTTGGACAACAAACTGAGGAAAAGTGTGATAGCTGTACAGGACATCGGATACACCAATGAGTTTGGGTTGCAGGAGCTTGTTGAACGCTCACAAGAGGTTCTGAAGTCCGAAGAGGTGATGGAGGAGAAATTGCTGGTTGAGGAGTTCCTCCAGAAGCTCTCCAAGGAACCTGAAGTGGTGGCGTATGGGGAAGAAAACGTGAAAAAAATGGTTGAGATGGGTGCAGTTGAAACACTGCTGGTTTCAGAGATAGTTGGAGGCAAAACGGTTGATAGGTTCGGTGAGATGGCGAAGGACTATGGCTCAAAGATGGTTGTGGTGTCAACTGAAACCAAAGAAGGGGAACAACTTGCTCAGCTGGGTGGATTTGCAGCTTTTTTGAGATTTAAAGTTAATTAGCGGTTCTATAGTAGATTTTGACGTTGTTTAGGAAGTATTATAAAGAAAAAGATTGAAAATACAATCCTAGGTGATAAATCTGGAACTATCGGCTGCGTCTATGGAAAGGCTGTTGAAAAAAAGTGGTGCCCAGAGGGTTTCGGACGGTGCAAAGCACGTCCTGTGTGAAATCATTGTGGATTATGCAGATGAAATATGCAGGAAAAGTGTGAAACTCACAAAGCATGGTGGGAGAATAACCGTAAAAGCTGAAGACATAAGACTGGCTGCTAAAACGTGATTGGAATGGAAAAAAAAATCCAAGCTATAGGTTCTCTAAAGGTTGGACGCTATGTCCTCATAGATGGTGTGGCGTGCAAGATAGTTGATATGAAGCACTCTGCACCAGGGAAGCATGGACATGGAAAAATACGACTCAGTGCTATCGGTATAACTGACAGCAAAAAGAGGATAATTGTCAAACCGTCCGATGCAAGGATGGAGGTGCCAGTGATAGAGAAGGGTACAGCTCAGGTGCTTGTTGTAAAGGAAAGCACAGCTCAGGTGATGGACCTAGGCACTTACGAGACCTTTGACATTGATATACCTGAGGAGTTCGCAGGTAAGATGAAGGAAGGATTACAAATAGTGTACTGGAAGTTCATGGGTGAGAAGCTGTTGCAGCAGATAAAAGGCTCTTGAATTTGCTGTCAACATAGACCTTCACGTTTCCGAGCGGTTGTTCTACGTAGAGTATGTTGAGTTTTCCGTGGACAAGAGCCTGTTTGTTGAGCATGAGGTAGCCTCTGCGTTCAATCCAGTTCAAAGCGGTTGTGGCCACTCTCTTGTCCATTATCCTTTTCAGTAATCTGGAGCCATCGCTGAACTGTGCAATCAATTTATCGCCTTTTTTGTTTAACTCTGCGTCAGGAGCTATTGACAGCACTGCCTCAACCAATTTGTCAGAATCCTCTGTCGGATATACTGGTACCACAACCTTCATTGCTCTCTCCAGTATGTCAGCTCGTCGTCAGGCACGGGATATATTATCTTGTCCACGACTATCTCCAACTCCTTTGTAAAGGTGTTGACCTTTGAGTTTCCGTGTATGTAGGCCGTCCTGCCGATGACATTGGACATGGCCATCTTTATTGGAAGAGACTTATCGTTGTTTTTCATGGCGATATCCAGTGCACTCTTTCCATCCGTCTGTAGTGCACTCTCTGCAGCATTCCTGAAACACACGCACCTCATAGAGCCTGTGTTGTCAAAGAGGGAAAGTTCAACAACCATGGAATAAGCGGGTTTGACCTTGCCATGCTCCGGGCACTGTGCTTTGATTCTCCTGCCACAAACAGGGCATACTTCAAAGAAAGGATTTTTTGTGGGGATGTCGGCAACAGTTCCACGGATTGAGACATATCCCCCAGCCACATCTTTGATTGGAGTGAACTTTGCAACCTGTCTCTTGAAAGTCAGGTCGCTTGTTGAACGGAGATGGACTTCCATACCATATTTACCTTCTTTCACAAACGCCCCTCTGACCGAGATTCTGGTGTCTTCTCTTATGTCACCTTTTTCTAGCAACCCGACCCGGTGGTCCCAGACAACAACCCTGACCTCACCGGTTCCGTCAGATACCATCATTGAGCCCACTTTACCCTCAGAGTCATTTTTCTTGAATGTATACACAGGAAAGACCTTACTCACTGTACCCCCCATATCTATGTTTCTCAATCCTGGCAACAAATTTTCGATGTCGACCTTGCCTGAACTGCTGATTTTCAGAAGTTCCACGCCCAACTCATTCGCCACGATATGTGCAGCCCCCTCTTCTGAAACAAGGCCTGAAAGCTCCTTTATCTTGCTGTTTATCCTGCCTTTTATAACGTCCGGAGATAGTTGCGTGCTGTCATTTATCTTGCTGATTATCTCATCCACTGACAATTTGAACATGGTGTGAGGGACGACAGATAGGTATTAAATTGTATCGGAAAGGTTTAAATATTTACAATATTGCAAATAAATCACAGTGAAAGGTAGAAGAAGTGGTTCAACGATAAGAAACAACATAGCATCAATACTCCTGTATATGGGCGAGTCATACGGTTATGATATATATAAAACCTACACCAAAGTGTTTGGCAAGGTCCATATAAGAAGCATCTACTACAACCTCAAGAAAGGTACTCTAAATAAGGAGTTCGTAGTTCATGGGATCAGGAAAGAGGTAGGGGATTATACATGGGGTTCTGAGAGTGAAAGGGTTTATTATGCACTTGGACCAAATGCAAATGCGAAGAGTTTATCTGATAAAGAAATCCGAAAAATTGTGTAGCGCACACCCCTTCATTTCCTATGGAACTTTTATGGTTTTGAGATGGTTTTATATGCGTCCAAGATTGTTTTATCCGCGCCCAGGAGGCTCAAGGTTATATCACAATTGATTTGCATTTGATTTACATTTGATTTGTATTGGAAATACAACGCGTCTAAACGGTCTTTACACATGTTTTACACAATGTTATATGCATGTCTATCTATTATGTTATTATTGTATTATATAATAATTATATTATATTATATTATTACTTGTATATTTATTTACAATATTGTAAATAAATAGCCATTTCCAAATGAACTCTCATATAGTTTCCAAATGAAACAGATGAGTTCCACATGAAACATAGGTGTGGGACTATCTTCCACAGTATCCAAATACTTTTAAGGTATATTTCAGATGGAACAACCTGACTTCATGTGGAAAGGTGCGGGTTCAGATGGAAGTATCACTCCAGAACATGTTTGAAGAGTTTCTCTCTAGGGTGAGTATTTTCGTCAATAAAGATGCACTTACAAGCAGCTATGAACCAAGTGAAATACCTCATAGAAACGACCAGATGAGGCAACTTGTTCAGATTCTCACGCCATTGTTGAGAAAGATGACGTCATCAAATGTACTCATATATGGCAAACCAGGCACTGGAAAAACTGTTGTAACCAGATATGTCTGCGCACAACTCGAGGTCAACGCACAGAGCAAGAACATACCACTCAAACACCTCTTTGTGAACTGTAATATGGGCAAGGTTGCAGACACAGAGTACAGACTTTTCGCAACACTTTCATCTATGCTTGGCCATGACGTACCCGTCACAGGACTTCCTACAAGCGAGGTCTACAAGACATTTTACAAAGCCGTTGACTCACACAAACAAATAGTATTGATTGTTCTTGATGAGATAGACAAACTGGTCAGCAAGTGTGGAGACAACGTCCTGTACAATCTTACCAGGGTAAACTCTGAGCTGAAGAACTCGAAGATAATAGTCATTGGGATTTCCAATGATGTGACCTTTAAGAACCATCTAGACCCACGGGTCAAATCCTCACTGAGCGAGGAGGAGATTATCTTTCCCCCATACAACTCTATCCAGCTCAAGGATATCCTGATGACCCGTTCCAAACTGGCGTTCTCCAAGGATGTGGTACCTTACACAGTTTTGTGCAAGTGTGCAGCATATGTGGGTAGGGAAAATGGAGACGCACGCAAAGCACTGGATCTCCTCCGTATTTCTGGTGAGATAGCTGAGAGGGAGAAATGCTCCACAATAGTGGAGGAACACCTTGACATAGCACAGGAGAAGTTAGAGAAAGACCAGCTCCTGGAGCTTGTCAAAAAGCAACCTACCCAAAGCCTTGCTATTGTTTATACGATAATAAAGAAAGCTGAGCAGGTTGAGGATATATTCTTCACTGGTGATGTCTTTGATATGTATAAAAAAATCTGCCAGAAGTTCAGTCTCAGACCACTCACTCAAAGACGGGTTTCTGACCTCATTGGGGAACTCGATATGTTGGGCATTATAAACGCAAGGGTGGTATCGAAAGGTAGATACGGAAGAACGCGTGAGATAACGGTTTCACTACCAGAGGATACATTGGTTAATATAGTCAAATATATCGATTCTAAAGTGAGTGATTGATGTGATTTCGAAGAGCATCAAGAGGATTATAGAATCGGGTTACCTGGTTGAACCAGCGTTCTCCTCATTGACAGAGGCCGATGTAGCCTCGTTTATAGATTACATCTCTGCCCTGGAACCGAGACCCTTGGTCATAAAATCAAAGCACTACAGGAATTTTTTGAATCTGCAGAAGGTTCCAGCCAAAAGAGCTATGGTCAACCCCATCAAAGTCTATGAGCCCGAAAATAAGATGAGGGATATGATGGATTGGATAGCTCTTTACAACAATAGGTATGACAGATTAAAGGAGCTCCTCCAGAACAGGTGCGAACTCAAAAACCTGATTTCTATCTCAAGGACACTCAAAATACCATCAAGGGAGAGTATCTCTATAATTGGTATGGTGAAGTCTGTACAGAGGACAAAGAGAGGTAACATCATAACAGAGATTGAGGATAAGTCATCTGTTGTCAAGGTCATCTTCATGGCTTCCAAACAGGAGCTCTACGACAAGGCGTGTGAAATTGTCGAAGACGAGGTTATTGGCATTTCAGGGGTCAAGAGTTCTGATGTAATCTTTGCCGATAACCTCACCTTTCCGGACATACCTGAGATTGAGACCAAGAGGGGACCTGACGATGTTTACGCAGCTTTCATTGCAGACACCCATATCGGCTCAAAGATGTTCCTTCCGAAACCGCTTTCAAAGTTTCTCGACTGGCTGAATTGCAAGGTAGGAAACCCAAAGCAGAAAGAAGTGGCTTCCAAGGTGAAATACCTCTTCGTGACAGGTGACCTTGTTGATGGTGTAGGTGTGTATCCAAACCAAGAGAAGGAACTTGCAGTGAAGGACATATATGAACAGTATGAGATGTTTGCCGAGTTCTTTTCAAGAGTTCCGGAAAGCATAGACGTAATAATCTGTCCTGGAAACCATGACGCACTCATCTTGGCAGAACCTCAACATGCCCTGTACCGCGACATCGCAAGGTCCGTATGCAATCTCCCGAATGTCACAATGGTTTCAAATCCAGCTTATGTCAATATACATGCCGTTGACGGCTTCCCGGGATTTGACGTTCTGATGTATCATGGTTATTCCATGGACCATTACGTTGCAAATGTTGAGAAACTCAGGCTGGCCGGCGGATACAACAGGGGGGATTTGATAATGTCCTTTCTGCTCAGGAAAAGGCATCTCGCACCAACGTATGGCTCCACGAGGGCAGCACCAATGCAGGAGGACTTCCTCCTGATAGACAAGGTGCCAGATATCTTTACAACGGCGCACCTGCACTCCAAAACACTGGTCGGCATTTACAGGAATGTTGTCAATGTCGTCTCTTCATGCTGGCAGAGCCAGACCCTGTTTCAGGAGAAGCTAGGTCATTATCCAGACCCTGCAAAGGTTCCATTGTTCAACCTGAAAACAAGGGAAATCAAGATGCTGACCTTCATCTGATTATAGGTATCGTGCTACTGAAATCCTTTTTAAATCAACGTTCGACTTAATCATCCATGATATGTTCTCGCCGCATGAAGGATTACTTCAATGACCTTGAGAATAGTGTGAAAAAGGCGTACGAACTCGCTTCCCAAGCCCGCTCGCTTGGATTTGACCCAGAGAACAGGGTGGACATACCGCTCGCAAATGACATTGCCGAGCGTGTTGAAGGTCTTGTCGGGGCAATCGCACCAGAGATAGTTGGCAGCGGCGTTGTTCAGGCAATCAGGTCCCTTGAGAAGAAATACTCACCAGGGGATTGGAGGGTTGCTCTGATGGTGGCGGAGGAGGTCGCATCCAAAAAATTCTGCGAATTCGCGTCCAAGGAAAAGGCTCTGGAAACCGGCCTGCGCGTTGGCTTGGCATACCTCACACTCGGTATAGTCTCCGCCCCACTTGAGGGTTTCGTTGAGTTGAAAATTAAGAAGACTATGGATGGCAAGGAATATATTGCATGCTACTACGCCGGCCCGATAAGGGCGGCAGGAGGAACTGCAGAAGCTCTTTCTGTAATCATAGCTGACTATCTCAGAAACCGTTTTGGTTTCAAGCCATATGACCCAACAGATGACGAGGTTGAGAGATATGTGACAGAGATAGACAGCTACCACCGCATCATCTCACGACTCCAATATCTCCCGACAGATGACGAGATCAGGTTTCTTGTCAGGCACATCCCAGTTGAAATCACAGGCGACCCGACATCCCAAAAGGAGGTACTCATACACAAAGACCTTCCCAGAGTTGGCACAGCCAAAATACGTGGTGGGATGTGCCTAGTGCTTGCTGAAGGCGTATCCCAGAAAGCCAACAAGATACTCCCAAAGATAGATGAGTGGGGCAGCGAATTTGGACTTGACAGCTGGTCATGGGTGAGGGACTATATTGAACTCAAGAAAAGTTCACACTCTGAAACTGGCAACACAAAGTCCAAGGTCAAACCCAACTACAGATATATCGAAGAGGCAGTTGCCGGGAGACCAATATTCTCACACCCATCAAGGAAAGGGGGCTTCCGTCTCAGATATGGTCGTACCCGTCTGTCTGGTCTTGCTGCCACAGCAGTACATCCAGCGACAATGCGCATACTCATGGACTTTGTAGTTACAGGGTCTCAACTCAAGATTGAGAGGCCTGGGAAGGCAACAGCAGTCACACCTTGCGACCATGTCAAACCGCCTGTGGTAGTTCTGAAAAATGGAACTCTTGTACACATTAAGGACGAAGAACACGCGATTGAACTCAAGAACAAGATTTCAAAGATAGTCGCTCTGGGAGACATTCTGGTGTCCTATGGCGAATTTATGGAGCAGAAACATCCTTTGCTGCCATCACCGTACGTTGAAGAGTGGTGGGCACAGGACCTTGCGATGGCTCTCAAGACCTCTGGAAAAGAGTTGCCCGTGGAAGCCTTGCTATCAGACCCTATAAAAAACCACCCATCTTTCAAGGAAGCAGTTACAATATCGCGGGAACTGGATATACCCTTGCACCCGGCGTTCGTTTATCCTTGGCCGAATATCACACCTGAGCAGTTCATGACTTTGGTCTCGTCTATGAAATCTGCCGTGGTGTCTGACGATGTCAGGGTTGACAAAGGTTGCAAACCTGTTTTGGAAGACCTTTATATCCCACACCATCTGGAGGGAGAGATGGTTGTGGTACCATATCCACATTCACACGCCCTGCTCCTGCAGCTTGGATATTCAGACGGCACAGTTCCTGACGCGAGTGAGCTGGATGAGGTTCTTGAAGCAGTCAACAAGGTGTCCAGGGTTGCTATCAAGGATACAGCAGGCTTTTGTATAGGGTCGCGCCTCGGAAGACCTGAAAAGGCGAAACCGAGAAAGATGAAGGGCAGCCCCCAATGCCTTTTTCCAGTCGGTGGAGAGGGTGGCAGAACCCGGGATGTAATGCTCTGCTTCCAGAAAGGTTTTGTCGAATCAGAGTTTCCAATACGTTACTGTAAGGAGTGCAATGAGCTCTCGGCGTCAAGGAAGTGCCCGATGTGTGATTCATCAACTGAGAAATGGTATAGGTGCCAGGTATGTGCGAAGTATGTTTCTACTGAGACTCACTGCGATAGGAAGGCCGTCTCATACGAAACACGCAAATTAGACGTGAGGAAATACGTTAACTCCGCAATCAAGAGAATTGGGGTGGAGGTTCCTGAAACTGTTAAAGGTGTCAGAGGAACAACGAACAAGGACAGGACACCTGAGGCTTTAGAGAAGGGCATTCTCAGGTCTCTGCACAACCTTTATGTCAACAAGGATGGTACAGTGCGTTATGACGCTATCGAGGAGCCGATAACCCACTTCAAACCCATAGAAATAGGGGTTTCAATCGAAAAACTAATCGAACTTGGTTACGGCACAGATAAGGACGGCAACAGATTGGTTGACATTCACCAGATACTGGAACTCAAACCACAGGATGTGATTCTCCCTGAGTGCACAGAGTGGACAGATGAAACAGCACCAGATACACTTGTCAAGGTGGCCAGATTCATCGATGACCTGTTGCAGAAGATGTATAGGTTACCTTCTTTCTATAACATAACAAAAAAAGATGGGTTGGTAGGTCACTTGATAGTTGGTTTGGCGCCCCATACGTCAGCAGGCATACTTGGTAGGATAATTGGGTTCTCCAAAACCCAGGCCTACTATGCGCACCCTTACTTCCATGCTGCTATGAGGAGAAATGCGGATGGTGATGAAAGTTCAATGATACTGCTGATGGACGCACTTCTCAACTTTTCCAGACAGTATCTTCCGGACTCACGGGGTTCCAGAACAATGGACGCGCCGCTGGTACTCACAACAAGGCTCGACCCAAATGAAGTTGACAACGAGGTCCACAACCTTGATGTTGTCAGCAACTATCCAATTGAATTTTACAGGGCCACACTTGAGTTCAAATATCCTCATGAGGTCGAAGTGGAGCAGATATCTGACAGGCTTGACAAGGAGTCACAGTACGAAGGGATAGGATACACCCATGATGTCACAGACCTGAATACCGGACCCCACATTTCCTCATACAAAACACTTCCGACAATGAAGGACAAGGTTGAGATGCAGATGAAACTGGCCGGTATGATATCAGCTGTTGACGTGAGGGATGTTGCAACACTTGTTATCGAGAAACACTTTATAAGGGACATAAAAGGGAATCTCAGGAGGTACACAAACCAGAGGTTCAGGTGCGTCAACTGCAATAGGAAGTATAGGAGGGTTCCTCTGTTTGGAAGATGCGTGTGTGGGGGCAAGATAATCCAGACAGTTGCAGCTGGAACAGTCAGCAAGTATCTGGAACCCTCGCTGAAGCTGGCAAGGGACTATGACATTCCTGATTACTTCAAGCAAGTACTGGAGATACTCCAGAGGCGCATAAATTCCTTGTTTGGGAAGGAGTTGGAAGTTCAGACAGGTCTTGGCGAGTTTTCATCGCAGATTACCTAAAACTTTTTATTCTTGCTTAAAGATATTAAAAATACGACGTGGTGTCCATGGAAAAGACAAAAACAGGCATTGTGGATTTTGACAAGATGCTGCACGGGGGTTTGATGACAGGTGATGTTACACTTGTTGCCGGCAGCCCGGGTACTGGCAAGACAACATTTGGCATGCAGTTCATATACAATGGAGCGACCAAATATGATGAGAACGGCCTCTTCATCACATTCGAGGAACTTCCTGCGCAGTTATACAGAGATGCCAAAAATATGGGCATGGACCTGAAAGGCGTCGAGCAAAAGGGAAAAATCAAGGTGCTTTGCACTACTGCTGATGTCCTCCAGAAGATGAGGGGCGACAGCAGGTTCCTTGACAAGCTGATAGACGACATGAAGATAAAAAGGGTCTTTGTGGATAGCCTTTCACTGTTCGAGAAGATGACTCAGCAGAAGGTGGAGGGTTCTGTCTACTTCACAACGCATGATAAACACAAGGAAACAGAACTCAGAAATGAGCTCTACTCCTTTGTGAACTACTTCAAAACCCGGGGAGTTACAACCATAATGTCGTACGAGCTTCCAAGCGTCCTAGACACCCAGCTCACTTTGTCACAGTTCGGCGCGGGGTTTGTTGTTGATTCTGTGATAGTTCTGAGGGAGGTAGAGCTCGAATCCGAAATAGTCAAGGCCATAGCCATACTCAAGGTCCGTGGAAGCGACTATGACAAGAAGATAAGGCGCCTGACCATAGACAGTCAAGGAATCAAAATCGGTCTGCCCTTCCGCGGCTACTCCGGGATAATAGGCAGGGCTGCAATCAAGTTGTAGACTCACTTGAACTGGCTTTTTGGTATCACTGTTCTCTCAAGTGAGAACGGCTTCTTCCCTGGGAAGACCTTTACCCCTGTGCCGTCAACTGACATCGGAAAGATGTCTGTCATCAGGTTTTGACCCCTCATCTTCATAAACCAGAAGCACCTCTCCATGGAGGCTCCAGACTGTGAGAAGAACATGAGAATGACACCGTCACTCAGGAAGAACTCAGGCCCGAAATAGACCTTTGGAAATGCTTCTAGAC
>DAOVEB010000036.1 GCA_030669205.1 Candidatus Parvarchaeota archaeon | reverse complement strand
TCTTTGGAAAAGTATCTATCTTTAAAAACACGATAGAGGGGAGGTTCATAATGAAATATGACATGAAAAAGTTTGAGTAAAAGTTCTCTTACGTTTTCGGGTTTTTTCCTAATTAATTTTATCAAATGTAATTCTAATTTGAGAACATTAAGAATTTCACGAAAAAGTTTGAGAATCTCTTGTTCTTTTTGTTTTACTGCTACAATAGTGTAAGATAGTTTTACAAACCAGGCCTTTCTCTTTTCTAATTCTTCCAAATCTGCCAAAATTTCTTCGTCTGTTTTTTCCTCTTCGTCAATATTAACTAACTCTGTGGAAATTAAAGCTTCAATCTTTTTCAGTATTTTATCCGTCTCTTCAAAATTTTGTAATGTTTCGTCGACATTTTTATAATTGAAATGTTTAGATAATCTTTCTCTTTCCTTAAAATTATACACGTGCTTTTTCCATAAATTTATACGCTTCTTATCGTCCTTAACTAACTTTTTTGCAGCGTCCTCAACGTCCTCTTCACTTCCAAAAAGATGACCGAATAATCCCATATACTGAATATGTTGAGGGAGATTTAATAAAACTTTGTTTATATTGAACAGCAATTCAATGGCTCCGAAACCTTGGGTCCTTCCTCAGAAGAACTCAGTCAGCTTTTTTGGATTCACACCAAAGTTAATGTAGTGACCTGCGACCTTGGCCTGTTTCCAGTACTTCTTTGGCAGGTTTCGCATCGCATACTTTTTGTTTCTCCGGCCTTTTATGAACTGGGAGGTGTAGAATGATTCCCAGAGGTGGTTGTGTTCCGCCTTATATCCTGTTTTCTTGATGAACTCATCCCTGGCTATCACGTGCATCTTGCCATTGAGCATATACGCCTTGTCTCTGCTGAGCACAACTATCTCTGTCTTGTACCGTGAGCGGAAATAGTCCGCGAGCATTGGTCCAAGTTCGAACTTACTCTCAACATCTGCGACCAGCATCTTTCCAAGTTCCTGAAGCCGGGTGAACTCCTTCAATCTACGGTATTCACGTGAAACTGCACGGTACCGCGACATGAACTCCTCAGCCTCAGGCGATACGCGGTTGACAACGTAATCCACGCCGAACCTGAGTGCCTGGAGTACCGCCTTTTCAACCAAGCCGTCGTCCGCATATAGTGGCGCGAAGCGCAGGTACTTTTCGAGCCTCTCTATATTCTTGGGTTTGCCGTGCTGCCATTCGAGCTGAAGGAGCAGTTCGCGCGCTCTTCCGCCGCCAAGCGCCCTTGATACCCATTTATTTAGCATAGGCGGCCAACCTCGTCTGTTTTCCACCCATCTCGATGAAGTTCAGGGCCCTCTTCAGAACAGCACCTGACTTCTTGAGCTCGGCCAAGCCAACTCTATTGAACTTTCGCAGGTATAGTATGCGTTTTGCGCTGGTCGGCCCTATTCCTGGGACAAGCAGCAGCTCCTCATAGGTCGCGTCATTCGGGTCGCAGGAAACATTTTTCTGCAGGGCGTATTCATATTTTGGGTCGTGTGATATTGGAAGGTTCCCGTCTCCGTCAAAGACGCATTTCAACTCCTTGAACTTCATGTTGTAAACTCGTGTGAGCCAATCCATCTGGAAGAGCCTGTGTTCCCTCAGGAGTGGGGTTCTGGACAGCCTTTCGAAAGGGGTGTCTTCAACAGGTATGAAAGCCGAGTAGTAGGCACGCTTGAGTTCCATGCGGTCGTAGAGCCAGCGTGACAGCTTCATAATTTCATAGTCGCTCTCACCAGCAGGACCCACCACAAACTGGGTTGTATGGCCTGATGGTATCAATCCCCGATGACCCATTCTCTTCACCCACGCGGCCCTGCGGAGTATGTCAACTTTGAAATCTTTGTCATGGCTGAGGCAACTTAGCCTGTCCTTTCCAGGAGCTTCCACATTTATGGAGACCCTGTCCGCGACTCCGCACGCCCTTTTTACGAGGTCATAACTTGCACCAGGTATTATCTTCATGTGGACGTAGCCCGTGAACTCCTGGCGCAGGAGGGTCACCCCTTCAATCATCGTTTCCATGGTCCTGTCTGGGTCACCTGCAACACCAGAGCTCAGAAAGAGGCCGTCCACGTAGTTTCCCCTGTAGAGGTGCATGAAGGTCCTTGCCAGTTCCTGTGGCTCGAAGGCGGTGCGGGGGCAGTTCCTAGATGAGCGGTTTGTGCAGAAGTTGCAGTCATATGAGCAGGAGTTTGTCATCAGGACCTTGTACAGATTCACACAGCGTCCGTCAGGTCCCCATGTAGTGCAGACACCAGGGAGATTTGGGCGCTGGGCGTTGCCGCACACATCGTACTTGCTGGCTTCGCCTAGCAGTTCTATTTTCTCCTTTATGTTCATAACCATTACATAATGTTATGTAATTTAAAAGGGGGAAGATAGAGGGTTTCCACTACTCACTTCCAAACGTTCTTGTTCATCACAACTGACACTACAACAAAGGCCATGAGGGCTAGGAACAGGTCGTTCAGGTGACGAACTATCACCAAGGATGCCAGAAGGGACAGGCTGAATGTTGTGATGATGTTCTCATTCTCAATGAGCCTCAGCTCCACGTGCACCAGTTTTTGGGGCCAGAGCGGGTAGACCCCCTCCTTTGAAAAGAAGTCGAGCAGGAAGTGGGATAGGGTGCCGACTGCGAATGATATGGCCATGACAGTTGTCCCTAGCCATGCGATTGCCATTGCCGCGAGAAGCAGGAACCAGACGTTGTGGAACACCTTCTTCTTCAGGCTGTAGAACAGTGGTAGGTTGTCTATCTTCGGTAACAACGAGCCTACAAGGCAAAAGACGGATACGTCAATTGGCAACCCCATGAAATATATCAGGCCGGACAGCAACAAGCCCACTGCAAGGTGTGTGACCAATCGCATGTTTATTATGATGGGGGAGGTTCTTATTTACTTTTCTGGATTCCAGTAAGGTTTTTAATGGATAATTTGTCCAATAAAGAGATGCTTGCAAAATCACTGTCATCCTTTGATATGGTGGCGGCCCTGGCCTTCTTCTCCCTGACCGGTCAGGGATGGCTGTTAATCGCTATGGCAGCACTTCTCGCGTTCTTCACAGTTATCAAGAAGGATATATTCATGGTGGTAGTGTGCATTGCTCTCGCATGGGGTTCGCTCTACAACCCGCTGCTTCCATTCCTTCTGGTTATTGCGAAAAGTTTCCTCTTCTTTTCTTTCAACTACTTCACCTTTCTGGACATAGCAACCGTTGCTGCGGGTGCTGCTGCCATCGCCTTCGGAGTGCTGACAGCGGTTGCCAGCGTGATGATGGTATACCTCTTCTTCAAGTCCTTCTCAATGTACGTCTCGCTCTAATCGCAAGTGATAATAAGGACTGGCGCCTTGACCTTCCCATGGACCTGGGCTTTGTGTTGCAGGCAGCTGCAGACATAATACTGAGCCCGACCAGAAACATCCTTGTTATGTGGAGCCTGATACCCGTGTACATCAACTGGTTCCTCAACGAGGTCTTTTTTGAGTCGGAGAGGCACAACTTCCAGTCAGCCTTCACAAACGGCTTTGCAGCGCTCTGGGTCGGGATGGACTGGTTAAGGGTCATAACAGTTGATTTCACAGATGTTACGCTTCTTTTTGACTTTAAGATTGTTGTCTCAATGGTTATGGTGTTGTACGGTCTTGTCATAATGGTCGAGGCCGCACGCGGCAGGAGCGTGGCAAAATACATCGGTCGGGTCCGCGAGATATCACTTTCAATAATATTTCTCACGCCAGTCATCTACTCGCTCATGAGCATAACCTTGGAGATGGTCTTCGGCGGCCTCGTGGTCTACCTCGCACTGTCAGCAGTCGCCTTTGTAGGCAGCAGGGTGATTCCCCCTCTTGTTGGTGAGAGGATGGATAGAGGTTAGAAGAAGGCATCAGCCGAGAATATTACAACCCTATCAAGATGATGTTTCCTGGCTATGTCCAGGTCCCTCTTTAGGGATGGTGCGTCATAGAGTAACCTTTTGAATATTGACTTTAGGTATATTCCCTTGTATATCTGGCCGAATGAGACGCTGAAATCCTTGTCGTGCTCTCTGTAGAGCTTGTTGAAGTAATCTATCAGTTTTTCGGTGAAGTAGTCTACGGCCTTTTCCAACCCAATACTGCCAAGTATCTTGCGCAGACGTGAGTTGTAGAGCATTATATTGAACTCGTCAGAGTTGTCTGGTGGAAGACCTATACCATAAAGAGTGTTTACAATTGGTGGGTTTATGAACCGCGTGGAGATCACCTTGGTCCCACTTTCGTGGATTGATTCAACGACCAACTCAAGATTTCTCTTTGATATCAGTTTCCCTTCCCTAGATATGTATCTTTTTGGCATCACACTCTCTCCGTTTGTATGTGCTTCTATGTCTAACAATATCCATTTTAGATTGTATTCTCCTGTGAAGTGCTGAGAAACGTCTTTGAGCTCTTCTGTGTTCCATGAGGACACATGATAGCCGTTTCCAGGAAGCACGGGCCATAACCCAATCTCAATTTCGTGAGATTCCGATTTTTTAAGGAGTTCATCAAGTCCAGACTCGGCTCCTTTCCTGACTGCGATGAGTAGCCTATCAGTATTTTTTGGTAGTTTGTCAAAATCTATACGTTGGAAAGGTGTTTCTTCAATGAAGAAATCAACATTGAAGCCATGGGTTAAATACTCTATCTCCCTCGTATCCATACAAAGATGACCTTCTGATGATTTTTAACTATTTCGTAGAGACAATCCTGACCAAAGGTTTTTATTTGCAGCTGTTCTCTTTTTTGTGTGATGAGAAGTGTGACTTTTCTGGTTCTCGCGCTCATGTCCGTAGGACTGGCATCAGCAACGACAATAATCGATAACTTTGAGCATAGCATTGGGTCATGGACAAGCTCTTCATCAGTGGAGCTGGATGGATGGGCCAGGGGCTCGCAATCACTCAAGGTGACCAACTATGACCCCACAGGATGGTATGTCCAGCTTTACGACAAGGACCGTATATATGAAGGAAGTGGAAAAATCGGCTTCTGGATGTACATCGCGTCTGACGCGAAGCTTCCTGTAAAGTTCACAGTCTACTATGACGACCTCTCCATTGATTCGGGCTTCGCCACTCCAGTCGACTGGGAACCTGAGACCTGGGTTTTCTTTGAGTGTATCGAGGCCAGGAGGCCTGTTTTGATAATGAGAATTGGCATGACAGGCGACTCTGCAGGTGTCTTTTACATCGACGACGTTGGCTTCTACAACGGGGTGGAGCCAGGGGTCACAGGATTTGCAGTGACAGGCATCAGCGTGAACCCTTTTCCCGTTTTTCTGCTGCTTTGTGCAGTTACAGCTTTCGCTGCGCTGGTCTGGAAGAAAAAGAAATAACAACTTGAACTTTGCCACAACGAAAATCTTTTTATTTGTTGTTTGGATGAGATGCCGGATGAACATCAAAGTATACAGCACCCCAACCTGCTCGTGGTGCAAGAGGGTGAAGAACTTTCTGGTCGAGAAGGGCGTCGAGTTTGAGTATATTGACGTTTCAACCGACCATGAGGCTGCCCATGAGATGATAGACAAGTCCGGGCAGCTGGGTGTGCCTGTAATTGATATAGACAACGAGATAATTGTTGGCTTCAACAGGGATGCGTTGGAGAAGGCGCTTAAGAAGTGAGCAACTTTATCAGAGCTCTCTTGGTCCTGCACTTTCTCACTTTGTCTCCCATTGCCCTGTTACCCAAGGCGTCTTCTATCCAGTGTGCAAAATCGTTCCTCCTTGAACCTGTGTGAAAGCTGAAGACCGTAGCACGAGAATCGATGAGAAGCTGGACTAGCTCCTTGGTGTCATGTGCGATGCCCACAATCTTGCCGTGGTCACTCTTAAGCCAGAATGCTTTGGAATCGGGAACACGCATTGGAATGCGCCTAATCCTCTTGATTTTATTGACAGGCTTTGCAACCATCTTTGTTGTCTTTGCCTTCTTTTTCATAATTTTTTTCTTTGTTGACATTTGAATCATAGGTTTAGTTTCCTGCCACATTTAAAAATGTTTTCCTAGCACATTATGACAAGGTCACTGCAACAAATGATATAAGGCTGTTTTGAAAAGACGTTGGGATGAGTCCGACAGCCGACAGGTTCTGCAGGAACATGCACAGGATTAAAAATGGACCTCATCCCAGAGAAAGTAATATCACTGATGAGCTGTCCTGCACAGAGATTCCAAAGGACTTTGCTTCCCCTTACTTTGTGCCAAGTCGGAAGATAGGGAAAGAAGCCAGGGAGAGGACAGTGGCAAAGCTGTACAAGCCAAGAGAGTGAGAGTTCAGCTATTTCAGAGCCACAAATGTCTTGGATTTCTCTATCTCGCCCTCGGCAAGCGGACCCTCCATGCCAGTCACGTAGAAGCTCACATAGTGCATGGCTACTGTGAAACCCAGGCGTTTCAGGTCATTCTCAATTTTCTTGGCAGCGCTTCCTGCAAATCGGCCCTTGAACTTGGTATCGAAAACAGCCGCTTTTTTGCCTGTGAAATCGCCACCACTCATCTTCTTGAACAACTCCTTCATGCCTGATGACATGTTCCACTTATGGGTCGGTGAGCCGAAGATAAATGTATTATAGTTGTCAAGTTTAGACACTTTCACCCCAGTGACCTTATAGATGTCTGCGCCTAGGAGCCTTGCTATATCCTTTGCCACCTGCTCAGTGTTCCCGTACTTGGTGTCGTAGATGACCACAGCCTTCATGATGCTAACCAGTAGCAGCAAAGGTTTATATCTTTTTGGCATGGTGGAATTGCCTGTGATAGTTGACATACATGTTCACACGAGTGCATCGAGATGTTCAAACATGTCGCCACGGGCCATGGAAAAAGCTGCGCTCAGGGCAGGGTTGGATGGAGTTGTGATAGCAGACCACGACACGCAAGCTGGTTACAACTCTGCCAAGAGGGAGTGCAGAAAGATAAAGGTTTATCCTGGAGTTGAGGTCACAACCCAGGAGGGCGAGGTGCTTGCACTGTTCTTTGAAGGTGAGATAGACAGGGGCCTCCATCTGGTTGACGCAGTTGAAAGGATTCGCGTCGGGGGAGGCCTCGTTGTCATCCCACATCCATTTGATTTCCTGCGGAGTGGTGTGGGGAACAACATCGAACTGGTGAAGCCAGATGCAGTTGAGGTCTTTAACTCGCGGTGTTTGCTACCGGTGTTCAATTCACTCGCAAGGAGGTTTGCAGCCAGACACAACTTGCTTGCTGTTTCCGGCTCAGACGCGCACTTTCCCGGAGAGGTGGGACGCGCTGCAATGGGTGCAGGTGGCGACTTTGAGGAGGAGTTCAGAAAGGGGAAGGTCAAAGTTGTAAGGGAGAGGTACAGTCCACCAACTGTCCATCTTCAAACCCTCATCGCCAAATTACTTTAATACTGGGAGTGCCATTACTTTCTCATGCTGGATGAGGACAAGTTTCGTCTGGTTTTGATAATGGTCGCACTCTTCGCGCTCTGCCTCATCCATCCGATTCTCACGCACATCTATCTGATTATAGTGGCCCCGCTCGTTGTCTCATACTTTTTCACCCCATATCTGGCGGAGTTAATATTTTCGCTCCACAGACGCGTTATACCCCATGTCAACCTGGTTGTGATCAAGCCGCGCTCAAAGGAGTTTTACTATAGGTTCCGCCTTCACGCTGGAGTCGGGCTGTGGCGTTCTCTGACAACATCTTTCTATTCGTTTCTCTTTTTCATCTCAATCCTGGTGCAGGTGGTTCCGTCCCCGACCTTTGATTATCTCTTCGGCTCCGGCTCGCTTATGGTTGTGGCAACTTTTCCCTTTATATTTCTCCTCACAACTGTTATCGTTGTGCTTGACCAGAGTGGGCTGAGATATGTTGACCCCAAGGAGCAGTACATAGAACGGATAGGAAAGTGGATGGGTGACAGGTTCAGGGGGTTCACTGGCATTGTAACCGTACTCTCAATTGCCTTGAGGCTCTTCACATCCGAAAGCATGCTCATGAGTATGTACGAGATGGCTGTGATATTCGTCGCCATGTACGCACAGATAGTCATTACGACCCTCCTCTACTTTGTCTTTGTCCTGCATCGCGACCTGGGCATGTTTGAGAGGATTTTGACTGAGAACTACAAGATGAAGCCCCAGAGGGTTGAGTTCGGGTTGAAGTTCACCCCGCTCTACTTCAGCGCTGATGGGAAGTGATGTGATAGTTGCAGAGTCTGTTCAGCACACACTGCCCGCATTCTGGTTTCTGAGATTTGCAAATCTCGCGGCCGTGTTCGATTAGCAGGTGGTGTAGGTCTAGTTTTATGGAGTCGGGCACAATCTCCTCTAGCACGGCCTGAGTCTTCGCCGGTGTTTTCTCAGAGACGAGGCCTAGGCGGTTGGCCACTCTGTGAACGTGCGTGTCAACTGGTATAGTCTCCTTTCCAAACGACAGGCTCAGCACGACCGCTGCGGTTTTCGGGCCAACGCCGTGGAGAGATGTGAGCACCTTCTCCGCCTCCTTTTTATCCATCTCGTGCAGGAAGGATATGTCAGTGCTTCCAGTCTGCTTTTTTATCCCGCTCAGCGTCTGCTTGATGCGCTTAGCCTTGACGTTCGGAAGTCCTCCGCTGTGTATGACACCGGATATCTCCTCCTCTGGAGCACTGATGAGTTCATCCCAGGAGCTGTATCTTCTTTTCAGCGCCTTGTATGCCCTTATCGAGTTCTTGTCAGTCGTGTTCTGGGACAGAATGGTTGCAACGAGGATATCGGTGGGGGACATGCCATCCCACCACACCTTACTCTTATAAACACCTGAAAGCCTTTTGAAAACTTCCCCAACTGTAGCCATTGTGCTGATGGCACAGTCTGGTGTTTTAAGAGTATCTGACCGAGAAGCCGGTGAACTCGCAAGTGTATTTCTCCTTTTTCACTTCCACCCTC
>DAOVEB010000017.1 GCA_030669205.1 Candidatus Parvarchaeota archaeon | reverse complement strand
CCATCACAGTCTATCTCTTTCTCAAGAATCTTGTTGCTGTTCTTCATGGTGTCACAGTGTATCCCATCATCGGTTATGTCGCAGGGGAGAAGATATATCCGCAAGGTGTCTGTGCCGTTTGTCTCCCAGTAGTAAAGTGTCAGATGGCCGTCGCCAGCGTGGGGCGAGACAGATGACTCTATTGATGCTGCTGCCCCCAGCATAAGGGTTGCTATGACACAATATGTGAATCCACGCCACAATCTGGACACCTGTTGTGCAAAACCCGGTTCTCAACGATTTTGTAGCCCTGCCTGCGCACAAGGACCTTGCCACAGCCGAGGCAAATGGTGTTTTCATCGTCACCAGAGACATTTCCGATGTAGACGAATCGCAGGCCCTCCCTCTTCGCAGTTTCACGGGCTTCCTGCAGTTTTTCAACTGGCGTTGGAGGTGCGTCTAGTTTGTAACAGGGATAGTACCGTGAGAAGTGGAGAGGCGTGTTCTCACCAATGTTTTCAACCAGCCACTTGCAGAGTCTCCTTATCTCGTCAGCATCGTCGTTGTGACCGGGAATTATCAAGTTAGTGATCTCAATGTGTATGCCAAGCTCGGCATACTTTTTTATACCCTTCAAAACACCGGCGAGCTCCGCTCCGCAGACTTTTTTGTAGAACTCCGGGCTGAAGCTTTTGAGGTCGATGTTCGCAGCGTCGAGATATGGTGCTATATCTTCAAGTGGTTTGTCACATGTGTAGCCATTGGTGACAAAGACATTGTAAAGGCCTTTGCTATGCGCAGCTTTGGCTATATCAAAGGCGTATTCAAAAAAAACTGTTGGTTCTGTATATGTGTGTGCTATGCCTGCACAACCATGCTTCAGCGCCAAATCTACAATCTCCCCTGGCTCCATGTGACCGGCTTCGCCAATGCTCTGGCTTATCTGCCAGTTCTGGCAGAAAGAACATTTGAAGTTGCATCCAAATGTCGCGTAGGATAGGGAGAGGGAACCGGGTTTGAAGTGGAAGAGTGGCTTCTTTTCAATGGGGTCAGCTGCGATGGAGCAGGGTCTCCCATATACCAAGCTCTTCAGAACGCCGTTCTCACCTCTCCTGACCCCGCATATTCCGACTCCACCTGGAGGTATCCTACAGTTGTGTCTGCACAGGAAGCACTCGAAAAACCCCCGTCTTTTCCTGTAATATCGGGCCTCCACAAACCAAGTAAAATACAATGGATTTATCACTCTTTTGACCCAAAACCTTAAGGTGGACTAATACCGACTAAAAGCGGTGAATATTGTTGAGAAAGTTTATATAAATGAAGGGCAAGATAATTACTATGGCTATGTTTGATGTCTTCAAGAAAAAGAAGAAAGATGATGACATAAACCTAGAATTTGAAGATGATTTGGACCAACCAACTGTTCCTGAAAAACCTGCAACACCGACAACTCCTCCACCGCCAACCACACCGCCGCCCCCAAGCACGATTCCAGCTTTACCACCCATCTCACCACCAGAACCAAAAGCAGAAGAAAGACCGGGGCCAAAGTTACCACCACTGCCAAAACTTCCACAGATTCCAAAGGCAAAGCTACCGGCGAAGCCTGAGGTGATTCCAAAGCCGTCTGAAACAGCCCCGATTCCAAAGCCACCAACCATTCCAGTGTCTCCCAAAGATGACAAGATGATTCCGTTGTACGAACCGCCCAAGGAGGTGCCCAGGATAAAACCGCCATCAAAGCCTGTTATGGCCGTGAAACCGCATGTCTTTGTGAAGGTATCGCAGTACAAAGAGGTCCTGGGGTCAATAGACAGGATAAAGGACATGTTAACTGAGATGAAGCAGACAATAGCGGATATCAGACGGTTTGAATCTCAGGAGGCTGCGAAACTCCAAGTCTGTGAGAGTATAACAAACCAGATATCAACTGTTGTTGAGTTCCTTGACAAAACCTTTACAAGGCCTGATATGTAGCCCTTTCAACGCGTTTCTTGAACCATGCAATGTTACTGATGCGCTGTCGGTGTTCCTGGTTTATCCATCTCATCACATCTTCAAACTCGAGTATTTTCCCTGTCATAAAAAATGTATAGGATGGGAACTTTTATGTGGTGTTTGATAGCAGGTTTCCGATATTCTCGTCCTTAAAAAAGGCACAGAAGGCCTTTTCAAGGGCCTTCTCCTCCCTCTGCCTCTGGATGTCTTCGGGAACTTTGCCCAAGCAGGGGTAGTATTTATTCATCGTCCGTAGAGAGTCGCAGAAGTTCTGGTAGTGGGCAGAGACGGTCTTGTAATACCTCTGTTTTCTTATGTTTTTGTCCACCTCGACGTCGCACGGGTCAGCCATCCCATCAGTATCAGCGGTGAATTTCCCCATCTCATAACGCATGTATCGCGGCTTGTCCTTTATATACTCAAGTTTGAAGCGAGAATCGAAGTATTTGGCAGTCAGTTTCGCAAAGGTTTCCAATGTGTCTTTGAGAGGGAGGGGGTACAATCCAGAACTGTGCATATGGGCTACGACCTTTGTTACTGTGTCTGCGAGGTCAACCCTCGTTTCAAGGTCGGATTCCCTAAAAAGTAATTCGTTTTTCGCCTTCCCTTTTTCACGTTTGTCCGTTTGCTGGGAGTATAACACTGTCATAGATTATTTCCCAAAAGGAAGAGGGTCTTTTTAACTATTTCGCTTAAAGCAGAAATAAAATTCGTCAATTGCCTATTTTATTGAGTAACCTGTCCAGCGGCATCTCCGTGGTTGCGAGTGCTATCTTCTCGCTCTCCGCAATCTTTATGGCTGTCCCACTTACACGCGTTGGCATGTGCAAAACTATGAGTCTCGGTTTGAGCATCTTTGCGTAGAGCCTTCCAACCTTAACTGCGACCATGACAGACTTGCCAGAGCGTACGTTGGTGAAGATGAACACCCTTTCAGGGAACTCACCAAAGAACTGGATGAACTCCTCGGCGCTCATCTCAACTATCGCTTTGCTCGCGTCTATCACAGTACAGCCATGAATTGAGAATGGGAAATCAACAACTATCTTCGCGCCTATCTTGTCACAGAAGAGGCGTATCTTGACTGGCTTGCTGAACTCAACCATCTTTATTATGCCATCGCTCTTCTCCGCGCTTTTGAGCATGGAAAGAGTGTTCATTACTGGTGAACTCCTGGCAGAATCTATCTCCACGAGCGCATCGATTATCCGCATGACTGTCTTTATCCCAGGGGATTTCCTCCTGCCTTTTTCATAGTCAGACAGGACAGATGGAGATATCTTCAGCTGTCTGGCAAGTTCGGTCTGAGATACCCTGAAGGTCTTCCTCCATCTCTTGAGCGCTAATGAAAAGTCCTTGTCATAGACAAAGTCGCCCGCAATCCTTCTCTTAACCTCGTTCAGCTTCACAGAAGAATATAAAAGGTGTTAAGTAATAAAAATATCGAAAGGGCCTGTGGTCTAGTGAGCCCTTTTCGCTGAAGGCGAAAAACCATCGGGAAAAGCTCTGGACAGTGGTTATGACACTACCCTCACACGGTAGGAATCGTCGGTTCGATTCCGACCAGGCCCAGCGGGTGATGCAATGGATGAAAGTTACTTCGTGAAGATAACAGGAACAAATGTTGTCCAAAAAAGGATGGGGGAGGTTAGCAATCTCATGCGCCGCTTCCGTAGGGTCAAGATGGAGCTGGAAGCCATCAGAAAGGAGAAAACGGTGAAGAGAAAGGAGTTGCTCAACCAGCTGAACGAGATTCTGAAGGAGATGGAAAAGCTGCAGGAGTTCATGCCAACCGAAGTGAAGAAACAGCCAAAGAAAGAAGACAAGGGAAAGAAAACCAAAGAGGTCATTGAAACAGTGGAAGAGCCAATGGCGCTTGAAAGGCTCAAGAAGAAGCCAAAGAGCAAGAAGGTGGACCTCAGCAAGCTCAAGGGCGAACTGGAGAAGCTCAAGAAAGAGTTGGAGAAGTAGGCGAAAGCTTTTAAGAGGCGGTGCCGGAGTTTATTCTGTGCAGGGGTGCCGGAGAGCCTTTTTCCTGCGGAAAAACCCTCGGGAAAGGGAGCCGGAGTGGCCAAACGGGACAGGCTCAAGAGCGGAATTCAGACGATCAAAAATCCGCTAAGATACCTGTTGGCTTAGTGCCTACGCGGGTTCGAATCCCTCCCCCTGCAGTCAACTTTTAGATGGGTGTGGGACTCAAATTTTAATGGCCGTCCGCTCTTATATCCTTGAATCTTTCAGTACGAATCAAGCGGGAACAATAGAAAGGTCCCTGACATACGCTGATAGGTCGAGGTATTCATTCATCTCCTTTATAGGTTCTAGACAATCAGCAATCTTTCTGGAACCTCGCATATGCTCGTAGGTGAGTGCCAAGAGCACGTTCTGGAAGCTCTTGCGCAGTTCCTCTTCACCTGTTTTAGGATTTATTTTAGTGGTTATTTCGACTTCATCAGGATTTGCCAGGGTTATATATTTCCTCCCCCCAGAAAGTTCGGCAAGTCCTTTGTCCATGAAGGCCATGCCAAAGTCAATCAGGAACTCTGGATTCCGGTCATCACCCTCATTCCAGGTGTACTCGGCTATCTCATTGTTTCTGATTGTCACGAGCCTTCTCTCCATCTCGCTGAGGAGTCTGGAATCTCCGTCATAATCTACATTATCAGAGTACTCGAAGATGAATTTCACCAGGTCAGAGTAGTCTTCGCCAGACTCTTCAACATCAATAAACTCTTCAACATTGATAAAGTACAGGGATTTCCTAGCAGAATAAGCCATGCCCAAATCGAAGAGCGTGCCTCTGCTGGCAGGGCTGAAGTTGATGTGGACCACATCACTGTTGATTATCGCCTTTCTGTTGTCTGCACATATTCTCAAACCAATGAAGTCTTCCTGGTTTGTATGCCATAGGGGATAATAGACCCTGTAACCTGCATCCATCAGCCCAGAGACTATATTTTCAAGTTTCCTTCTCTGCTCTGGTGTCGCGTTCCTTATGGAGCATATCAGAAATGTGACTTGATTCATCCCAACCGAATTATAATCTATATGATACATACCACTCGAAAATGGTGATTTGTTTAAATATCTTCTCAAGTATTGCCTTGGAAAACCCTTAAATTCCAGTGTTGGATTATTTCTCCTGTGAGAAAGAGGTTAAGCACCATATCTGCAATCTTTCTGCTGATAGTGATACTGCTGACAGTTGCAACTGCGTTCTACTCATTCATAACAGGTGTCACGCTCCATGAGAGCTTCATGAACGCGGTGTCCCGCATCTTTGGGGTCACCGATGGCGAAGATGTGAGTATGAGTGTCATATCCTTTTTCTTCACATTTATTGCAGCAGGCGCAATCTACTACCTGCTGAACTACATCATTGAAATATTCATCAGTATCAACGTTAGAGAGGTGTTTTTGATGGACAAGATAAAGCGGCTCAAGAACCACTATATCATCTGTGGTGCCGGCAGGGTTGGGTTCAATGTGGCGCAGAGGTTCAAGGAACTAGGAGAGAAGTTTGTGATAATAGATAAGGACATGGAAGTGACAAAAGAGATGAATGAGAGGTACGGCTTCCTTGCGGTCAATGGTGATGCGACAGACGAGTACAACCTTGAAAAAGCTGGTATAGGCAGGGCTAAGGGCGTTATCTGCACGTTGGGCGGGAACGAGGACAACTTCTTCCTTGTGCTGACGGCTAAGCACATGAACCCAAGTTTGATGGTGGTCTCACGCGCCGAGACGGTCAAAATTGCGAAGAAGATGGAAGCAGCTGGTGCAGATGCAGTTGTGACACCAGAGGTTCTGAGCGGCAGACAGATGGCTGAGAAGATAGTGGAGTTATGAAAATCTCTGGTTTCAAGCCGCGCTTGTACCAGGAGAAGATATTCGCAAGCGCAGCCAAGCGAAATACGTTGGTTGTTCTCCCAACAGGTTTAGGGAAGACCATGATAGCTATGATGTTGGCCGTGCACAGGGGCAAGACCTTATTTCTGGCTCCAACAAAACCATTGTGTGTGCAACATATGGAAGTATTTGAAAAATACATTGACGGCGAGTTTGTTGTTCTCACAGGTGAAGTGCCTCCAAACAAACGAGTCGATGTCGACGCGGATGTGGTTTTCGCAACCCCACAAACCATCGAGAATGACCTAATAGCCAGACGGTTCAACTTTGACGATGTGAGGCTTCTTGTGTTCGATGAGGCGCACCGTGCAGTTGGGGAGTACGCGTACGTCTGGCTCGCGAAGCAGTACATGGAACTTGCAAAGAATCCGTTGGTTCTAGGCCTGACTGCATCACCCGGCCACACAAAGGAGGAAGTAGACGTGATATGCAGAAATCTGCACATAAAGCAGGTTGAGTCAAGGATGGAGCTGGATGCGGATATGAGCCCGTACGTCAAAGAAAGGAGGATAAACAAGGTCTTCATAGGACTTCCAGAGGGGTTTGGAGAGATTAAGAGAAATATGGAACGTGCGCTTGCCATGTCGTTGCGTGGGCTCAAGTTGATGGGGGTAATAGAAAGCGCGGACATCTCCAAGGTCAGGAAGAGCGAACTTCTCAGGTTGAAGAATGAGCTGGCGTCCCAGATTGGGACAGACCCGAAAATATACCAAGCGCTGTCAGAGGTGGCTGTTTGCATAAAGGTCATGCACGTGCTCGAGCTCCTGCAAACAGTTGGTGTAAAACCGCTCAAAAGCTACTTCAAAAAGATGCGTGGGCAGACCAGGGTGAAGGCCAACAAAAAACTGCTTGAGAATCCCTACTTCAAAAAGGCGATGGTGCTGAGCCTTGAATCCAAGATAGACCACCCAAAGTACGACGAACTGGTGAAGCTCCTGAAAAAAAAGCGGAAGCAGGCTCTTGTCTTCACACAGTACAGGGATACGTGCTCAGAGATAGTTTCGCGTCTGAGAGATGCTGGTTTCAAGGCCACTAAATTTGTCGGCCAGGCTGGAGAAGGTGGAATGAGCCAAAAGAAGCAGATAGAAACAATCAACGAGTTCAAGTATGGAATCCATGATGTGCTGGTAGCAACATCCATAGCAGAAGAAGGCCTGCACATACCTGAAATTGAGGTTGCTGTCTTTTTTGAGCCTGTGCCCAGCGCATTGCGTAGCATCCAACGCAAGGGGCGCGTTGGAAGAACGAAGTTCGGCGAAGTCTATGTTCTGATAACCAAAGGCACGATAGATGAATCATACTATTGGGTGTCGTACCACAAGGAACGGAAGATGCGGAAGATGCTGGAAGGTATGAAGCAGAAAAAGCTGGACACCTTCCAGTAGTTTTTTAACAACCCGTCACTTTCAATGTGGTATGCAGACTGTCCTGAACTTCAACAATGGAACCATCATCTATGCGGACGACCGGGAGCTGCGAAGTCCTGTGTGCAGGAAACTGTTCGAGCTCAAGGCAGAGATAAAACCTATACGGCTTGAGGTTGGGGACTACATAGTCAGCAAGCGTGTGTGTGTGGAACGGAAGACTGTAAGCGACTTTGTCAACTCAATAATAGACAAACGCCTTTTCCAGCAGGCAAAAGACCTGTCAGAACAATTCGAAAAGCCGATAATCATAGTTGAGGGTGTTGGGGATATTTTCAGTCAGAGGAACATCCATCCGAATGCAATTCGGGGCGCGATTGCGTCGCTGATAATAGACTTCGGCATACCAATCCTGCAAACCAATGACGGTGAAGACACAGCACACATGATACATTATCTGGCGAGGCGTGAGCAAGAGGAGAGAAACATAGAGGTGGCATTACGTGGCAAGCGCAGCGGGCTCACGGAGAGGCAGCAGCAGGAGTTCCTTGTTGAGGGCCTGCCATTGGTTGGGCCAAAACTGGCAAAGCGTCTGCTAAAGGAGTTCGGCTCAGTTGAGGGAGTTTTCACAGCAGATGAAGGGGGATTAAAAAAGGTCGGAAAGATAGGTGACAAAAAAGCAAATGTTATAAGAAAGATAATCGCGAAAAATTATAATGGTAATTGAATCACTACTAACCAAAAATAAAAAAGAAATCTTTGGAACGGATACCGGTTATTGGATGGCTGTTCCTTGCCCTTGCAAAACTGAAGAAATAGTTCATGTTCTCAACGCCTATTTGGAGCAGATGGAAGCTGGTAATGCCAGGAAGACCAGTGAAATGCTATTGGTCAAAGGAAAAGACATGTTGAGGACAGCCAAAGACTTGAAATTAGACGTTGTTGTGGACTATATCATTGCTGAAATTGCCGATGGCTTTGAACTTGTCGTGGAAACTCTTCCTGAAAAAATAATTACTCCTCTCTACGAGGGAAATTATGACTTAGTTGACGAGGAAAAGGAGAAGTTGACAGATGAAGAGAAGCTCAAAATCAAATATAGTTACGTGGCTTTGTGCTCGGACGGTGCGAAAAAGGCTCATGGAAGAGTTGATAGCGTTTCAAAAAGAATCGAAGGTTTAGAAGGGCTCCTGCGTGAATTTAAAAAAGGGCTTGACCTTGTGGAAGTAGCTTCTTGCAAGGTACATGACAAAGACTACCTAAATGCGGTTGTCACAAACATAGGACAGATGGGAGCTATGCCTGCTGTGCTAATCTGCTGTGATACGCAACATCGGGTAGAAATATCCATGAAAAGTTTGAAAAGAAGATGGGGGGATGGCAGTACAATAACAGAAGAGGATATAGAGGAATTCAATTTATCACAAGGAGGGATATTCAATTACAGAGTTGTTGGTTATGCTTGCGGTTGTGGAAATGCAGAGAGAAGAAAGCCAAAAATCATACCTTTCTGGGCCGAAACACAGCTTAACACCACCAAGAGAAGACCTTCTTATGAATGTAGGGCTTGTGGAAGTTTGATAGGGATCAGTTTCCCCCATAGAGGCTCATTCAAACCGTATGACCCTAATTTAATTAAAAGTAAGGTTCCCTTGGATAACTATATATGAAATATCTCATCGTCGGAATCGACCCTGGAACAACAACAGCTGTTGCTGCTCTTGACTTACGCAGCGATGTGGTCGAGGTTGTGAGTGGGAAGAACTGGGGGTTGGAAAAGGTCGTTGAAGTGATATCCAAGATTGGAAGACCCGTAATAATATCAACAGACAAGGCAAAGGTTCCTGCTTTTGTTGAGAAGATATGTGCGCGTTTCAAGGCCAAACTGGTCGCGCCAAGGAAGGATATGTCTGCTCTGGAAAAGAAAGGAAGCGCTGGCGGGTTCAGGAGCCATGAGAGGGACGCAATGGCTGCTGCGCTGTACGCGTACTCTGTGCATAAATCTATGTTCGATAAAGTGGAGCAGAGCATACCTCCAAAGAAATGGGACTCTGTGAAAAGGAAGCTGGTCCTTAACGAGGCAATAAACAGGGCTGATGCATTGAGGGAGATGATGGAAAAGGAGAAGGTTGTGAGGAGACCAAAGAAGCGCGAGAGTGGGTTGGAAAAGGAGATTGGAAGACTCCGAGCTGAGAACCGCGGGCTGAGAAAGGAAGTGGGGATGTTGGAGACGACAAGAACAAAGGTTGTCAGGCACATAACCAACGGATCTATAAGGAGACTGGCAGACGCCCGGCTCGACACCATAAAGAGCATCAGGAAAAAGTTGAGGTGTTTGGAAGGAAAAGTTGAGCGTCTCCAGAGGACAATCAAGGTATGGGAGATGGGGGGTATCCCTGTTGAGGACGATGTCAAGGATGTCGAAACGATGGAAATGGATGGTATCAAGTTTATCTCACGAGAAGATTTCTCAAAGGTGGAAAAGAAAAAGACCCAGTCGCTTCTGAAGAAGATAATAAATAGTCATAGGTCAAAGAGTTCGTAGGTCATTCCAAGGTTCACGACAGTTGTCTGCCCAACTTGCTTCATGCCTTTGGCCTCATGCAGATGGCCGCAGAACAGGTATTTCGGTTGTTTCTCCTTGAGCACCTTCAGCACTTCGATTGAACCGGTGTAACCCACAACAGAACTGTGGTCCAGTATGCCGAGAGGTGGGGAGTGGGATAGGATTATATCGGGTTTTCCAGGGATCTTCACATCTCTCAGCGATTCGAATTGCTGTCTGAACAGTGGAATCCTGCTGAATCTGCGCACATAAGGCTCGTTCGAAGGCACAAACGGAAGGCCGTATATTGTCAGACCATTGAATCTGACAGTCTGGTTATCTATGTATCTGATGTTTCCAAAGCTCTCGACCGCCTCATACGGGGTTTCAACACCTGGCTGGAACTCCTTCATAATCAGAGTCAAGATTATCTCCCTGTTGCCCGAGACCATGTACACCGGCTTTTCAAGCGAGTTGAGCCATCCGTACATCTCTCTGTATGTCTCGCTGACGAACTTCAGGAAGGCGCGCTCATCCTGGCTCCGGAAGAACCCCTTCATAATTTTCAAATCAGATTTTATGGCGGAGTTGAATTCCTCTCTTTGCTTCTCTGGAGCGTCTCCCAGCGATGAAAGGTCTCCCACGCCAAGATAAAGCTCTGCCTCTGGCAGTTTGAACTTCTTTCCGTGCAGGTCGCCAAGCACACAGACTTTCATCTTTCGTGGAATATCTGGCACTGGAATTTAAAGACTTTCACTTCCTGCTTCAGCCACGCGTCTGAAGGAAGTCCTGCTTTGAGACATGTGTGGACTAGGAACTCTTCTGCGTTCCAACCCTGCTCAAGGGCGACCTGTGGGAGGAGCAGTCCGGAGGTGAGCGGGCTTCGTACAACCAGACCGTCTGAACCGACTTTAATCTCGCCGACCATCTCTGTCTTGGGAACGTCCATCAGCTCTGGTTTTGTGAGAATGGAGAGTTCTATGTCAAATTCATCGCCTTTTTCAAGAGGGTGGAATCTCGGGTCTCCAAAAGCAGCTGCACGCGCAGCTTGGACAATGGCTTTATCAAGCGGCAGGACAGGTTCAGGAAATCCAATGCATCCCCGCAGCCTCCCATCCTTCTTTAGGGTTACAAAGACGCCATGTTTCTCTTTGAAGAAATCGTCCTGAGGAACATTCGGCTTCTGACCTGAAAAGTGCGAGTCTATTGCGTGTCTGGCAAGCTGAAGCAGTTTTCTGCCCTGTTCATCGGAGAGCATAAAAGAGGTTTCTGGCCTCATAAATATAAAACTTTCACAAGGAAAAGTTGATATTTGGACAGCTCCATAAAATGAACACGATGGAAGGGGACAATCACAGCAAAATCGTCAGATTTCTGGCCGAGAACGGACCTTCGCACCCAATACAAATAGGTAAGGTGCTTGGCAAGGACAGCTTCATGACCTCTGCAATCCTGTCTGAAGTTCTGGGACGGAAAGGTGTAAAAAGGTCTCAAAAAAATGTGGGTAACACCCCAATATACTACCTCGAAGGTCAGGAAGACAGAATGATGAAGGTGGTTGAGGACTCACTCAACCTGATTGAGGTGAAGATTCTCAAGTCCTTCAAGGAGAGGAAAGTGGTTGCAGACGACGACCTGAGCGTACAGGAAAAGTTCGTGCTGAACAATCTGAAGGACTTTGTTGTTCCGCTGCACGTAAAGGCAGGTGACAGAGAGATGACTATATGGAAGCTCGTTGGTGTGAACAACGATAGGGTGGCGGAACTGTTCAACAGTAGAGCTGTCCGTGAGCCAAAGAGGGAAGTTGCTGTTCCAAAAGTTGAAGGGAGGGAATCTGTCTTTGGCGAAAAGAAACTTGTGGAGGGGGAACGCGTACCCAAAGATGTGGGTGAGTTCGAAGCCCAAGTCAAGCGCAAGATAGCGGAGATGGGTGGGAAAATTCTCGAGATGGAGGTTGTCAGGAAAGGGTCGGAAATGAATCTGGTTGTCAGGTTCCACCAGCCTTTTGAGAGGCGCTGCTTCATAAAGGCGCGTGGAAAGAAGAGGATAGCCAAATCAGACCTCAGCATGGCACACACAGAAGGGGCTGACAGGAAGATGCCTGTGGTGTTATTGACCTATGGTAATCTCTCGAAGAAAAACGCTGAGTACGCAAAGAAGAAGTTTGGGGACATGTTGCGCGTCGTTAAATTCTGATTAGAAAGGTTTTTAATGTATTTTTGTTGCAACTTTATTATGCGGGGTAGAGAAACAACATTAAACAACCTATCAGAAAAAGAAATTGGTTATTTTGTGGGCCTATTTCTGGGTGATGGATATAAATACCATGATAAGAAATCTAGACATTATTCAGTAGAACTTTTCCTCAATTCAAAAAGAGATCAAGATATCATAGAAAATCTCTGCGAGCTTATTGAGAAGATTGGTGCCAATCCACTAAAATACAAAGACAGAAGATTTAATTGTATAAGAATCAGAATCAATTCAAAAGAGTTTTATAAGTTCATGTCAAATAATGTCAAAATACTATTTGATAAAGAACAGACAAACGATTTCAAAATAGGATTTATCTCAGGTTTCATTGATGCTGAAGCTCATGTAAACAAAAATAAGAGAATGATAGATGTTGTAAATACTGATCTGAGACTAATGAAATTGCTGTTGGATTATCTTCAACCCTTAGGTTTGACACCTTCTCTGAAAAAAAGAATCAAATCAAAGAAAGATAAAAAAGATTCATATAGGATGTACATTCCCGTTAAGTTTATTAATGGCGAACATAACTCGATAAAATTAAGGAGATGGATGGAGGCTCCAGAATAGCGGGGTAGATGAACTTAAAAAATTCAGCCCAAAGCAGCCTGGAGTGCTCGTTGGGCTCATAACCCAAAGGTCGATGGTTCAAATCCATCCCCCGCTAATTTTTATTTTAAGAGTGTGAGTTGTCCTTGTCACAGTTCACAAAATCAAGGAAATCTTTTTAATCCGGCTTCGTTGTATTCTCTTTCATGTCGCTGTTATTGACAATCGGACTCGCAGTATTTGCATTCATCGTTGTTCTAGTGATAGTCTACTACATCAACAGAATTAGGATACTTTCCAACCGGATTAATAACGCATGGGCTCAAATTGACGTGCAACTCAAGAAGAGGTCGGACTTAATACCAAATTTGGTCGAAGCGGTTAAGGGTTACATGAAGCACGAACGCAGGGTTTTCGAGAACGTGACCAAAGCCCGCTCTGCTATGTTGGGTGCAAAGGGCCCAGAGGGCAAAGCCATGGCCAACAACCAACTGACAGCTGCGCTGAAAACACTGTTTGCAGTTGCAGAAAACTATCCGAAGCTCAGGGCGAACGAGAACTTCCTCATGCTCCAAGAGGAGCTGAGTGGAGTAGAGAACAAGATTGCCTACTCAAGGCAGTTCTACAACGACAGTGTTTTGACGTACAACAACCTGATAACCACAATACCCGGAACGTTCTTCAAGGGCAGTAGGAAAGTGGAAAAGTACTTCGAAGTCGCAGAAGTGGATAGGAAGGCTGTAAAGGTAAAGTTTGAGTGAAATGGAACCCATAAGCTTCCACGACGAGATTAGTCGCAACAAGAGAAACTCCTACCTTCTAGTCTTTTTCTTTGTACTAATGATTGGAGCCCTTGGATATGGTATTGGGTGGTTCTTCGGCTCTGGCTGGGCGTTCATCATCTTTTCAATCGCCATCTTCATAGCAGTTGTGGAGGTCGTCTTCTCATACTACTACAGCGACAGGATAGTGCTTGCTGCAACAAAAGCCAGACCTGCAACAGTGGAGGAGCACAGATATCTCATCAACATAATCGAAGCTCTTGCCCTTGGAAGCGGCATTCCAAAGCCGAGGGTCCACGTCATCAACTCACCAGACATAAACGCCTTTGCAACTGGCAGGGACCCGGAGCACGGGGTGGTAGTCGTCACAACAGGTCTCCTGAAACACTTGGACAGGCAGGAAATTGAAGGGGTCCTCGCGCACGAGATGTCACACATAGCGAACTACGACATCAGATTCGCGACCCTTGTAGCTGTTCTTGTTGGTGTTGTGGCCATGGTCAGCCAGATGGCGCTGCGTTCCATGTTCTTCCGCAGCAGGAGGCGGGACAGGAAAGATAGGGGCGGAATATTCATACTGATTGGTCTGGTACTTGCAATTTTGGCACCCATATCAGTAAAGCTGGTGCAACTGGCTGTGTCGAGGAAACGGGAATTCCTTGCTGATGCGAGCGGCGCAAAGCTCTCACACTATCCAGATGGGTTGGCGGACGCACTCGAAAAAATAAAAAATCACAACGCCGAAAGACTCCATGTGAGCGACGCAGTAGCACATCTCTTCATTGCAAATCCCTTCAAGGCGAAGAAGATAACTGGACTTTTTTCGACCCATCCTGACATAGACGAGAGAATAAGAAGACTCAGGGCGATGTAATCAGGCTATGACCTGAACATTCGAAAACATTATGGGTGGTGTGCGGACAACACCCTCTTGGCGGGATTTCTTGCCAATGCACTCAATCTTGTTCAGGAGTTCGAAGACGTTTCCAGACAACATGGCATGTTTTACAGGTTTCATGTCCTTGTCGACCAAAAACGCGTTGTTCACATTAACCGAGAAGTCACCTGAGACGCTGTTTGCAGTATGAGCTCCAGAGATTGAATGGACGTGGAGATACCGTCCGGAAAAAGAGCCGTTGCCCCGTTCCACAACTATGTTTGAAGGCACAACCGAAGGTCTTGACGCAAGCGAACCGCAGTTGCCAGTTGATTTGACACCATCCTTCTGTGCAGAGTACCTGTCATAGAGGAAGCCAAGCAACCTGCCTTTTCCAACCAGTTCAGTTGTGCTGCGCGGTGTGCCTTCGGCGTCGGATGGTGACGCGTTGAGGTACTTTGTACCGACATCATTCAGCGAGAGGTCTCTGCTGAATAGGACTTTGCCAACCTTGCCAGCCAGTTTCGACCTGTTCTTATGCACCATGCTTGCCAGAAAAGACGGAATGACTGCCTTTTCAAGAAGCGCTGCAAGGGCGAAGTAGTCCAGGAGTACACGCATCTTTTTGGTCTCAAAATCTACGGGTTTCTGGGACTGCCTGCAGAGTTCAACTGCAGAACCCGAGATTTTTTCAACGTCGAGTGGTTTGGTGTCTGTATGGCTCTCAAATGCGCTTATACCACTCTCACTCACCTCTATGTGCGCTGAGACGCAGGAGCACTGGTGGTGTGAATCCACACCATTGGAGTTGGCGAAGTGGAATTTCATGTTCCTTTTCTCGAGGCTCGCTGAAACTATGGGCGGCTCGACGTCACACATCCTCATGAACATGGATATGGTCTCAGCTTCACCAAGGTTCCAGAGGGCTTTTCCACAGCTCACCTTCGGAAATTTTGCTTTGGTGGCGAGTGTTGGTTTGAACTCAAGTTGTTCGGAAACCTTCATGACCTTTGTTGCCCTGCTAAGGGTCTTCTTCCAGTCCTTTGTGTCTGAACAAGATGCGAAGCCTGACCTCCTGCCACTGGTCACCCTTATCCCTAGGAATGGGGAGTCGCCTGATACTGCGACAACGCCGTTGTCGAACTGGCAAAGTGTGCTCTCTGTCCCGGAGAGCACGATTTCCACGTCAAAGCGTGACGCATTGATTATATGTTCAACTGTTCTCTCCACCAACATAAACACCTGAAACGACCATGTAAGGCATCACCTCAGAGACAGGAACCGACTGGCCTTTCTTCCCGCACATGCCTCCTGTGTAAGTCTGTTGCAGTTTTTTGCCAATGCCCAAAACATTCCTCAGAGTCTCCAGTATATTGCCGCTGAAGGCCACGTCGCGCAGCGGAATCTTCTCCCCTTCCCTGATTAAGAAGGCTTCCTCGCAGCCAAAGATGAAGTTGCCCTTGACAAGGTCCACCTCGCCTCCTGTAAACCCCTTCGCAAGGATTACATTGTCCATGGACATCATCTCGTCCACAGACATATCACCCGGCTCAACCTTCAGAACAGACATCCTTGGCATGGGTACAACCTCGGTTGACATGGCCCTACCGTTCGAAGTGGGCTCAACACCCATTTCCACAGCCGTAGTCCTGGAATGGAGGTAGCCGGTCAGGAGCCCATCACTGATGAGTCTCGTCTCCTTTGCCCTTGTTCCCTCGTCATCGTATTTGTAGTGGCCCCATGTACGGAGGTTCGGGTCGTCCGAAAGGGTTACTGTGGAGGAAGCTATGGACTCCCCCCTCTTGTCGCAGAGTACAGAAGCCCTGTTCAGCACATAGTCCGCCTCGCACGCATGGCCAACTGCCTCATGAAAGAAAAGACCTGTAAGTTTCGGGTCACAGACAACTGTGAACTTCCCAGCAGGAGCTCTCCCGGCCGAGAGTGTGTTGGAAAGTCTTTTCTTCAGCTCTGCAGATTCTTTTTCAACGTCTATGTCAGAGAGCAGCTCATAGCCAGCGGTGTCTGACCTACGAAATGAAACCGAAGACAAAGTTTCGTTTCTGGCTCCGACAACATTGACACCGACCATGGAACGGGTGATGGTCTGCTCAACTTCTGAACCTGCTGAATCGGCAAAGATGGTGTTGACTCTTGAAAAAAGGAGTGCTGTATGGACGTCCTTAATCGGTTTGCATTGGAGCCCTTTTCTGAAGGAGTTGAGCCAAGCAAGTTTCTCAGGCTCTTCAACTGAAAAGGGGTCTATTTTGATACTTTTGGTGTATCTGTCTCTGATGGGGTTTCTCTCTGGCAGATGTGCGTCTTTTCTTCCGACACTGTGCGCAATTTTGACTGCCCTGGCAAAGGTCTTCCCAAGGTCTGTCATATCCGTGCTGTATGAGAAGCCCAAGGACCCTGATTTGAAGACCCGAACGCCGAAGCCGGAAAAGGTCGTGTCTGAGATATTGGTATTCCTGGAGTCTGAGGAAATCACCTGTATTCTGGACCTCACGGAGCGAAGGTCGCTGTAAACCACCCCATGTTCAGAACATAGGTCGGAGAGTTTGGATTCCATCATAAAATTGCTCTCCTTATCTTCCCAAGTACCTTCTTTGACGAAGACTTCCAGTGAAAGGCATGCTCTATGACCTCTGCCATGTTGGAAACAGGGATTATCTCAAGCCTCTTTCTCTCCTTTTTGTCCAGCAGAACGTCTCCCTCATTCATCTTGGGGATAATTACGCGCTTGATGCCCGCCTCAAGCGCAGCCTCGAGCTTTGCGTTGATTCCCCCAACAGGTAGGACCTCGCCACGAACGGAAAGTGAACCTGTCATAGCAGTGTCCTGCCTCACTTCAATGTTCTCAAGTGCTGATATCATAGAGGCTCCAATCGAGATTGATGCGCTGTCACCTTCTACTCCCTCATATGTCTGGATGAATTGGATATGGATGTCAAAGGAGGACACATCCTTGCCCGAATATCTCTTGATTATGGCACTTACGTTCTCAACTGCCTCCTTCGCCATCTTGCCAAGCTGGCCTGTTGCTATTATCTCACCGTGTTCCTTTGCCAGAGAGGGTGTTATCGCAGCCTCTATTGGAAGTATCAAGCCCGAGTCCGAATCTGCAATCACCGCCAGCCCGTTCACCCTGCCAACAGCTACGCCTGTACTCCTTATCACCTGATACTCCTTCTTGTCCCTGATGAACCTCTCGGCTATCTGGTGCTCAAGGGAAAGTGCGACTTCGCGTGCCGCTTTTATGTGCCTCCTTTCAACGTACTTTGCCCTCTTCTCTTTTGCCAAGTCGCCGGCTGCACGAATCATGCCACCTATGTCGCGAATCTTGAGCGAGAGATAGCCTTTCTTACCAGCCATGCGGCGGGCCACATTTATTATCTCAAGAACTGCATCCCTTGTAAAATGGGGTATCTTGCCGTCGTTAATCACTTCCTGGGCAACAATTCTTGCCAACTTCTCCCGGTTCTCAGCTGTGTCTTCCATTGTGGTATTCATGTAGACCTCATAACCATAGCCCCTGATTCTTGAACGCAGGGCAGGATGGACGTTCCTTATTGTCTGTAGATTTCCTGCTGCAAGTAGAATGAAGTTGCATGGAACAGGCTCTGTCTTGACTGTGGCGCCAGCAGAACGCTCGCTCCTTCCTGTTATCGCATATTTTCTCTCCTGCATGGCTGTTAGAATCTCAATCTGCATCTCCGGCTTCAGAGTCGCTATCTCGTCTATGAAAAGAACTCCCTGATTCGCCTTGTGTATCGCGCCTGACTCGACCCGTTCATGTGCGGGTGTGCCAAGTCCCCCGCTCTGGAATGGGTCATGCCTCACGTCACCGAGCAACGAACCTTCGTGCGAACCAGTTGCGTCGATAAATGGCGCTGTCGTCTTTCCCGTGTTGTCTACAATGACTTTGGGTGCGAACATCTTTGTATTCCTGCCTGTCCGCATCTTGTACGTGGAATAAAAGATGATTGCAATCAGCATGAAGGCTATGATAAATATGGTTCCGGAGATTCTGTCTGCTGCCTTGAGCACGTCCGAGCCCTCAACAGAGACTATCCAGTCAACTGCGTAGGATATCACGCTCAGGGCAACGAAGAGGGCGAGGAAAACCATTATGGACCTGTCCCTGTCAGGGGCAAGACCCTTGATTTTGGAGCGGATTTCGATTTTTTTACCCTGACCTGCGGGAACTGTCTTGATAACTGGGTTGTTCTCGTCCCTCATGTTCGGAAGGCATATGACATCAATGAGTTTCTCCTTTGGGAGAAGTCCTGCAAGTGCCTGACCTATCATGGACTTGCCTGTGCCGGGCGCCCCTATGAGCAGGACATTCCTGCGCTGGGACGCGGCCTTCTTGATTATGGCAACTGACTGGTCTTGACCAACAACCTGGTCAACGAGAAGCTTGGGAACCTCTATCTCCTCAGTTGTCTTGAAATTCAACTCTCTCCTCATAGAACTGACTCCCTATACTACATTTATAAATAATTTCACTTGTCGGGTCTCACTCAGGTGTATCTCCTTCAAAAGAAGGAATGGCTGCTTTTGACACTATGACTATGTCGCCAATGGCTCTCACCAGCTGGTGTGGGATTATTACTCCCTTTGCACCGCCAAGGGTCTTGGAAAGGAACGAGTCTCTTGTAGAGCGTATCTTCCAACCAAAAAGTTTGTTTCCCTCTATTATAGCCTCATCTATGTCCCCGAAATAGTCGCCAGCGTCTGTAAAGGTCTTCAGACCCCACATCTCAGAAACCCTTCTCAATTTCAACATAGGTATCAAATTACCTTTGCTCAAATAAATATCTTTCCTCCCCCTTTTTTATGTCGAAGTAGTCATAAAACCTCTGCCTCAATCTGAGCAACTTTGTGCGGGAGTGGGGTTTTGAGGAGATGAATCCAAACTGCTCCAGTCTCACCACATGCTCATAGGCCTTGTTGCCGCGCAGATGAACAATCTCAGACTGTTTTACAGGTGCCTTCAGGGCTATTATGGCAAGGGTTTTCACAACGGAGGAGTCGAACTCAGACTTGATTGAAACCATCTTCCTAACGTTATTTGACAAGTCCTTCCTTATCCTCATCTTCCAGCTGTCACCCTCCACAACAACTTCGACCGCACCCCCAACCCTATCTTTCTGAATTTGTTTCAGCAGAGACCTGCACCTGCTCTCGCTGATACCGACCTTGCCAGCTATCTCAAGTGCAGTCATACCCTCAGGTGTCGCAAAGATGAGGGCTTCAATCAGATGTTTCCGGTTCTCTGACATAAATGTCACCAAATTCCTTTTCCTGCTCCAGTACAATCTTTCCGCTGTTGGAAAGATGGAGTAATGGGATAAACGTCCAGATTATATCATTTTTGTCATTCGAGGGAATCAACTCTCGGAACGCCACGCGGTCTGTTCCCCGGTTCTGAAAAAAGATGACGATACGGTTGTAGAGGTCCTTAATCTTCCTCTTTATATTGGTCGGCTTGAACTTTGACCGCATGCGTTTTATCTTCTCCCGCTCCTGATAACGCCTTTCCCTCCTCTCTTTGACCTCCATAGCCTTTTGGAGGGCTTCGACAAGGTCATCTAGTGTAACCCGCCTCAACTGCCTTGGACGCAGGCGAGGGACTATAGAACCAACAGGGTGAACCGGCTTCTCAAAGACCCTGTTGAGGTCAACTGCGCCTGCAAGGTCTGCCAAGTAGTAATCGTGGTGTTTCAAAAGGTCCTCAACATCAAGAACCTCAGATTTCATGCGAAGAAGAATTGCGGCTGTGAGCAAAAATTTGCCGGAGACCCTGAAGTCGAGTGACTCAAGCTCCCTTATGCTTGTGATATACCTATTGGAGAGCCTAGCTACGTCTATATCCCAAGGGTTCATGTTCTCCCGCTTGACTATGTCGCGTATGAGACCTTCCCATGTGAGGTCATCGGACGTTATCAATGCGTACAATCTGTCTAGCATCGTCTACCTCCAGAAGCCGACAACCCGCCATATATCATTCAGCCGAAGTAGTTTATATCCTTTTCAGGTATCTTGGTCACTCGGTCTTTCACACGCTCGACAAAGCCCTCGTATCTGTCAAGGTCTTTGCTACGCAGGGACGGACCAACCTGTTTTAAGGCCATCTTAAAGTGCTCCTTTGTGACCTCCTTCGCCTTCATATCTTCGCGGAGAGCAAGTATGGCAGCCTCCCTGCATAGTGCCTGGATGTCCGCACCAGAATAATTTTTGGTATCACCCACCAACTCCTTGATGTCCACATCCTTTGTGAGGGGCATATCCTTTGTGTAGACCTTGAATATCTG
>DAOVEB010000032.1 GCA_030669205.1 Candidatus Parvarchaeota archaeon | reverse complement strand
CCATGCCTAGTATTCCTGTAGCAAGCCTCTCTACGCTGGCAACCTTTTCCACAGTATCTGGTCTGTAACGTCTAGGAATATAGTAAGGGGGAAAATTTTATCGAAAAATTTTCCCAGATAGGATATATATCCGACAAATTTAGTTTATTACAATGGTATGGAAATTTATCACTATCTCTGAAGCGGTTTGGTTGTTTCCGCCAATGATAAGTTTTTTCATACTGCTGTATTTCCTCATAATTTTGAATAGGAAGCGTAGAAAGGTATTGAGCAAGATGACATTTTCTACCTTTCTCATCTCTATGATGACCTATTCCATCGTCTCTGTACTACGTTATATGACATTAGACATCACCTTGGCAACCATGCTCACAAAGATATCGATCATCTGCTCACTGAGCGGGGGTCTTTTTTTGTTGCTCACACCATTGGTCATTTATATGAGAAACAAGCTAAACTACCTATATTCACTTCTATTCATACCAATCTCCTTCTCCATCGTCTATGTTCTAATACTTTCAAATTTGACTTTGAGTAGGGTGGATGGCTCATGGATGATATCCCCCGATAGTATGACCCAGATGGTTATGGGCATACTTTCAATCATCCATGCATCTCTAACCCCCTTCCTCTTTTACAAGGTGTACCGGAGGACCAAAAAGCATCTAGCCACATACTCGCAGAAGATGCTATACTTCACACTCGGTTCGGTCATATTTTTACTATCATATATTGTATGTTCATTCATTGCACAGAGAGGTATTGTTCCACTAACAGTTCAAACAGTACCCATAATTTTGGGTGTCACTGCTATGTTTGTGGGTTACTTGAGGAGGTAGATAAAAATGGAATCGAATATGTTAGGTTTGGTAATCGATTTGAGGGGTCAAACTGACCCGACACAGGAGAAGATAGAGAAAAATGTTGATGTGGACAAAAAAGGAATTTTTGAAAGATACAAACTCAGCAGAGATATAGGGTCTAAAACTGAGTACTTGGAGATTGCTGAAAAGCATCTCTATCCCTACAACAAGATTATAAAAGATTGGGGTTTCAAGACATTTTCCGGCATTGAAGAGATGCTCTCTTCAGGTATAACAACAGATGCACACATATCAAACCAAATAGAAGAATATGTTGCGTCTGGCAAAGCAACAGAGCCAAAGATGTACTCGTGTACAACTGGCACAACGGGCAGACCAAAACGGTTCCCAGTTGAAATTATGGCAGACGTCTATGCAACAGATATGGGAGTATTCTTTCTCAATGCAGGACTCGAAACAGACCGTGACTTTGGTCTCGTTTTGGGTTACGCTCCCTCTCCAGACCCGAAGTTCAAACACTCTTCGGAGGTAGTCACGAGGAGTGTCATTGCAGGACTTGGACCCAAGAAGGCAATGATAGTTCCATACGGTCAGGTGAGTGTTGGTTTGCAGAACAGCACCTTCAGAGAGATGTTCATAGATGTTCTCAGAGAAGGAGGGGGCCTAGCACTCCTGCCACCAGACTTGATGGGAGTTGTCATGATCGCCAAAAAGGACGGTGAGTTGAAGGAGACGCTGCAGAATGTGACGATAGCGGCAGGTGCAATGCATCTAGAAGCCAATCAGCAGAAAATGCTTGAAGGAATACTCGGCGAACCAGCAAAGCACATCCACAACATCTATGGCTCAACATCAGGGCTATGCACCTCTGGCAATGTAAAAGAAAGTGGTATGACTTTGACACCGTGGAGAGTTGGTGCCGTCCTAACCGAGAAAGGAAAGTTGGTGCCAGCACATGAGGCCGAACCGGGAACACGCGGATGGTTCTGCGTCAACGGACCATTTCCACTGCACACATGTGAAGACATAGTGGAGACCGTCTCACCAGAACCCGTCCCATTGATAAGTCACTCTATTGGAAAGGCTGCACAGAAGATGAAAAAGAAGGTGAACCTCGAAGGGGTCAGAGGAGAACAGCCATGGATTGGTGCTAGAATAGTTCTATCCCATGTATTGCCCTCGGATGATGTTATGAAGTCGGTCCTACATGGGGCTGGAGTAGACGCTGGAAGGACCTACGGTGTTCTGACAATATCTGAAAACGATAGAGAAACAGCCGTGATCTACATGTCCCAAGAGGATTACGTAAGTTTTGGAGAAAAATTCGATCCAATCCTAAATGCTCTGAGCCAGAATCCATACACCAAAGATTTTTACGAATCGATGTATCAGTTAGGAGTGGGAGAGTTGAAGTTTGAGTCTATGGGTGATGAAGACAACCCGCGGAGAGAAATCATGAAACTATTCTGGCTGGCAACCGATGACTACGCAGAAAGACACAGGCTATCCAAATTTACGTTAGACGAGATTCTCCGAAAGCACCCAGAACTACTGCCTCAAAAAGATTTATGAAGGTGCTGTGCCTATCTTCATTCATGGGCTTTCTGAACCTCTCGCCTAAGAAGGTGAGGGTGGTGAGGGATGTGGTAGTTATAGCAACTGTGGGGTACTTCTTCGTGGTTGGCATATCCTACACTTTCCTGTCCCTGCAGCAGGTATTGGCAGGGGTCATGCCATAAGAAAACCTTAATAACGCCTCTGGACAGGTTGTAATGTGGCAGGCGAAATCAATTTCAGCAGAACTGAGATGAAGCATCTGGGGGTTGCAACGGCCGCCATAGTCTTCGCATTTTCGCTCGTGCTGCACAGTGATGAGATATTTGTGCAGGGTATTTACTCGCCCATGTTTCTGGTTGACTCGCTGGTCATAGTTGGCTCTGCATTCGTTTTGCACGAGGAGCTGGGGCACAAGCTCGCTGCGCAGAGATACGGGTGCTGGGCAGAGTTCCGCGCCTGGCCGACCGGTGTGATGTTCACAGTGCTGATGGCTGTGCTCTCCTATGGTTCGTTTGTCTTCGCAGCGCCAGGTGCTGTGATGATTTCAAACACGCGCAAGGAGCGGTTCGGCTTCTCAATGACGTATCTGAGCAGGGAGCAGATAGGCAAGGTGGGTGTGGCGGGTTCGGCTGTGAACCTAGTTGTGGCGCTGGTCTTTCTGGGGGTATATCTCTTTTTCCCATGGAGCACGCTGTTGATGGGCGCAGCTGTCAACGCGTGGCTGGCTGTGTTCAACATGCTGCCTTTTGACCCATTGGACGGAGCTAAGGTAATACGATGGAGCAAGGGAGTCTGGCTTTCAGTCATTGCTATAGGTCTGGCAATAATGTATATGGTTCCAATGTGATGCCTAACATCGAGTTTCTGTTGCGAGGTCTCATTCCCCTAACAACAACAAAAGACCCTTCACCACGGTCTGGCTTTGGATTCTCAATCTCCTTCGAACTCTCAATCTGGTCAGGAAGGTTGAAGATCGTTTGTACGAATTCAAAGTCATCAAATCCAGCTGACCTCATACATTCAACAACCTCGTCTATTGAATGGAAAGTTGCAACATGGTAGAAGGGATCGTGCTCCTTATTCTCCTGGTATATCCTTCCTATCTCGCTGTCCTTGTCAATGAAGGCGTTGACGAAGTATCCTCCATGTCTCAGAACTCTGTATACTTCCTCAAATGGCCTAGAGAGACTATCAATAAAGCATATTGTAGTTACCATAAGCGCATAGTCGAATTCGCAGTTCGGATGAGGCAAGTCCTCAGCAAAGCCTCTCTTTACATCCATACCTCTTCTCTTAGCTATCTTAAGCATCTTTGGTGAGGGGTCAACACCGTATTGTACACCCAAGTGCTCGGAGAACCTGCCAGTTCCAACACCAATGTCAAGTCCGATTCCAGAATCAGGCATTAATCTTCTAATTGCCTCTACTTCGGAAAGGTAGGTGTATTTGTAGGTCTCAAACCATCTGTCGTACATATCAGTGTATTTTTCAAATGGTTCTACTTTGGATTTAAACGACGCCATTTTCGTGTAAGATATCTGTTAGATTTTCAGCCTGTTCAATGAGAGGTTTTCTAATCTTGTAAGCTGTATAAATCAAAGGTAAGAAAGTAAGCCCCAGCATGATTGGATACAGTAGTGCCATTGCTGCAACGATATCAATACCATATCCAGCCGACTTGTTGAAAATATCTAAACCACCCTGACCTGTCCATTCGCCAAAGTATTCAACTGCACTGTTGAAAAGTGCGATGTTGGCGGTTGATGAACCCATCATTGAGCCAAAAGCGCCTCCTGCAAGTGCTCCTGAAAGCGTGGATTTGATCTTTCCACCGCGGGTTTTGGAGTTTTTGATTCCATAGACACCCCCCATCAAAGCTCCGCCAAGTGCGCCGAGTGTTCCGCCCAAAACCAGACTCTCAAGAAGCTGAGGTGGTATGTTGAGAAACATATCCTGCATCAAATTTGCAAACCTAACACCTTCAGAACAATTAGTACGCTCATATATTGTGCTGGGAAACGGGGAATCCTCGAATCCTGGAGGAAAACCTGCTTTGGTGATTTCAGTCAGGCCAAGGAGGGCAGCATTATAAGCAGCTGGAATATACATCGGACCAACAAATCTAGCCATATACTTGGCTGGAACTGGGTCATTGCTGGTAAGTGGTTCATCTAGTGGCATATGAAGCAAAAAACTATTTTCAAGTATATAAAATCGAGCATAGGTCGCATGGCGATGATTCTCACTCAGGGGGTCGGTTTTCCCAGAATCTCCTTCAGATAAAGAACCGCTTGTTTTGCTTTTTCTTCATTTTTTCCGTGTATGCGAATAGGAGGAAATTTTCCTTCCAACTGGTGTTCTCTTGAAATGATATGTGGAAACTTTTCAGGATTGCTGATATGCGACCAGACAAAGGCATAGTTCAAATCCCTGATTCTCTCATCACCTTTTCCGTGTGTGTGGTCGTATTCATACGAGCAGATGACTATCCTCCCCCTCAACGAAGAGACTCCAGGTGTCCAGAGTTCCAAGGTCAGATACTGCACATCCTCCTTCTCATAGCAGTGATGACTGAGGAAAATATTCATGTCATCTATAGGAGATATTATGCTGTTTATCATCAAGATGTCCTCCTCTTTTTCGATAAGTTCCTCCCACTCAAAGTTGAGAGAATACCATCTGGTTTGCCTTTCGGATAGTTCCAAGACCTGATCAAGTGTTACTTTTCCATCCATGGCTCTAATTGAAAAAATCTCTCTTAAAAAAGTTCTGGAAATCTAAAACAAAGGAGTGCGGGGGACGTGATTCGAACACGCGCAGGCACTGAGCCACTAGGTGTCTCATGGACATCCTGAGCTTGGCTTCACAGGAAACCAACCTAAGCTTGGCCTCACATATGTGATCTAGCCCGTTTGACCGCTCCGGCACCCCCGCATCATCTTAGATAGGTCAGTCCTCCTTTTTATTTCTTTCTTTCATGTCCCCCGGATTTCACAGGATCCGACAAAGGGTTTGACAATCTCCCTGAACTCCTCCAGCCTGTCTTCAGGATAGGGTTCCACGCTTTGGAACGACGTGTCGAGTGTAGAGCCGTTGCTGAACTGCTGTATGGCGAACCTCCTTGCACCCTTCACCAACTGAGCTATTTTCCTCATGTCGTCGGCGTCAATCAGACCCGGCACAACGGTTGTCCTGAACTCGTGGTCAACTCCGGACTCCATTATCAGCCCGATGCTGCTCCTGATGGTGTCAGGGTCAACATTCGCTCCTGCCGTGTTCTCATAGGTTGCCAGCGGACCCTTCACGTCCATTGCTATGTAGTCGACCAATTTGTTCTCTATGAGCATTTTGAGCATCCCGGGATTCGAGCCGTTGGTGTCTACCTTCACGAGCAGACCCATTTTCTTGACCCTGCCGCAGAACCCTGGAAGTCCCCTATGGACCGTGGGCTCCCCTCCGCTTATGCAGACGCCGTCGATGAAGTTCTTCCGTGACTCCAGAAAATTCAGGATTTCATCTGTGAACATGACAGGCAGCTCCGGAGAATCAAAGACCAGTTCGGAGTTATGGCAGTAAGGGCACCTGAAGTTGCATCCTCCCACAAAGAGAACAGAGCATATGTTGCCAGGATAATCTATGAGGGACGTCTTTTGGACTCCTTTGATTATCAATAGGGTCACCTCAAATGTCACTTGGTGGATATTGGTGTCTCCTTGCTGCCGTATAAACTCGCAATTGAACTCTTCTCGTTGTAAGCTTTCCTGTGCTTGAACTCGGACTTCTTTCCGAGGTTCCAGACCTGGACGGGCCGGAAGTATCCAACAACCCTGCTGAAGACCTCGCACGGTATTGCTGTTTTGCCCTTGTATTTGACACCGAATCTCTTCAGCTCCGCTGCCGAATGGGTCTTGGGGCACACGGCACTTTCACCTTTGAGATATCCATGAACAGGACATATGCTAAATGTCGGCGTTATAGTGAAGTAGGGAAGCTTATAGTTGTAGGCTATCCTCTTGACAAGCTTCTTGCACGTCTCAGCATCTGATATGCTCTCGCCCATAAATCCATGTAGCACTGTCCCGCCAGTATACCTTGTCTGGAGCTCATCCTGCAGCTCAAGGGCCTCAAAGAGGTCATAGGTGTAGTCAACTGGCAGGTGGGTCGAGTTGGTGTAGTAGGGTGCTGCCCCCTCCTTCCAGGCGTCCTCATTTGCAACTACAATCTCCGGGTATTTTTCCTTGTCTATCTTGGCAAAACGGTAAGATGTTCCCTCGGCAGGCGTGGCCTCCAGGTTGAAGATATGGCTGGTTTCCTCCTGGAAGTCTTTGAGCCTCTCGTTCATGAAGTCAAGGACCTTGATGGCAAATGCCTTGCCATCTGAAGTGGAGATGTCCTTGTCAATGAAGTTCAACAGGCACTCATTCATACCATTTATCCCGATTGTTGAAAAGTGGTTGTGAAGGCTCCCAAGGTACCTCTTAGAAAATGGCATGAGGTTTTTGTCCATGTTGTTCTGCACGAGTTCCCTCTTGATTTCAAGCGAGTTCTTGGCGAGAACCATCAGGTGGCTGAGCTTCTTGAAGAAGTCCTCCTCACCGTCTGCAAGGTGGCCCAGTCTGGGCAGGTTTATGGTCACCACTCCCTGCGAACCTGTGAGTTCCGAAGCACCGAAAAGGCCGTTGCCCTTCATCCTCAACTGTCTCATGTCCATCTGCAGCCTGCAGCACATGGACCTGACGTCGCTGGGGTTCAGGTTGCTGTTAACAAAGTTCTGGAAGTAGGGTATCCCGTACTTAGCCGTCATCTCAAAGAGCAGCTTCGCATTTTCACTGTCCCAGTCAAAGTCCTTTGTTATGTTGTAGGTTGGTATGGGAAAGGTGAAAACCCTACCCTTCATATCGCCCTCAATCATGACCTCTATGAAGGCTCTGTTCAACATGTCCATCTCCTTCTGGCAGTCGCCATAGGTGAACTCCTGCCTCTTGCCGGCAACAATGGTCTTCTGGTCCTTCATGTCGTCTGGAACAACCCAGTCAAAGGTGATATTGGAAAAGGGAGTCTGTCCCCCCCACCTGCTGGGCACATTCATGTTGAAGACAAAGCCCTGGATTATCTGCTTCACCTCGGCATAGGTGAGGTTGTCGGTCCTCACAAACGGGGCGAGGTAGGTGTCAAATGAGCTGAACGCCTGGGCCCCTGCCCACTCGTTCTGGAGCGTGCCTATGAAGTTTATCAGCTGCCAGGTTGCTGCGTCAAGATGCTTTGGCGGCTTTGACTCGGTTTTTCCAGGGACGCCGTTGAAGCCCTCCTCGAGTATCTGGCGGATGCTCCAGCCCGCGCAGTAGCCAGAGATGCCCATGGATAGGTCGTGGATGTGCATGTCCCCGTTTCTGTGCGCGTCCGATATCTCAGAAGGGTATATCTTGTTGAGGACATACTGGGCCATCACAGAACTTGTAATGTACATCATGAGCCCAGAGAGCGAATAGCCTATATTGCTGTTCTCATTGACCCTCCAGTCTGCCCTGTCAAGGTAGGAGTCCATGAGACCTTCTATGTTAATTAGTGTCTGTTTTATCTCCCTGACCTCGGCACGCTTGGCCCTGTAGAGTATGTAGGCCTTTGCCAGCTTGCCATGACCCTCCTTTATGAGAACACGCTCAATTATGTCCTGTATCTCCTCTATGTCTGGAACGCCCTTGGCGCCGTACCTTTCCGCCATAACAGAAACTACCTTGTCAGTGACAGACTCGGCTAGGTGCATGTCACCATTTTCCAGGGCTTCGGTTGCCTTGAATATCGCATTGACTATCCTGCTCCTGTCAAATGGGACCTTTCTCCCGTCCCGCTTCTTGATTTTCCTGGGAGCCTTCAGCCCCTTTTTGTAGTCCTTGTCCTTCAGCTTGGTTTCCAGCTCCTCCAGCTCCTTCTCAAATGACCTGATATCATCATACTTCCTGTATACCGACGCGAATCTGACATAGACCACCTCGTCCAGTTTCTTCAGCTCCCTCATGACCTTGTCACCTACTTCAGAGGACCTTATCTCCTCCCTGCCGCTCCTCAAGAACTCGGATTCTATCCTGTCAGCGATTTCCTCAATCTTGGACTCAGGTATTGCCCTCTTGTAGGACGACCTCATTATACCTCTCACTATCTTCTCCCTGTCAAAGGGCTCCCTTCTGCCGTCCCTTTTGACAACTATGAGGTCCAGCCTCTTTATCTCCTCATACGTTGTGAACCGCCTGCCGCACCTGAGGCATTCGCGCCTCCTGCGGTTGGAATCTTCAACTTTCCTTTTGTCTATGACCTTTGACTTGTTATCCCCACAATATGGACATTTCATATCCCGACACCTTCACGTCTTTCATCCAATTTTTCTTCCTTACTTCACAGTTATCACAACCCGTTGTGGTCGATTTTGTTTACAACCACAACCTGTGGAACAAGATATGCTTAGAAGCGAAGTTATATTTAAATTATCCCGTACTGCAAAACCGAATTTCATATTGTGTATTTTGCAAAAGACAGTACTGTTTTGCTGTTTGGGACGCTGTATCCGGGTTTCATTTTTTTACAATATTGCAAGTAAATGGGTGGGAAGGTTTTTATTCCGTCTGAGGGTCTTACCATCTATGAAGTGGGAGTTGCTCCTCGTTTTGGCTGTGCCTGTGGTGTTGCTGGTGCTCTACCTTCCGTATCCGGTTGTGGGTGAGGATTACATGGAAGTCGACGGGGTCGAAGTCGATGAGCTGGATTTGGACATGTCAACAATGGTCCTGACCTCAAATGAAAGGTCTCTGGAAATGTACATATCACATGACCAGGGACTTTCCATAGAAAACGGGTTGCTCGGACTCAAAGGCAGGAGACCCACGACCCATGACCTGCAGGCGTCCCTGCTAACAGGGTCAGGGGTGTCTGTGCTCGCTGTGACAGTAGACAGCCTGATAGACGGGTACTATACCGCAACAGTTTACGTCAAGAACGGCTTCATCACACGTGGAATTGACTGCAGGCCGAGTGACTGCGTGGCGCTGGCGCTCAGGGTCAAAGCACCAATCTATGTGAGGAATGAGCTGTTCTCAACCGATGTCCAACTGCCTGATGATATAATAGCTGCCTAGCTCCTCCTCAACATGAACCAGGAGCCGACAAAGGCAACAGCTGTATAGAAGAGGAGGGTGTTGAACAGGACCTCTATCTCGCCTAGGGCGAAGCCGAACATCATAACCTTTTTGAGCGCTATCACCTCCATGTTCAGCGGAAATACATCTGTCAGCAGCCTCACCGCGTCTGGGAATAGTTCTGTGGGGAAGAAAATCCCGCTGAGAAAGAGGAAAGGCAGTGTCAGCAGCAGTGCGGTTAATATGGCCAAAGTCTCGTTCTCGCTGAAGGTCCCTATTAGGACACCGATGAGGACGTCCAGCGAGGATATGACGAGGAATAGCGGGAGAAGGGCTACAAAATTTATGCTGAACTGTGCGCCCTGAAGCAGGAAAACCACGAACACCAGCATGAACTGGAGAAATGTGACTCCGGTGAAAACTACGAGCTTTGAAAACAGGTAAGTTGGAAACCATGTCCCTGAACTCCGCAACCGGAGGACAAAATTGTTGTCCCGGTCAAAGATGACGTTGGTTGAGCAGAGCATGAACGAGTTGAACATGGCCAGGATGCAGAATACAATCACAGATGAGACCGCCATAGGGTCCGAGTTCTCGTAAACCCCCTCGCGAACCATAACAACCGGTTCTGAGAGGAAGGCTACGTCCATGTTTTTCAACAGGTTCATGGTGTCGATGAACTCCTGGATGTCCGGCTGGATAAATGCGAGCTGGGGTATGACTTCGACAGTTGTGTTGACCGCGCCCTGGATTGCGACTGCCTGGTCATGGAGGGTGCCGGTCCTGGTCTGGACGTCGCTCTCGGCACTTGCAAGTGTTGAGGATTTGTAGTCGCTCATTCCCCTGAGCACGAGGTAGTCAAGTGTTGCAGCAAGCTGCGGCTTGGAGTTGTCGTAGTAGAGGGTCACAGGCGCCTGCTGCAGGGACTCGAGCTTCTCGCTGAATCCAAAGGGTATGACGATTCCAAGGAGGAACGAGCCTGAGCGGACGCCGTCTGCCATTCCTCCACAGTCGCCGGAGAGCTCATGCACCGCAAATGTCCTTGAAAGTGAGGAAATCATCTGGCTCGTTGCGTCTGTGTTGTCCAGGTCGCACACCGCTATATCTATCTTCTTCAACGATGAAAGGGTTGAGGTCATGGCGAAGATGCCTGCAAGCAGAAGAGGGAGGAGCAGAACCATGGCTAGGAACTTCCTCCTCCTGATGAGGAGAAAATACTCCTTCCTGACCAGTTCAACAAATTTCATCTTGCTGCCAGTATGAACAAATCGTCTAGAGACGGGGGCCTGACCGCCTGGACCTTGTGCTTTATCCTGAGTTTTGAAAGGTGGTTGAGTAGTGTCTCCGGGCGCTCGTGCGGGAGCGAGACTGTCAGGCTCCTTTTACCATGGTCGAGCACACGCATGCGCGCCTTCTTGCAGAACCTCTCAACCTTCTCAAGGTTCTCCTCGCTCAGGTAGCCCAGCCTCAGCTCAACTATAGTCATGATATTCCTGTTCCTGAGTATCTCCCGAACATAGCCGGCTGTGAACTTCTTCCCGTCCCGCAGGACGAGTATGCGGGAGCAGTTCTCCTCTGCCTCGTCAAGCAGGTGTGTTGTGAGGAAGACTGTCTTGCCCTTTGAGCGCAGGGACCTTATGAACTCCCACAGGAGCCTGCGGTTGAGGTAGTCCAGGCCTGCAAAGGGCTCGTCCAGAACGAGCAGCTTCGGCTCATGCAAAAGTGAGAGGACTATGTTCAGCCTCTTCTTCTGCCCTCCGGAAAGGTTTCCTGCAAAGGAGTGGAGATGTTCGCCCATCGTCAGCTGCCTGAGCATCTTTGCGCCCCGCTCCGCTGCCAGAGCCGGACTCACACCGCTCATTGTACCGAAGAGGCGGATGTTCTCCATAACCGTCATCTCCTCGAAAAATGCGTTGTCCTGCGGCGCGTAGGCCATCTTGCGTCTGACCCTCGAAGGCTTGGAGCCAAAGACAGAGACCTCTCCTTTGTAGCGCATCAGACCGGTCACGCAGCGCAGTATGGTGGTCTTCCCGCTGCCGCTCAGACCAACTATGCCATAGACCTCCCTAGGCCGGACCTTGAAGGAGAGGTTCTTCACGACCTTCTTCTTCCCATAGCCGCACGAGAGGGACTTGACCTCTATTGCTGCCTTGCCTTTCTTCCTCGAGAAGTAGGCCCTTATTCGCTCAAGGATTGCAGACACCTACTTCAACATCTTCTTTACCTTGTCCAGCATCTTTGAGAGCGACCTTTCCTCTGAGTCAAGCTTTTTCTCTATCTGCTTCATCTGTCCTTCCAGTTCAGCCATCCTCTGCTGCGCCAGACGGAGTTTCCTGAGCTCCATCAGAACTGCAACCAAAAGAAGAGTCGTGAAGGCTGCAAAGACCACCAAAAGGTCGGTCAGGGGTATATAAAAACCAAGCAGGTAAACCATTTCACACCTCCCTCCATATTACAATTGCTATTATAAGAACAAATATAAGGACCACCACAAAGACGTCGATGGCAGCTGTCCCGCCAACTATGGAGACGTTCAGGACATCCGAGTCAACCTCACTGTTCTCATAGAGCGCCCTTGTGATGAGTGTATATTCACCCTCCTGTGCTGTGAAGGGTATGCTGAAGGGGATGGAGCGCTGGACCACGCCGTCCTCCGGAATCTCGGTCCACTCCAAGTTGTCGTGCGTCTCCCTAAACGGCTCGCTGAAGACGCTTGCGGGTATCGTTGAGTGCATTATGTCGCCGTAGACGAGATTGGCGTCCGCATCCAGTATCTCCACTTCCATAATCAGGCAGGTGTAATACGCTGGAACATCCAAGGAGACGGTGATAACTCCCTCCTCGCCAGGGGAGTATACCTCCCGGTCTGTGGACGCCTCCATGGCAACCACTGAACCAACTGCGAAGAGCCAAAACAGGACAACTGACAACCTGCG
>DAOVEB010000007.1 GCA_030669205.1 Candidatus Parvarchaeota archaeon | reverse complement strand
TACACATCCACGCTCGACACAACCACACTCAAGGACGGAAACTACGCAATCCGCTTCTTCGCCAACGACACTGTGAACAACGTCAACGACACCGAGTTCGTCAACATCACAATCGACAACACCCCGCCCACTATAAGCGACTGCCAGGTTGATAACGCAGACTTGGCAAAGGATGAGGTTGCGGGTCTAACATGTGTTGTTACTGATGCCTACTCTGGTGTTTCTGCTGTGGTTTTCTCGTCCAACCACACATGTGCCTACAACTCTGAGAACCTCCTGTCCGGAGACTTTGTGGACGGGGCTCCAGCATGCGCAGACGACGGCTCAACAATGAAGGATGATTCCATTTACAGGAACATCACAAACAACGTCTTCGTCACGTATGATTTCACATTAGCTAATGATTCAGCTGAACGCATTGTGTTCAGGACCAACTCTTGGAGAAATGAGACAGCTGCCAACTTCAGGCTGAGAGCTTACAATTTCTCACTGTGTGAATGGTACCCTGACAGCGGCTATACAACTATAATTGCAACGTCAGACGACAGTTGCAGCAGCTGGGGCTCTGGCTCATGCTATGAGTGGACCATCTGCTCGTCAACTGATGAGTGCGCCCACTTCATGGACACCAGCCGTGTCCAAATCAACTACTGGGCCAGCGGACCAGGTAACGTCCAGCTCAGCATAGACCAGCACTATGTCTTCGTCAACACAACCGTGCAGCAGGACGGGGATAACTGGTGGAACACAACCTATGCGTGCAGGTCAAGCGGGAACATGACATGGATGGACACGTTCTCAAGCGACGTGCTCAATCAGATGCAGCATCAGTCTGTTGGACTTGACATCTACTGCGACGCGAACCCGCCTTATTTTGCAGCAGACAACTCCACGAACTCAACGCTCAGCAACACGCTCATCAAGCTCAACCAGACTGTGCTCGACGATAAGACTGGCGTGGACGCGGTGATATACACAATAAACGACGCCAACCATACAGCCACCTACTTGGGCAGCGAGTCCTACTATGAAGTGGACTGCACATCCTTCGGAGACGACAACTATGTCTGGAACCAGACATGGGCCAACGATACAGCCGGCAACACTTTGAACATGACCCAGCACTACACAACATTCACCTGCGACCTGACCCAACCCGTCATACTTTCGGACAACTCCACAAATTCAACAGTTACTCCGATCGCGCTCAAGATAAACCAGACAGTGACCGACAACCTGTCAAACGTTACCGTGCTCTACACAATAATGAACACAACGGACACGTGGAACGAGACAGCGGATTGGAACTACCAGACAGGTGAGTCATGGTATATGTTCGACTGCGTGACCAGGCCGAGCGGCTACTACAACTGGAGCGGTACTTGGGTCATAGACGACGCTGGTAACGGCTGGAACTACACCGATGTCTGGACAACGTGGCGTTGCGCAGCTGACAACGAAGTACCTCAGTTCGAATCATGCCAGGTACAAGACTGGAACCTGTACAGGAATGAGTCGACGATAGTGGCGTGCAACATCACGGACCAGACAGGGGTTGGCACTGTATATGTTGCCATTGGTGAGTTGTGTAGTGTTGACGACGAGGTGAGCGGCACCTTCACTGGTAATCCCAAGTGCCATGCTGTGAACGGCACAACCACATTCGACGACGGCACGACCATGGACGCCATAGGCAGCCCTGCTCGCATAGAGTTCAACTTCACAGTTTCAAACAGGAGCGCTGTATCATCTATGGTGCTGCGCATAAACGCAATAAGGTCGCACACAGACGCGGGTTCATCACTCACCAATCTGGTGTGGAACTACTCCTCTGATTCATGGGTTAATATGCCCGGACTCACGCTCGGTCTAACAGATCAGGCATGTACATCTTGGGGGACAGACCCCTGCTTTGAGAACATGGTATGTGATTATGGGGAGGAGTGCGACGACCTCATAGACGACACCTCGACTGTGAGGGTCAGGTACCAGATAGATACCCTTTCCTACTACATGAATCTAGACTACCACGAGCTCTTGGTCAACTATACTGCGCAGATGGATGGTGTCAGCACAGGTGCATGGTGGAACTTCACCTACACGTGCAAGAACTCGGGAAATGTGACGTGGGCCTATATGTGGGCCAATGACACCAAGGGCAACGGCTGGAACTTCACAGAGCCCGGATTCGAAATCTCATGTGACATGGACCTGCCGCAGTTTGTGAACCCGACCACAAGGGACACAAACAATGCAACCCATACTTCCTTCTACATAGGGGACACAATACGGGTCACGACAAACGTCACTGACGACACGCAGAACCTGGAGGAAGTGTTTGTGACCCTCAGGGACCCTGACAACAACGCGATAGTCTCAAACGCTACAATGGTCAACGTCTCTGGGTACCCAACATTCGAGTACTACTACGACTGGGACTCCGGGCTCATTGGAAACGGAACGTACACAGTGGAGATTTGGGCGAATGATTCCTCTGAGCAGTTCAACATGACCTCATTCACCTTTGACCTCAACAACGAGACGTTTGGCATACTCATAGGCACGGACGACGACGCAATCGGAAAAACGCACACAGCAACCATCCAGTGCTCGCCAAGATGCATAGGCACGTTCTGCAACGACACAGACATCTACCTTGAGTGGAATGATACAGGCGTGTGGGAGAACGTCCCGACATCCGGTGCAGGCCTGACAGCCAACACGACCTCCTACGACTGTGGCGACTTCAACGATGGAGAGTGGTGCAACCGCACATGGCTCGTGACAGGAAACACAGAGGATGAATATTATCTCAGGTGCAACGCAACCTCCGTCACTGCACTCGGCAACATTTCCGCAATACAGTATGAGTCTGTGAATCTTGGATTCATAACTGTTGATGTCGATCTTCCTGCACCTGCAACATACGAGATTGGCAAGACAGCCGACTTCATAGTAAACATCACCGCAATCTGCCACGACTTCTACTGCGGGGCTGTCAACATAACCGCGCTAACAACAGACGTGCCCTTCGGAGAACCAACGATAATGATAACCGGGAGCACGGACATCGTCTGGGAGTCTGGTGCAGACAATCCGTACGAGTGCTCTGTTCTGGACGCGGAGGCCACCCCAGCCTGCACCCAGTCGTTCAACGCCAGCTCGAATGTGGGGCAGCTTACAGGCACAAACAGGATAATAGGTGCCAACATAACCAGCAACGAGACAAACGTTGCGAACAATGTCACCTGGACCAACAAGACCATAAAGTCCTATATTGGCTGGCTCGAGGTACAGGTGGACTATCCAGCAACGCAACTTGACGTGACAATCAATCAGACACTGTTCTGGATGAACTTCACCGCAATCTGCCACGACTGGTACTGCGGAACACCCACAATCTGGCTGCTCACAAACGAGTCAGGCTCCATGCCAACTGATGAAGCAACCAGCACAACAGGCATAAAGAGGGAGCCCAGCGACTCCAATCCAAAGACCTGCGGCTCTGCGCTCTACCCCGGAGGCTCCGGGAATGTAGCCGGATGCTACCTCAACATCACCGGAAACATGACCTTTGAAGGGATGAAGTCCTTTGGAGCCAATGTCTCATCATCCGATTCAAATGTGAACACAAATGTCACGTACGACAACTCCTCGATATTTGGCAGGGACACCGGAGTGGAGACAAACCTTGACCTGAGCGCAACTGCCATAGGCAAGACCCATGACGCCATAATGGGATGTGGCGCAGTATGCAGGCAGCAGTGCGACGATACATATCTGGTAGCAGAGTACAACAACGGCACGGGCTGGGCGCAGATTCCTACTGGAGTGCTTGACCTCACAACCAACGACACGTTCCTGTCCTGCGGCGACCTGACTGACGGCCAGTACTGCAACAGGACATGGCTCCTAATAGGCAACTCCTCTGACAGCTATCAAGTCAGATGCTTCTCAAACTCAACAACAGCCTTTAACCCCAACCCAGATACCAGTAGCTTTGACGTCAACACCGGCTGGTTTGAAGTCTTTGTGGAGAAGCCTTCATCTGACATCGATGTGAACAAGACGGACCCAGTGACAGTTAACATAACAGCTGTGTGCCACGACTGGTACTGTGGATGGGTGAATATCTCTGCGCTTGTGAACGACTCGGGCGCGGAACCAACCGATTTGATATCCGGTTCAACAAGCCTCCAGTGGAGTAGCGGGGACGACAACCTTTGCGAGTGCAGCGGCATCTTCGACCCGAATGGAGTCGGCAACACACAGAACTGCACTATGGAGTTTGTTGCGGATATGACTGTGAACTCGCTGAGGGAGGTTGCAGGCCTTGCTGAGAGCAACGACAGCCAGATGCCGAGCAATTACTCAGCCGCGAACAGGACTGTGTTTGGGGGTGTGGGGACCCTGACGATTGAGTGGAACAACAATCTCGCTGTGAACATGAGCAGATTCAACTATGACACTGTTTCAGTTGAAGTGGGCTGCGTCAACTACAAGTGCTGGGACGTCGGGATACGGGTCAGGAACGCCACGTCCGATACGAACATACCAACTACAACCACGTCTGAGCCGCTCAACACAACACAGGGTGCCCAGTCATGCACTGGTATGAGTCCGGGCGACAGCTGTACGAAGAGCTGGAACCTCCACGGTGCGAATGTTGGAAACGAGAGCGTCCGGTTTTATACGTGGTCATCTGAAGGCGACATACAGGCGAACCAGTCGACGATTCAAACAACCTATGTCAGGATTGGGTGGCTCGAACTGAACATCTCCATGCCACCAGGGGATATAGAAAGGGACAGGGACCAGACCTTCGACTTCAACCTCACCGCAATCTGCCACGACTGGTACTGTGGCCTGCCAACGTTCACGTCGCTGGTCAATGAGAGTGGTGCCGAACCATACAACATAATCACTTCTTCGACCGACATAAAGTGGCAGTCAGGAGATTCAAATCCATATACCTGCTCCAGTGTTCTGGACCCGAACGGGGTCGGCAACATTGCCACCTGCTACATGTTCTTCGCAGCAAATGTCACTGAAACCGGAACATACGAGATTGGTGGGAATGTGACAGCAGACCCGGGTGTGCAGGACAACGTTACGTACGACAACAGAACAGTTGTTGGACATGGATATCTCAACGCAGGGTTCACAAGGAGCGCTGATGAAATCTTCAGGGAGGACAAAACGCCGTATGAAACCACATTTGACGCCCACATCTACGACGAGCATGGAACTTCAGTAACAGGTGCAAATGTCAGTTTCTACGTCGGAAACGAACTGGTCAACTGGAGTCTCTCAGACTCCACAGGGGACGCTTCATACACCTACAATTCGGATGGAACTCTGAATCCAGGGAACTACACGCTCAACGCAACAGCGACCAAGGATTTCTACTTCATGAACTTCAACGAGTCTTGGCTTGTTGTGAACGGAACACTGAAACCAGTTGTCACAAGCCCGAACTCTTCACACAACATATTCAACAAAACAGACAGGATAACGCTCACTTCGTTCACATACGAGGACAACGACTCAGCCATAAACGCGAGTGAGAAGACGTGGTACCTCGGAGCAGAGTTCATGAACAACACGCGCAACGCGACCTTCCTCATACCTGACGACCATGCTCTGGGCGTGTTCACAGTCAACTACAGCGTGTGGAACGGCGACTACTATGGCTACAACCACACAACGTACGACATAGAGATATGGACCACTGCGAACGTGTCCATTGCAACGCCACCGTCTAATGTCAGGAGGACCAAGACAATTAAGATAATCTCTGAGGTTAGAGACGGGTTTAACTCAACCCCACTATACGGCTACGACTGCTTCTGGTGGGTCGATGGCGCGTATGTCGACCAGTCTGTTGTCAACTCAACAGGCCAGTGCTCCTATGACTGGTCAACCGACTGCTCCGATTATCTTGGAGGCCATGAGATAAGGACGACCATCCAGGACTCTGCACTGGACTACGTGACGGCGTACGAGTACAACAAATCTGTTACAATAACTGTTAAAGGGACCGTTAACCAGTCGGCGTCAACGGTTGGGTGGACGCCATCGGAGAACCACATAGACAACTTCGACCCGCCTGTTGACGGTGGACCGGAAGTTGTGGTATCCTACACAATCAGGGACACATGTGACAATGTTTTGACAGAGGACACCCACTACCACAACACCACGTACGGAGACTGGAACGCAAGCGACAACGAGCCGGTTGAGAACATCTCAGCTACAATCGGCTTCTATCCCATGGGCAACTACATCGACAGCTTCAATGAATCACACTGGTACTGGGTTGAGGGCAACATGACAGAGGTCCAGCGCAACTTCAACCCGTCTGGCGACTACGTGGACAGATATGGCCCGCCGAACGTTGATGGAGGTCCGCTGATAGACTTCACCGTGACGTCAGGTTATCCAAAGGACAACCATGGCAATGTGATACCTGCGTCCAACTACACCCGCTTCAAGGAGGTCGGCGTATGGGATGCTTCCTCGTGCGATGTCGGATTTTCATGCATAACCAGCACCACTGGTCCGAAGGCGAATGTCACGACGAACCTAACTTTGGGCAACTGTGCGCACGGCCAGTGCTTCTGGCACGGTAGCTGGCAAATGGCGTCTGGAAAGGGATTCATTGTCATGGGCAAGAGGTACGCGAACTCTACGGCCCCGCTGAATGACACGGTTGTGTACAGGCAGACCTGCCAGTTGCCAAGTACTGTGCACCTGAACATAACATCCTTCAACGACTGGGATGAGGCAGTTACAGACACAGGCCTCATCTCGTTTACATGCCCGGCTGGTACCGGCTGCGGTTCGGTCACGAACCTCGGCGGCGGAAACTACTCTGTCACATACGACCCAAGCAACACCATGAGTCCTGGATATGACCAGTGGTACGGGAGCGTTGCCGGAACAGGGAACGCGTACTACGGCGGGGATTCAAGCGGCGAGTTCACAAGGTTGCTCATACGTGGTTGCTCATCCATCGAGATACTGAACGAGAGCAACCTGCCGATGAACGGCACCATGTACAACGCGTCGCAGACCATACTCGTGAACATCAACATAACCGACGAGCTGGACAACTTTATAACATCTGGGCCCGTCAACTGCATGTTCAGGAGGTCGAACAACAGCGAGGTCTATAGGCCGATATTCTACGATGCTGGACTCTGGAAGTGCAACATCTCGACCGGATACGCCGACCCGCTCGGAAACTGGAACGTGACCGTGGACATAAGCAACAACCTGTATTCGTACCAGGAGGCCATAGCTAACTTCACCTTTATGGATACACTCAACGTCTCTGAGGTCGTTGTTCCGAATACTGTTGACAGGGGAGGGAACTGGCAGTATGGGGAGACAGCGCTGCTCAACGCGACTGTCGAGGACTCGGACTCAATGGTTGTGAATGCAACTGTCGAGTTTTACTATAACGGCACTTTCATAGGAACAAATGATACCAATAGTTATGGCTACGCTGTTTACGACTGGAACCCGCCGGACGACACAGTGCAGGGGATGTACGAGATAACAGCAACTGCGAGCAAGCAGTTCTACAACCCGGACAACGACACAGAAGCTGTTGACCGCGTCGATGTCTACGGCAAGCTGAACGTCACCGCTGTGGTTACAGCAACCAACGTTGACAGGAGATACTCAACTGACTATTCCATAACTGCGTTGCTCAACGCAACGTTGAGGAACGACCTTGGCAGCGCGATGTCCAACGCCAACGTATCCTTCCGCGCAAACGGCACCATAGGCTACATAGCCTCGAATGAATCAGGAGTATCAGGCGAGTACACTTATTTGTGGGACCCTGCGGATGACACCATACCCAGCCTTTACTCCATATCATCAACTGCAGAGGATGTCGCGTACTATGTCGATGACAGCGACGATGTGCCGAACTCTTCTATTGTTGTCTGGGGCAACCTCTCTGTATTCGCCTTGAGCATAGACGAGAACTGGATATTCAGGAACGACTCGTATGACCCACACACAGCGAACTTCTTGGCCTGGATAAGGGACGAGAACAACCAGAACGTGGATGGTACCAACGCCACCTTCCACGTCAACAGCTCTTACGACAACTCAGGTCTCACCTCTGGCGGACAGTTCTCATATGACTACAACGCGTCCAATACGGCGACGCCAAGCATGTACGAGGTGAACTTGACAGCAACCAAGTTTGCCTACTACAGTACAACAGCAGTTGACCATCTGGATGTCTTGGCAAAACTGGAGCCATTGATAGACAACCCGGATGAGGGGAAGGTCTACTACAAGACTGATACCATCATCTTCAACTCAACACTCTTCGATGAGAATGGGGACATCGTTAGCCCAGACACCATAGTCTGGCAACTTGACGAAACAGGGGAGCAGCTCAGCGCACAGCAGAACGACACGTGGCAGGTCGAAGTCAACCACGGCATCGGAAACTTTACGCTCAACCTGACTGTGTGGAAGGCTTACTACGGGAACGGCACAGATGAGCACACAGTCGGCATCTGGACAAGGGCTAACGTGACCCTGCTGAACGCTTCGCAGACATTGGACAGGATGAACACCTATGATTTCCATTCCCAACTCTTCGACACATACAACCACACCCCGTTCACCAACGGCAACTGCGTCTATACTGCCAACGGAACGAACGTTGACAACATCACGTCAGCTGATGGAATCTGCGTGCTGAACTGGGACGCAGGTTGCAGCTTCCCAGCAGGGTACAACGACGTCGAGGTTGAGCTCATGGAGGACTGGGACAGATACTATAACGTGAGCGTTCCATACAGCGACGTGATAACCATAAACCTCACCGGGCAGTTGCGACCATTTATGGAGACGCCCGTGAACCAGACAATAATCCACAGGACCGAGTCTGTTTCGCTCACCTCAACAGTATACGACGAGTGCGACAACGACTGGACGTCGTCCTCAGAGATTACCTGGATGAACGAGACAGACGACGTGATAACATCCCTTGACGACTACGTCTGGACAGTCCCAACAGGTTATGAACTCGGTTACGAACTCCTGCAGCTCAACGCCAGCAAGCTCTATTACTACCAGGGCTGGAACGTGACGAACATCACCGTCTTCGGCTGGGGCAACATCTCGTGGATGTGGCCCTACAACACAGGAATTGCAGAGGGCAGGGTGATAGACGTGAGATGCCATATCATGGACACAAACACATCTGAGAATGTGTCAGCTTACCCGGTCAGCTTCTACGACAACGACACCCTGCAAGTGACCAACAACACAGACGCCATGGGTATAGCCCACTGGTTCTGGAACACAACCGACGAATATGATGGCCTGCATCTCATCAAGTGCAACATCTCGGATGACTGGGACATCTTCTACAACCGAACTGTATCGTTTGAGAACATATCTGAGATGATGGTGGAGAGCAGGCTGAACATAACACACACGAACATCAACAACAGTAACGCAGACTATCCACCTTACTTTATATACAGGAACGAGTCAGCAGACCCAGGGCTCCCATACGAGGCAAACATATCCACATGGGTCTGGAAAGGCGGGGTCGAGCCTGCACAGGGCGCGAACGTCACACTGTACGATGAGAACGCCACGCTCTGGGACTTCTGCATAGCGGACAGCAGCGGATTCTGCAACATCACCTACAATCCGCCGGATGACCTCGAACCATACGGCTACAACCTCTACATAAATGCAACTGTAACCGACCCGCAGTGGGGGGGGTCGCAGACGGTGCAGGAGTACTTTGAGGCGAGGGGTATACTTTACATAAGCATAACAGCCCCAACCAATGACTCCAACTGGGACAAAGGCACAGAACTTTACCTCTACTCTGGAATAAGGGACGAGAACTGGAACACAGGCTATGATGGGGGGGACGGCGGGGATGTTGTTGTCAGGTGGTACAACGAGACCTACGATGTGGTTGGCAGTTATGAGGACACGACCTGGACAATACCAAGCGACTACGTTCCTGGTCCTGAGTGGATGTATGTCCATGCAAACAAGAGTTTCTTCGACACAGGATTCAACGCCACCCTGATTGGCATCAACGGCTACTCCAATCTGTCGTGGTTCTCTCCACCGAACGGCACCTACGTGCATACGACCCAGATGGAGCTGACCTGCTTCGCATTCGACGCAGACAGTGGCATAGGGATATACGAGTACAACGTTTCATTCTATGGCAACAATTCCTACTTCAATTGGTCGCTCACAAATGCAACAGGCCACGCCATAGCTGTCTGGAACACCAGCCAAGACCCGCTGGGCATTTACGAGTTCAAGTGCAACATCACCGACTTCGACGCCAAGTACTACACAGCCAATCCGGACAAGGACGAGTTCGTGGCGCTCTACACCATAAATGATAGTATCCCACCTTACTTCTCAAACCCGGATGTCGTACCAACCACAGTTGAGACCGACCAGCAGGTGCTGTTCTCAGTTGAGATTTATGACGATATAGAGATTTCAAGCGCTTGGGTTGAGGTGGATGTTTCAGGGTCCGGCGACTTCAACCAGACGCTCGACCGCTATGACAACTTCTTCAACGCCACCAATACAACGTGGCTTGACGGCCTCCACTACGTGAGGTACTGGTCGAACGACACCACAGGCAACCTCAACAACTCCATGACGCTCAACTTCACCTCCCTTGCAGTTACATCTGTTTCAGGCGAGGTGCTGTACGACACCTACAACATAACAGACATAACCCAGGACCAGAGTTCGATGTTCTCGGCGAACGTCACCTGCACAAACATCGGCCCTGCCACGGCCTATGTCGCGGATATCTCGGTTTCCATACCAGTTGGCTGGACAGTCAACGAGACCTTCCCTGACGAGCTTGGGGACATGGCCAACCAGAGCTCCATGACTCGGCTTTACTCCATTACAGTCAAGCAGGCAGAGGTTCCGGACACGTACACCGTAAACGGCACGTGTCACTGGGAGAACCCGGACAACACGACCTCGTCTGATACGGACACAACGGTTGTGTACGTGGAGCACAACCCTGTTCTAGACATAGTGCAGGACAACATATACATCGCTGTTGAGCACCAGCGCTTGAACCAGACAGAGTTCACTGTCAACGCAACAGGCAACAGCAACCTTACCACTGTACATCCAACCTGCTACTCGGGCGGGCTGTGCACAGACACAACTAACTTCACAGTCGAATTTAGCTCTGACATAGACGTGACGCTCGATGGCACTTCGGCAAGCTGGGACAACTTCACAGTTACGGTGACAGTTGCACAGGGTAAGGACCCCGGATGGTACAACGGGACCATAAGGGCGAATGCAACTACCACAACATGCCAGTCACCAGACCTGTGCTGGGACGAGGTCAACATATCTGTCTACGTCTTTGAGAACAGGACATGGTATAGGACACCGGCATCCTTCGGCACAATCGGCACCACCACCGGAGGCTCGGGCACAGGCGGAAACGAGACGTTTGGAAATGGCACAGTCGGCAACGTCACCATGACCAACATAGGAAACGTGGAAATCAACTTCACCATAACCGAAGGCTTCAACACATCGACCATAACAGTGGTGCCGACCTACCTTGTGGTCCCGAAGCAGGATTTCAGGAACCTGACCATCGACTACTGGACACCCTATACAGAGCCGGTTGGCTACCACGAGGGCAACGTGACCGTGAGCTGCACCCAGAATAGTTGCATCTCCTCCCAGGAAAACGTCACAACATCGTTCAATGTGGTCGACAACGACGCACCGCACGTGGACAATATCACCTATGACCCATATGTTGACGCCAACTACCAGATACAGCATATCAAAGCCGACATCTCGGACAACATACAGATTGACTCTGTCAATGTGCAGGTCTATGACCCGGACTTTGCCCAAGTCGGAGGTCCGATGACCTATGTTGGGGAGCCGACAGGCAACAGATACCAGTACAACTTCACGCCGACCATTGGAGGCTCCTACTTCTTCAGAATCTCTGCCAAGGACATCTTCAACCAGGTGAATCTCACAGACGTGTACTACTTCACCGTAATTGGATACACTGACGCGGCGATGAATCTGACGCTGACCTATAGGTATGTCGACACCGTTGACTGGTACAACCCGTACAACTTCACAATCGTATCGGTCTTTGACAACAATGGCTCAGCAACAGCGTACTTCAGTGAGGTCAACCTGACCTTTACAGACCCGTCGTACTTCGTGGTCAACGGCACATGGCGCAACTGCGGAAACATCAGCTACACAACAAACTGCACCAACATGTGGAACGTCATGGTAAAGCCGCAGACGCCGCCGGGTGTCTACAACCTGACCTTCAACGGCACATGGATGAACCCGGAGAACACCTGGAACTACACCACGAACATGACTGTAGTAGAGGTTGCAAGCAACCCGATACTCGACATATGGTTCAATGAGAGCAACTGGACCTTCTCGCACGGCACCCAGAACACTGTCTGGTTCGAGCTTAACTCGACTGGCAACGACCCGCTGGACAGTATATTCTTTGAATGCGTCCCGGATTCGGGTGAACTATGCGACGACTCCAGGTTCACGGTTGTCTTCAACGACCAGTGGCTCGACATGTCGCCCGGTGAGACATACAACACAACGGTCTCGGTTTCGATAATCGGAGGCTATGAGGGCGGCAACTACTCTGGAATCTTCAAGGTGAACGCAACAGATACAGTGTGTCAGACACCGGGGCTCTGCTACGACAACATGACCATAAACATAGAGGTGCCATATGAGCCCACATGGAACAGGACACCTGCACAAGTGACCAATATAACATATACCAACGACTCAGACATACTCTTCGACCTCCTTGTGAACAACACAGGCAACCTGCTGCTGAACTTCACCCTTTCCGAGCAGTACTACGGCGGCAACGGCTCGTCCATGGTTTCCATAGACCAGCTCAACCTGAGCATCGGAAACCAGAGCTGGACCTATGATACGGTTTTCTACTCAATACCCCTTGACAAGCCGCCAGACCTCTATTATCTCGTCATGAGAATCAACTCGACTGATGGTAGTCCCCAGGAGATGAATACAACCATCTGGCTGGACGTGGGCGACGACATAGAACCTAAGCTCTGGAACCAAGGAACCCAGTACACCCGCTTCGAGGCGAACCACAACTCCACAGAGGTCTGGGTCGACGTCTGGGACAACATCAACGTCTCCATGGTGTGGATAAACGTTTCAAGACCGGACAACCAGTCGGATATACAGTACATGTCCCTCGCAGGGGGCAATACAACAAACGGCACATGGACCTCAAATTACGTGGCGTCGGTTGACGGCAACCACACCCTCCGCGTCTGGGCTAACGACACATCAGGCAACCCCAACAGTACTTTTGTTTCCTACCTCGACATAGTTGGTCTGACCACAGCTGCGACCGCCATCACCCCAGTGGGCCAGCACAACGTCTATGATGTCTCATACCTCAACAATCACAACTACAACTTCACCGTGCTTTTCAACAACACAGGCGAGGGAACGATGTACGACGCGTACATCTCCCTGCTGCTGGGTGACAGGATTTACTCCAACGAGACAGGGGACGCTTACGGCTGCGGAAACTTGGCTGTGAACAGCTCCTGCCAGGCCACCTTCCTCGTCACAGTGCTGAACCAGACGCCCTCCGGTGTCAGGAGTTCGAGTGTCAACGCTTCCTGGACAAATCCGGACGACTCGCTGGGCTGGCTGTTCAACAACTCTGCGAACGTCTACGTCTTTGACAATCCGATAGTGAACATAACGTCTTATACGCTTATCAACAACACAGTCAAGCACAACACCCAGAAAAGCATTGAGAACTTTGTCATCTACTCGCACGGAAACAGACCGATAACAGACATGGTCTTTGAGTCTGTCAACAAGTACAGCTTCCTGAAAACAATCGACCCAGCGTACATCCATGTGCCGACTGCCACCTATGACCTGGTGCCCGGCGGCTCCCACATGTACTACTTGGTAGCCGACCTTCCATTCGGGCATCCGAACGGGTGGTTCAACAACACCCTTGTCGTCAACGCCACAGGCTCCCAGTTCTACTGCGACATGAACCCTATTTCACAATGTCTCGATGAGTTCAACTTCACTGTCTTCGTCCCCGAGGACTGGAGATGGGAGATGGTCCCGGAGAACTACACAGCCACCATACCGACGAGCACTGAGAGCTACTTTGAACTGAACATGACCAACTGGGGCAACATCAACATGTCTATGGTCGCAGTAGTCGCGGGCAACGGAACCGCCTTCTTCGACCCGGCACCTGGCCAGGGTGCCCAGCCGTACATTCTGGAGGCAGCGACAAACAGCACCATAAACCTGACATACGACATAATCCTGGGCGCAAGTGAGGGCTGGTACCTCTACAACATCAACTACACCAACAGCAGCGGTCAGCCCCTGTCTGAAAGGGCGCTGTACATATGGTTCTACGTGCTCGACCCCCCACCAGCATTTGAAGGTATCCTGGTTTCACCAGCAACTGTGGACTACTCAAGGGAGAACCTGACAATCCGGGCCAACATGTCGGACAATCAGGAGGTCGGCACGGTCTGGGCAGAGTTTGTGCTCCAAAGCAGCGACAACGTGAACGTGACCATGGACTGCGTTGCTGGTCCATGCTACGTTGGCGACTTCCAGTCAGGAACATGGGAGACACATGTCTTCTTCAATGAGACCAATCCGCCGTTCAACGAAACCGGACCTTTCACGCTCAGGCTGTGGGCCAATGACACCACCACCCCTGTTGCCCACTACAACAACACAGGATGGTACAGCATTGAGACGGTTCCGACAACCCAGCTGATGATATTCCCGAACATGACCAATATCACTATGTACAACGTTACCCAGACCCAGAACGAATCAGTGACATTCAACGTGACGGTCTACAACTCCCAGGATGGTGGAGCATACTATGTTAACCTTACTGCAACACCTGCTGAGTCTGGCTGGTACTCGCCACCACCAACCCAGATGGGATTCCTGCCCGAACTCTCAAACAGTTCCGATGAGCTCACCATAGTCGTCCCGGCTGGCACCGTACCCGACACCTACAACGTCTATCTCACAGCCAGGTGGTTTGACCCGAACATGACTGCACCGGTTAGGGAGACCTCCCTGGTCACAGTCGATGTTACGGTTGCTGCAAACCCCGTTGTGGACGTAGTCCAGGGAGTTGTCAACAGGAACATTGGAGACGGTATGAGCGACACACTTGACATAACCGTCAACTCAACCGGCAACTACAAAATCGAGAACATCACGCTGAGCTGCAAGACACTATGCAGTGAATTTGCCGTGAACATGACACCCGACTTTATATCCGAGCTGGACACCTCCCAGTCTGCGAATGTGACCGTCACTTACAGGGTTCCGCTTCACAAGGCTCCTGGAACTTATGACATACTTCTCAACGTGACCGCCTCTGACGGAAAGACCTCAGACTATGTGGACATAGTTGTTACTGTGCCTTCAAATAGGACCTGGACCCGAATTCCAGAGACATTTGATGAGGTTTTCGTGGGAACCTCGTCCTCGGGAAATGTTGACAAGATAATAATCATGAACCTGGCCAACATCTTCATGAACTTCAACGTGTCAATGGATGGAAACGGTACCGAGTTCCTAACTTTGGACGGGGCCAAGTACAAGACATTCCTCATTGACACCCTCCAGAACGGCACGGTGTCTGTGGACTACTCATCCAATGCCACCATCGCAGACTACTTTGCAAATATAACTATCAAATCCTTGGACGCCTCTCCAAATCCAGTGGAACTTTACATTCCCCTTTGGCTCAGGGTGAGCGAGTTTGCTGTCAACATTACTTACCCCAATCAGACCCATCCGATAAACGTGACCGCTTGGGACCCGTTGGAGGTGCATGCCAGGGCTGTATACCAAGGGGTTTCACAGGGCGGCAACGTGTCAGTCTCGAACATCTCCTGGACAGACATATACTTTGTGAATGGAACCGGCTACGAACACCCATGCCTCAACATGACAGTTGTAGAATACATCAACTCGAGCTTCCTGTGGCCCGACCTTGACTTCTGGAACATGACATGCGTGGCACCCCAAATCACCGATGCCTCTGTGTATGACCTCAAGGTGGTGGGAATTTACACCCCATACTCCATAAAGTCGAGCAGGGTTGCTCCGGGTGTGGTAACTTACCCGGACATAACTGCTCCTGAGTTTGTGGAGGTGTCGACCGAACATGTAACAGTTGGAGAACAGGTCTTGATAAGTGTGAACATCTCGGACAACGGCGTGGTAGTCGACGTTGTGGCGAACATCACCCTGCCAACCGGCTCTGTGGGGAGCTACAACTTGACAAACGTGACGTCTAGCCAATGGACTCTGGAGTTCAACGATACCTCCATCATAGGGGACTATGAGATTTCCCTTACAGCAGAGGACGATGCAAAGAATGTACAGTCGCACAGCACGTGGTTTGAGGTCTACGAATCCCTCTGGTTCAACAGCACAGCAAAGGACTCCCTCAACCAGACCCATTCTGTTTCAGTTGAGCTCTACAGACCTAAGACGATGGAACTCCTTGAAAACTTCACCTCAAACGCGACTACCGGCGAGATAAGCGCCATAGTCCACAGGAGAAAGTACCACGTGGATATACACGCGTTTGGCGACGTTGTCCGATTCTACAACCTCACAATTGACGCTGACCAGATCAACCCAGTCATCTTTGACAGCAAGCCGGTAACAGCGGAGAGCGGGGCTTTCCTCAAGATATTGGGCATCCAATCAAACTTGACATTTGAGTGGGCTACTGTCAGACTCAACTACTCAGAGGCGCCGTTCAGGGACGAAACAATAATAGGGGTTTACAGGTGCGGCAACTGGTCGTTCTTTGACAGGCAGTGCGTGAACGACACCTGGCTCAGGCTGAACGAGTCATTGGTTTACAGGGACTACAACAACCATGTCATCCAGGCCAACGTCACCTCGTTCTCAGCCTATGCCGCAGCCGAGTATGCGTGCGGCAACGGCGTCTGCGAGACACTTTATGGTGAGGGTTGTGCGGAGTGTTCCATTGACTGTGGGGATTGCGCTGTGAATGATACCGACGGCGACGGAGGATTAGGACCAGGCGACATTCCAAGCTTCCCGTCGATACCATCATTCCCAGAGGCTGGAGAGGGTGACGGCGGAGGCGAACAGGAGGAGGCGGTCGAACCCCTTACCATGTCAACCACATCCATAATCGTGGACCTGCGGCCTGGGGAGTACAAGCTCTACTCACTGGACATTCTGAACAACAGGGTGTTGTCTGTCAATGTCAATGTTTCAGTTGAGGGGAACATCTGGGAGTTCATAGACTTTGAGGAGACAGAGTTCGTAATAGAACCAAAGTCTGTGGAGACAGTTAAGATGAGGATATATGCCCTACCCACGACACTTCCAGGCATATATACAGGCGACTTGATTGTGAACTCCGGAACCGATGTGCGCAAGATTCCTGTGACGATAAGAGTGGTACTGGAGAGGGAGCAGCTCCTGGACATCAAGGTGGAGCCGATAACGGCGAACGTCAGACCAGGCGAGAACTTCAAGTATCAGGTTTCAATATACAATCTCGGCGAGACAAAGAAGGTGGATGTGACAGCCAGATATACAGTAAGGGGTGTTGAAGATGATAGGCTGCTTGCAGAGAGGGAGGAGACACTTGCGATAGAGACAACACTCTCGTTCCAGCGCCAGATAAAGATACCTGACACCACCGCAGAGGGCAAGTATGTCATAGAGGCGGTTGCCTACTACGGCAACAGGACAGCGTCGAGCCTTGCCACCTTCAATGTGATTACCGAGCCGTTCATAATAGTCCTGTTCTGGCAGATAGTTACATCTGTATGGACATACATCCTCCTGGCAGCGATACCGGCAGGATACTACACATACATCTACATGCAGAAGAGGAAGGTTGAGAAAGCCAGAAAGGCCAGATACATCTTCCCGGTCGACATGAAGAAGCTTCCAAAGCCTGGTGAGAGGAGCATATATGTTGGAAGGATAGCCGAGACCGAGCAGCAAGCCTACTTTGACATGGAGCAGATGAAGGTGCATCTCATAGCAGCCGGCGCTACAGGCTCAGGCAAGTCGGTATCCTGCCAGGTCATTATAGAAGAACTGCTCAAGAAGAATATAGCTGTTATCGTTTTTGACCCAACACTCCAGTGGACCGGCTTCTCTAAGGCTTGCCAGGACAAGCACATGCTTGACCTGTATCCAAAGTTTGGGCTCAAGCCAGAGGACGCCCAAGCGTTCAAGACCGACATCATAGTTGTGGATGACCCGGATTACCAGATAGAGAACATCAAAGAGTATTTCAGGCCAGGGGAGATGGTGGTCTTCTGCATAAACAGGCTCAAAGGCAGGGACTTGGACACCTTTGTCCGAAACACCATGAACTCCCTGTTTGACATAGACTGGCCAGAGGAGACCCAACTCAAGTATGTAGTACTTTATGATGAGGTCCACAGGCTCCTTCCAAAGTACGGCGGTGCAGGCGGCTACGTTGCCCTGGAGAGGGGGGCTCGTGAGTTCCGTAAGTGGGGTATTGGTCTGCTACTGGCATCCCAGGTACTCAGCGACTTCCGTGGCGCCATCCGCGCAAACATAGGAACCGAAATACAGCTGAGGACCAAGTACACAGGAGATATAAGGCGCGTGAAGATGAAGTATGGCACCAATTATTCGAGAACCATACCGAAACTCACAGTTGGTACTGGTCTCGTGCAGAACGCAGAGTACAATGAGGGTAAGCCGTACTTCATAAACTTCAGATCTCTGCTGCACGACACACATAGGCTGTCTGACAAGGAACTTGCAGAGCATCAGAGGCTGAACAAAGAGATATGGGCGATACAGGACAAGCTGAAGGAGCTCAAGGAAAAGAAGGTTGATGTGAAGGACATGGAAACCGAGCTTGGGATGGTAATGGACAAGAAGAAAGAGGGCAAGCTCAAAATGGCTTCCACTTACCTTGAATCTGTTAAGAGCAAATTGGCTGGTAAATGATGGAAGAGGCGAAAAAGGACATAAAGAAACTCCTTGCAGAACTTGACAGGCTGGACTTTGACAGGAAGGAGGAGAAGGCTGAAGAGACAGCCGTGGTCGAGAAACTCAGACAGGAGATTTCGGACATAAAACAGTTGCTGGACGTGCTTGAGGACGAGTACAGGCGCGCTACAATCTCAGAAAAGACCTACAGGGAAGCGACAGGAAAGAACAAACATAGACTGAGGGAGATAGAGAAGAAGCTGGCCGAGTTGGGGGAACAACCACAACCCGAGCACACGACGCCCGCAACAGAAGAACTATCACACCAAGTCGAACAACCGCCACCTGCTGAACAACTGAAAACTGTTTCGGAGGAGCCAACACAACCGTCCCAACCTGCACCAGAGGTTATCACGCAGTCGATTGAGGGGATGACTGATAATTTTGAGGACGAACAGTCAACCCAACCGGCAGTGGAAACTCCGGCGCAGTTGTCTGAGAAAACTTATATAGAAGAAGCGGCGGTGAATATTGGAGGACCTCCCCAGGTCGGAGTGAAGGGCAAGATGATAAAGTTTCTGAACAAGTTGAAAGGCGAAGACAAGAAAGAGGAGAAGAAGAAAGAGAAAAAAGGGGAGGAAAAGGAAGAGAAGAAAGAAGGGAAGGAGCAGAAGAAAGAAGAGGTCAAGACAGAAGAGGAGAAAAAAGAAGACAAGAAAGAAGACAAGAAAGAAGGAGAGGAGAAAAAGGAAGAACCCAAACCTGCTCCAACTCCAACTCCACAACCACAGCAGCCCCAGTACCCGTACATGTTCCCGTTTTTCCAGCCGCCAGGTGGCAAGGGAAATAGGGATGAGAAACTGCTCATTGAGTTTGAGAAGATGAAGGCCTCTGTTGAGACCTTCAGGGAGTCAATAAAGGACACAGATGAGAAGCTGCGCGGCTTTGCTGAGTCACTCGGTGAAATCCGCAGCATGTTCTTCCAGCGCGAGCAGTCAATAAAGAAGATGGAGGACAATATATCAAGGATGTCTGATATAGTCAGGTCCCTCGAGCCCTCGAAGCTGGCGGAGGAGAGGGCGAAGCAGGAAAAGGAGAGGTCTGTCATGGAGGCCAAGGTTGAAAGGCTTGACAAGGTGACCAATGACCTCCTCAACAGGTTTGCGGAGATACGCGAGACCCTTGAGGGGATAAAGAGCCTTAAGGCAATAGTTGACATATCGAAGGATGTGGGCAAGAAAATCGTCAGGATAGATGAGCTGAGCACCAGGATGGAGCAGATGTCAACCAGGCTTGAGAACACCTACCTTGAGGTGAACAAGCACCTGGCCGACTTCCCGATGATAAAGTCAAGGGTGGAATCCTTTGACAGGATGAGCAAAGACATGATGAGGATGATTGATGAGAACAGAATGACGCTCGAAAAGGTCCCGTCTGCCAAGGATTTGAAGAAGGCGAGTGCGCCTGAAGCACCGCCCGAACCAGCGGTTCTTGGAGACCTTGAGGCCCTGAAGAAGAAGAGGGACGAACTCAACCAGTTGCTCACCACCCTTGATAAGGAGCGCAAGGAGTCTGCCATCTCAGAGGAGAGCTACAATGAGTCGTCTGAGAGGAGCAGGGATAAATTGAAGGAGATTGAGATGAAGATAGACGCGCTGGAGAGCGTGAGCAAAAAGGGAGAGGGGTTCACAGTTAGGATAAGGTCACTCTTCAGCAGGAAAAAAAAGGAGAAGCCGGAAGAGGAAAAACCACCAGCACCTGCTGAAGGAACAGAAACTGTCCCGGAACAGCCGGAATCCACGGTTGTCACCCAGGCGATGGAGATGGTTCCAGAGGAGGAGACCGCTCCTGAGGAGCAGGCCCGCGAGGCCATTGTAGGGAAGATAAGGGAGAAGGAGCTCGAGGAGACGCTGAAACCGGAGAAGAAACCCGAGGAGAAGTCCAAAAAGGGGAAAAAGAAAAAGAGCCTGGAAAAGGCGATTGACGTCAAGTCCGAGGAGAAGGCAAAGAGGGAAGACAGTTCGACGTCTGTCTCTGAAAAGAGAAAGGATCTCCTTGAAAGGTTGAAGATGAGATGAGTGCGGATTTCTACGCCAAAGTCGCGAGACTTGGTGAATCCCTTGTTGACGCCGGCAACAGTCTGAACATGCTCACGAGGCAGAGAGTGAGCGTCATTGACATCCTTGACAAGACAAGGGCGCAGTTCGCGTCCGGCGACGTGTCCAAAAAGGTTCTTGACCAGACAACTAGGCGGCTTGAAAAGGAGATTGAATCTCTGGACAAGCAGATAAGGAAGGCGCTGGAGAATGTCATCAAGGATGTGCTCAGAACCACAAAGTAATGTGAGTTAAGCTTATAAATTTGGATGGGTAAATGGTTGTTATGGCAAAGGTTAGTAAGATAGATTTGGACAAACTGAGCGAACTTAGCAGAGAACTGATTGAGATGTCGACCAAGATAAAGACCTTCCAGGAGCAGCGCGAAGTGGTGTTAAACCAGATGCAGGAGAACGACGCTGACTTCAAGGCAGGCGAGATATCCAAAAAGGTCTACGACAACAACCTTAGGGATATGGTAGTTGAAAAGGAGAGCCTGGAGGGCAAGATAAATGAAATAGTGGACAACATCATAGTCAATGTTCTCAAGAAACAGGTTGAGATAGTGGACGCACAGTCAATCGGCACAAAGAAGGCTGAAAAGTAGGTAGTTGCAGTTTTTGCACGTACCAGAGCAAGGTTTGGTTATTCCTTTTGATTTTACGAAACCTTTACTTGAGTCCCCAGAGAGGATTTTTCTTCCTTTTCGCTTCATAGACCTTCTTGACTATGTCTATTTCTTCAGCCCGGAGAAACTCCTTTAAACCCTTCAACTTGATGTAATCCCTTTCCGACAAGTTTGAGTAGAGCGTTTCACCCTCATTGATGTCCTTGCCCATGACCACACCCTCAACGCTCACTGCGATTTTCATACCCTTTTCTGCCTCCCTCAAGGACTTGCCGCTGTCCTGTATAGCCTTTACCCTGCCTGCGCTCTCCCCAGAGTCTGTAATCAGCCTTGACCCTGTCTTGAGCTTGCCAGCCACGATTTCAACTCCAAAGACTGCAGGCTTGCTCTGGCGGAAGACGAAGCCTGGCAGGATATGGAGCTCAACTGGACTGCTGATCTCCTCCAAATCCCTTTTCCTTTTCAGTTCCGTGACGTTCTCTTTCCATTCCTCATAGTCGTCCATAAGATGATATATTATCTTTGACGAGAAGATTGGGACATCCAGCGTCCTTGCAATCTCTTTGGCTTCTGGAAGCACGCCTACGTTGAATGCGAAGACCACACCCAGAAGCTGGTCATCCCTTTTCATGTTTTCGGCCTCCATGACATTCTTCTTCGCGACATCACCTATGTCGGCTGCCAAGATTGGTATCTCTTTCTTTTGGAGCATCCCTGTAAGTGCTTCTACTGAACCGAGCGAGTCTGCCTTGACCACCACACCGCGTTTGCCCTCAATTAGCACATTGTTTATATCCTGCTTCACTATCTCCCTGACCCGCTCAACCGAGTCTTTTGAGGCCTCGAAAACCGGCATACCTGCTATGACACCATCAAGGTTCGGCGCAGCGATCTTCAGACCAGCAGCAGCCCTCACGCTCTTCACACGCTGGAACTTGCTTGTTGACTCCAGCAGCTCTCTGAGCGGTCTTGGTTTGAGAAGGGAGCGTACCTTGGTCACAACCGGCTCTGGAATCGCACCAATCACTATAGTGTCGCCTTTGTCTATCTTCCCGTCGTATATTATGACGTCTATGGTCTTTCCCAGGCCCTGTTCCTCCTTGACCTCAAGCACGGTGCCGCGTGTCATGCCTGCCACGTCAACCTCGAGCTTCTTTTCAAGGTATCTCTGTGCCAGCCCGGAAAGGGTTATCAGCAACTCCCCGATTCCCTCGCCTGAAACCGCGGATACAGGGATTATTGCAATTTCCTTTCTGTAGTCCTCCACATTTTCATAGGTGTCTGAGCTGAAGCCGAACTTGCTTAGTTCAGATATTACGTCGTACACTTTGCCCATCAGGCGCTCCTTGGTGTCCTTGGACTGGGACTGAAAGGACTTGGCGAAGCAGTAGCACTCCATGCTGCGCCAGCCCGGCAATCTGTCTATCTTGTTGAGCGCTATCACAAACGGGGTTTTGAACGCCTTGAGAATCTCAATAGATTCACGGGTTTGGGGCTGGAAGCCCTCGGTCGCGTCCACGACCAGTACAGCTAGGTCGGCGATACTCCCACCTCTTTTTCTGAGGTTTGCGAACGCCTCGTGACCAGGGGTATCTATGAACAGCAGGCCAGGTATCTTCAACTTCACCTTTATCTTTGACATCAGTTCAGAACACAGTTCCATTATCGTTTCTATGGGAACTTCGGTTGCACCTATGTGTTGGGTGATTCCTCCTGCCTCTTTCTTTTGGACAGTCGTCTTCCTAATACAGTCTAGGAGAGAGGTCTTTCCGCTGTCCACGTGGCCCAGCATACATATTATGGGCTGTCTGATTGCCACCTTTATCACCCAACATTGCTGGGATTGGAAAACAAACTTGCTTTTAAAAATCCTTTGTTGTGTGAGTTCAAATCCTGGCCATCCCAGTCAGACCTGTTCCTCTTTGCCCGAGGTTTGGACTCTTCCGCCCTGCCACTGGCCGCGGTACGACTTCGTCTTTCCCCTCACTTCAAAGAACAGTATGTGTGCAACCCGCGAACCCATCTCGAGCTCGAACGTTTTTCCGAAGTTGAAGAGACCGAAGGATAACTCCCCTTTGTAGCCAGGGTCTGCGACACCGGCGCGCAGCACAATCCCGGAGCGGTAGAGGGTGGAGCGCGGAAATATGAGGCCAAGCAGGTTTTGGGGTATGTTCACCTTTTCAACTGTCTTCATGACATAGGCAGAGTTGGGCTTCAGTTCAACTTTGGTTGGTTTTCCAGCGTTGTACTTCGCAATAGACTTTAACTCAGGTGTTTTCCTCTCCATTATGTGCAGGAACCCTTTGCCAACAACTTCGTACAGTTCGCCGATTCTCAGGTCAAAGCCTGCAACCTGTTGCCCCTCTTCTGAGAGATTCTCGACCAATCCCTTTCCCATAAGTTTCAGCAACTCCTCTGTTCCGGGTATCACTTCACCATCGCCTTTATCCGTTCTACAATCTCGTCGCTTATTCCATCGATGGACCCTGTTCCGTTGATTGTCACCCATCTGCTGAAAAGGTTCTGCTTTGCGACCTCCAAATACCTATCCCTTACCTTTCCCATAAACTTGACGTCCCGCTCGTTCATGTCCAACTCGTTTTTTCCCTCCTCAGCCAGCTTCCTTTTCATGGCAATTTCAGGAGGCACATCCAGAAGGAAAACCGCCCTTGGAACATGCATCTCAAACGTCTTCGCGAACTCCAGCATCTTTCCAACCGGAAAACCGCGCAGTGACTGGTAGACAAAAGAGGATGTAAGGTATCTGTCGGCTAGCACCACCTTCCCATCACCCAATGCATCACCTATTCTCTCGTTGTCCTCGACCATGTTGGTTGCGTAGAGCAGGAACTGCATTTCTGGTGTGAGTTTCACCTTGCCGTGTAGGAAGTCATGTATCATCTCGCCAACCGGACTCCCGTAGTATGGGTACTTGACGTCCATGACCTGCAGTCCGGAGAGCTTCAGTTTCTTCGCAACTGCCTTGCGCTGGGCGCCGCATCCGGCCCCGTCCACACCCTCTATTACAAAGAACAAGGTCTCACCACGTCTTGTGGAATTCCACCTTTTCATCTGCCCGCTCGTAGTCGTATATTTCATCCTCGCTGAACCAGACGTGGATTTCATTCTCCGCCTCCTTCTTGTTCCCGGAAGCGTGTATCAGGTTCTTGACTGGTCTTTTGAGGTTGTCGCCGAGCATGTATGAATCAATTGAGAAATCCCCGCGTATCGTGCCTGCCGGGGCTGTCCTTGGCTCAGTAGCACCTGTAATCTTTCTCACGACCTCTATCGCGTGGTTTCCCTCCACCACCATTGCAACAACTGGTCCTGAGCTCACGTAGTTCATCAGCCAGGCGCGTATGCGCCTCCCTATACTTTCATCAGCTTCCTCCATCTCTATGCCTTTCTCGGCAAAGCTCTTCCTTGTCTTCTTGCCAACGCTCTTCAGCCAGCCTATGTCCTCTGCGTAGTGCTTTCCGATCTGCTCCTCTCCGCCCTCAACCATCTTCAGCGCAGATATCTTCAGCCCGCGCTGTTCAAATCGCTTTATTATCTCGCCTACGAGGCCCCGTTGCACGCCATCTGGCTTTATGAGAACCAAGGTTCTCTCCCAAGTTCTTTTCATTCTACCACTTCCAGCTCGTATCCGTTTTCCTTGGCAAAGCTCTTCAAGGCCTGCATCTCATTGGGCTTTACGCTCTCAACGAGAATTTCCACCTCTTCTAAGATGTTCACCATTGGCTGTGAGGCTTCCAATAACTTCAGAATTTTCTTTTTGAGCCTCTTTGCAGACGTGGTGTTCAGGTCCTTGGTGAGCACAATCATCCTTTCCATTTCACCACCCATTTGCTCTTCCTTGGATTCCTTTTGAGTTTCAACATGTTTTTCCTGCACTTTGACGAGCAGAAATTCAACACCTTGCCTGTTTTCTGCACGTAGGACATCCCTGTGCCAGGTTCTATGTCCCTGTTACAGAATGAACATTTCATCCTCTCCTACCTCTTCCCCTCAGTGCTGAAGCCTCCATCTCAGTTTCCTTGAGCATAAGTATGTTTCCGACGACAACCGGCCCCTTCACGTTCCTCCTTATGACCTTGTCAACATCCCTGCCTTTGAGGATTTTGCACCGCACTTGGGTGACCTCGCCGCGGACACCTGTTCTCCCGACTATTTCGACCACCTCTGCTGGCGTGGCGTCATGCGAGAACTCGTTTACCTTGAGGTCTCCTTTCTTCGTAGCTCCTTTCTTCTCAATGGTTTTTTTCTTCTTCGAAGCCATATTCATTCCTTTTTCTTTAGTTCCATCAGGATGTCCTTAGCTTCGCCAGCGTCGATTATGGCGATTGCAGAGCATGGGACTTCGAGGCCTGCAGAGGTGCCCAGTTCCTTTTTGCTTGGAACCCTAACAAGTATTACTTCCCTCTCTTTGCATAAGGGTTCAAAGTGCATTAGTATCTCCGGTGGCTTGGTATCCTCTGCAATTACAACTAGTTTTGCTTCTGAGCGCTCAACGCACTTTGTGACCTCATTGGCGCCCTTTTTGACCTTTCCGGTTGACTTGGCTATCTCAACCAGGTCATAGACTTTTCCAATTGAGTCATCTTTCTCTGGTTTCTTGGCGTCTTCTTTTGGACTCTCAACAGGAACAGGTTTTTCCTCGATTTTTTCTTCCTTTGGACCTTCCGATCCCTTTTTATCTTCATTTTCCGACATAATTCCACCTCACCTTGAGTTCATTGGTTACTTCTCTGGACATCCGCACCTTATTTAAACCTTACGTCACTATATTTCGATTATCTTGCCTTTTCTTCCGACATTGATTACAGTGGTCTTGCCAATCTTCGCCTTCTTGCCAAAGGTCTCGTGGATGTGCCCGCACAGGCAGAAATCTGGCTGCAGCTTCTCTATCGCTTTGCGAACGCCCTTGGACCCGGCTTTTGTCCATCCGAGGTCGTCCAGTTTGGTGTTGTAGGGCGGGATATGGGTTACCATAACCTTATGTTTGGTGTCCTTCACCGCCACAGCCGCCCTGTCAAGAATCTTCTCAATTTCGCTGTCCTCTATCTGGAACAGACCTATATTTCCTGAGCCGCAGCCGAAGAACCCCACGTCATCCATAATTATTGAGTATCCATGGATGTTATAGGTCTGCGGATAAAGTTCTGCCAGAAAATCGGTGGTTGCTATTGTCTCATGGTTTCCTGGCACGAGCAGAACCTTCTTGTTCTTTTTTTTGAACGGACCTATGAGGCCCTCTATATCGCTTTCGAAGAATGTCATGTCCCCACAGAGCACGACCAGGTCCACGTTCTTTTTTTCAGCCTTCTCCGCGAGCTTCTTGACAAGGTCTTTGTCACCGTGGACGTCGGATGCTGCGAGTATTCTGAACTTGTTTTTCATGGTTGTGTGGAATAGGCAACCATATAAAAAGTTAATTACTTCCGCTTATTATGGGTGAGATAGGGGAGCTGGGAAATCAGCTGAAGGCAGAGCTGCAGGTTGCGATTGGGTGCATAGCTTATTTTGAGAAGTGCGGGGGCGTCTATGAGAAGACATGGAACAAGATGAAAGGTTCTATGGAACGCGCAATAGCCCTTTATGAGGCCATGAAGGAGAAGCTGGACTAGCGGTGGCAGAAGACGAAGATTCCATTGTCCTTCCTGCAGAAGCCGAAGCGCTCGAACTGGACAATCTCACCACTTTTTACAGTTGAAATATCTTTCTCTCCGAGACCCGGCACCATACCTTCTGGTTTCAGCACCTTGACTTTGACGTTCTCGTCCGTGACCCACTGCACCTTTGGTATGTCCTTCAGTTCATCTCCGTGGTATATTGCCTTCCCACGCCGCACCATCTTTATGTTGTACAGGTCCTTGAGCCTGAACTCGCCTTTGGCGTCACCCTTTGGCACGTAGAAGACGCCTGAAGTGGTTATCCTTCTCGAGCCCATCTTATTGTCCGGATGTAGCGCAAGGGTCACGGTTCTTCTGGGCGCGTCCTCCACATCTATCTTCACAGGCTCAGGCACGAAGAAGTACCTCTTGGAAACAGGGTCAACTATCTTCCTGTTCGCACTGGTTATCTTGTCCCAGGTTACGTTCGTCCTGCTCTTTGTGATGCCTATGTCGTAGATGAGCCTTTCAAAGGTCTGGGGCATGATTCCCCTGCGCCTCAGTGCAGGGATTGTGACGAGTTTTGGGTCGTCCCATCCGCTCACCTCGCCTGTTCTTATCATCTCGCGTATGACCCTGCCCTTTGTTATGGCCCCGATGATGTTGTATCTGGTGTACTCAACGTACTCGGGCTGTTTTTTGTAGCCCAGCAGCCCGCGTATGTGTTTGTGCAGAGCTGTTGCAAACTCGTTGCTGCGTACAACATGGGTGATGCCGCATTCGCTGTCCTCGACCGCGTTTGTGAAGTCGTAGCCTGGCCAGACTCTGTACTTCTTGCCAGTGAGGCAGTGGGCTGCGTCGTTGATTCTGAAGAGCATGGGGTCTCTGAAGGAGGCGTCGTCTGATTTCATGTCCCCGCGCAAGCGCAGCTGGGCCTCGCCCTGTTTGAATCCTGAGAACATCTTCTCCCAAAGGTCCGCATTGTCTCCAATGTCCCTTGACCTGCAGCCGCACTCCTTTCTCAGGCGCCTGAGGTTCCTCACGCTCCCCACATCGCAGGTGCAGACATAGGCGTTCCCGTCCTTTATGAGTTTCCTGGCCTTTTTGTAGTAGAGGTCCATGGAATCTGTCTCATTCTTCTCGCGGTCCCACTTTATGCCGAGCCACCTTATGCTTTCCCGTATCGCGTCGTAGAACTCAACCTCGCACCTCTCTGGATTGGTGTCCTCGAACCTGAGCCAGACCTTGCCCTTGTAGCGCTTTGCGTAGAGATAGTTTATCATGAAGGAGAAAGCGTGCCCTATGTGGAGGTACTTTTCAGGTCCTGGCGGGAGCCTGACAACCACATTTGAAGTGTCCCCTGGCAGCGGTGGAAGTCCCTCGCGTTCTTCCACCTTCTCGAGCATCTCTGGCGCAATTTTCTTGAGCATGACCACCTGCTCATCTGCCGACATCGAGTTGACTTCAGAAACAACTTTCTCAATCTGCGGTATAATCTCCTTTATCTTTGACCTGAGCCCGGGTCTTTCCCTGAGCAGCTTTGGCGGGATGTACTTGACCCTGGCAGCGCCCTTGTGGGTTATCGCGTTCTTCAGCGCATACTTGAGTATGAGTTCACGCATAGGGAGATATGAGTTGAATGTGCTTTATAAATGTGCACGGGAACTACTTTATCTCGAGTTTCTGGCCGTCCTGCAGTATGTGGACGTTTTTCCCGAGGTCGTAACCCATCTCCATTGCCAGCTCAACCGCCTTTGCAATTTTGTTGATTCCGCCATGGGTTGGCACGTAGTGCTTTGGCTTCAGTATGTTTATCAGGTCGCGGTGGTCCTCCCTTGAAGCGTGGCCTGATACATGGATGTCCTTGAAGATTCTCACACTTTGGTTTTTGAGATTCTTCTCAATATAAGCCCGGTTCGCCATGTTGATTGGTGCCGGAATCACCTCTGAGCAGAAGATGACCTGGTCGTCCTTTCTGAACTCGAACGGGAATTCGTGCGTTGCCATGCGTGAGAGCACCGCGTTCGGCTCGCCCTGGTTGCCCGTTACAATGAGGAGGTAATTTCCCCTGTTCTTCATAGCCCTTTTCAACTCCTTGACAATTTGATGCTTCCACCCGCACACCTTGGCCTTGCCGCTTATGTCAACGAGCCCACAGTTCTCAGCAGCGTCTATGTAGTTTGCAAGCGAGCGTCCCAGAACAAGCGGCTGCCTCTTCATCTCATGCGCGAAGTCAACAATCATGTTGACTCTGGCTATGTGTGACGCATAGGTTGTGATTAAAACCAGGTTTTCCTTGTTCTCGGTCCATAGGAGGACGTCGCGCAGCATGTCTTTTACAATCGACTCTGAGTGTGTTTTGGACTCGCGCCCGATTCTCGTAGTATCTGATATCAGGACCTTGACAGGCGTGAGTTTACGGAGGGCGTCGTAGTCCGTTCTCCTCCCGAGCGACGGGTATTCGTCGAACTTCCAGTCGTTCGCGTAAAGAACAATGCCGTCAGGGGTATGCAGCGCAATCATGACCGTCTGGAGCGTGGAATGGGTCGCATAGACGAACTCCACAAGGATATTTTTAGATACCTGGTAGCTCGAACCTGCGTTGAGCTTTACCAGCTTGTTTTTAATCTTCTTCCCTTTATCTTTCATTAGACTGTTGAGAACCTCTATTGTGAAGGGTGTTCCTATCACAGGGGCTCCCCTATAGTTGGATGCCATGGCGGGTATCGCACCCACATGGTCCAGGTGCGCATGTGATGGAATTATAGCCTTGACCATATTCCCATATTTCCTCCTGAACTCCTTGTCATCGGCCACTATGCCAAGCCTGTAAAGCTCACTCAGCTCGAGTTCAGAGGCGCTTCCGTTCTCGAAACTTATCACCTTCTCCATCCAGAAGCCGCAGTCCAGGATGACAATTTCATCCTTCCACTGCACAGCTGTCATATTTTTTCCAATCTGGCTATAGCCGCCAATTGCATGAATAGTTATCATTATTTTTCACCTCTATTAACTAATCTTGGACTCTTTAAGTAATTTCTTTAAGAATCTGTTTTCACTAAACTCCACGGCATCTTTTATAAAGGTTTGGTTTCGGTGGGGTTTGCACAAAAACCCTGTCTTGCACAAAAAGTCATCGATTCTGCACAAAAAGTCAAAAAAGTTTAGAAAGAGCATAGGGGATTTGGACAAAGCAGTCCTTTCAGTGTATTAAGGACTGAGGATTTCACCTTTCTCGATTGACCTCAACCACTTGGCAAAAGGCTTATAAGTTTACTTTGGAGTGACGAAAGGTATGGAAAACGAAACACAACTCACTTTGGAGGATACGCTTGAGTTTGCAGATGCTCAACATAGATGGTATAAGACGTCGATTGAGTGGGATTCACTGATAGGGGATAAGGAGCAGGTGGAGGTTGTAAACGGATTCATTGCAAAAGACAAAGACGTTTATGTCGAGCTTCTTAACCTTAGGGAAACAGATGAGATAGGATGTCCACGCGGTGACTATTATGTCAGACTTGAGGTATGGACACCATCTCACAAGATACTTGGAGACAGTATAGTGCTGGGTTCTTTTGATTATGATTATGTCAATGAAAAAGGAGATAAGAGAATAAAGGGCTTGTATGATGCTCTTGATGATGACCTTTATACAGGCATTCCTGGTGCTCGAAGTGGAGAGGTTAATGGCGTGTTTCCTCCAGCCAAAATCTGGGAGAAGGAAAAACGCAAGAGGCAAAAAGCAACTACCCATGTAGCAAAGAAAGGGCACAAGGTAATTGCTTATGTGAGAAAGAAAATCAGAAGCAGTTCCAAGTGAATTGGCTTTGCACGATAATTCGTTTTTGCACAAAAACTAATGTCATTTGCACAAAAATATCTTAACAGACCTTTTTTCCCCTTTTAATCTTCATGGTAGAGATGACCTGCGTAGGCTCCCAAAATAGCGGATAAGGTAGTTACACCTATTACTATTGGAAGTGCATATTCAGGCCATAAATCGGGAGAATTGTAAAATATATGTTTTCCAATCGGCGATCTCTGAGCAGCTCCTAACCCGACAAGGAGTCCAAGTAGTCCACCTATTCCACCTCCACCGAGAACCCATGGAAGGTGTTCTATACCTTCTTTTGCACTCTCCTTCGTCCTTTCAAAACGACTGTAAAATAAGCTAGGATTTTTTTCATAGCTTTCCTTCAAGCCCATAGACAGAGCTAAAGGGTCCTCTTCAAGAAGTCTTTTGAATTCTATTCTTCTCATGATTAACTACTTAAAAGTGAGTATTTTTAAGCTTTTCCCTTTTTCCGATTCTACATAAAAATCAGAAATGCTAGGTTCATCAGGAATGGGAAGGCGAACCAGACAATATAGTTCCCGTAGGGTGCGTAGAGTTTCGTAGTGCTGTGCCAGACCCAAACATTCCT
>DAOVEB010000005.1 GCA_030669205.1 Candidatus Parvarchaeota archaeon | reverse complement strand
AAATCGAAAGTTCTTTAAATAAGCCCCTTCTATAATTTTCTGATATAATATGGTTGAAGAGACACTTGCACTTGTCTTGGGAATTCTTCTTGGTTTTGCTGCAGCAGTCGTCTATGAGCTGAAGTTCCTCATAAGAATAGACAGGAACATGAGAGCGATGCTTGAAAAGATAAAGAATATGGAAGTTGTGGAGCTCAAAGAGATAGCAAAGCAGGAGGATATTCTCGAAGATATCCAAGAGGAGTTAGAAGATAAGGGAAAGCGCAAAGCCAAAAAGCGTTCCAAGCGTTAAAAATGGGAGTGCTGGGTAGTACTTGTTCTTTCTTCCTAATAGTATAAGGGCTATGAGTCCTGCTGTTGCGCCGTAAACCGAAAAGAGCGCTGAAACCGTGCCAAGTTCCCGCATCGCAACAGAGGCAAAAAGCAACGGAAAGGCTATGTCCCCGCCGCCCAGGAGACCAACTTCATCCTTGTACTTCAGCAGAAGTCCTGAAAAGATTCCGAGTTCCCTCTGCCCCTCTGCCAAGGCGACCATGTGCTTGGTCACGAAAACAGATATGAAATCGTATATGGAGACTATTACCATGAGAAAAAAGATTGATAGCGGAGTTAAGATTGGCACAAATATAGCAGCTACACCACCATATACGAATATCTCGCCTATGTTGTGCACATAGAGATCCTTCTCCCTGACCCTCAGTATCAAAAGTGTGAAGGCACCGACCATCGCCATCCATTCAGATACAAAGACCGAGAGTGACACTGAAACACATAGGAAGAATGCGACGCCAAACCAAAGTTTGATGAATCTCTGCAACCTCAGGCGTTGCAGCAGAAGCAGGAATACCGTCATGAAGATTATGGCAAAGAGCAGATAGAAGACTGCATCCATACCTCCCATCTCAGGAGGTTCAATGCCATAAGGAAGATCTGCTGTTGAATAAACATTGCTCACGTGGAGCCCAAAGAGCTCACAAAGGAGGAAAAGGCTGACTGTTATGGTGAGGAGGACAAAAGAGTATTTCATTGAACCTTCCTGTCGTACATACTTTGGCAGAGCATCAGTATCATGCGTGGGTTGCCACGCGAAGTCTTCCAGTATTTTTTAAGTTCATCCTCTGTGAATGGCTCAACCGACTCTGACTTTCGCTTCCGGATTTCGTTCAGTCTGGAAACCACCAGCTCCCTCGCCTCGTCGTAGCCTATGGGCATGATATTCACAACCCTGGAAAACTTTTCAAATCTCCTGTTGAGCGAATAGAACCTCTCCAAGACGTCCGGAGTGCACTCAAGAAGAAATGTGAGACCTTTGCTGCTCCTCTCCATCAACAGGTCAAGAAGCTTGTTTGTCATCACTTCGTCCATGCCCATGCAGACATCTAGGCCGTCCACAACAACAAAGATGTCTTTCTTGCGCTCGTCAGGGATTGCACGGATGTCATCAATAATCTCTTGGGTGCAAGTTAGGCGCCTGACTTCAACATTCTTCTTTTTCAAGAACTTTGCCAGATGCTCTGAAATCAGGGTCTTGCCAGAGCCATAGCCACCTTTCAGAACAATTAGAACATCACCTTTCAGGGTCTCAGTGACGAGCTCCCTGAGCTCCTTGACAATTGAGACCATGTCGATTATCTTCTCGTTCCTCCTCGGTACAATCGACAGAAACGGGTTTTCAGGAGCCACCATGATGAACAATACATGGATTGGGTTTATATAGATTGTTGGTCAGGACTTGGGCTATAATCGGTGAGTATCTTGTAGACTTCTATCTTCCCAGTAGGAAAGATGTTGACATAACCATCTATTACTTCAATTTGTTTGTGAGAGTACAGATTGGAATTGATTTTGGAGAAGTCTATCCCTAGGTCCCCAAATGGCGGACAGTATGATGGAGGGATATTAAACAACCCCTCCTTGCCCTCTATCTTAACCATCAAATGAACCTCTGATGAGCGGATTTTTAAATATTTTCAAAGTTGGAGGCAGATATAAGATTTATAAAGATGTGCGAGGATGAATTAATACCATGGTAAATGAACAGGATAAGGAGGTCTCAAGGGCTCTCATAGCTGAAGAGACGCTCAAGAGTTCATGGTATATCGTAGAGCCGAGTGGTAAGCTCAATCCCCTAAAAATAAAGGATGGCGACGTAGTCGGCTACAACTTCAAAAAGCGATTTAATCTCAAGAAGCTCGCGATGTACGAGATGGCTAAGTCGCGCGAGGTCAAGGAAGAGCCGGTACACGTGAAGTACATGAGAAAACTGGAACTGGCTGATTACGAGCCGGCAAGCGATCCGGGAAATATGAGATACTACCCAAACGGCGAGCTCATCCGCGACCTGCTCATCGACATGGTAAACGCCCATGTTGTGAATCATTATGGGGCTATGAAGGTCGAGACTCCAATAATGTACGACTTCAAACATCCAACGCTCAAAACCTATCTGGACAGGTTTCCTGCAAGGCAGTACATAGTGAAGTCGGTGAAAAAGGACCTTTTCCTGAGGTTCTCGGCCTGCTTTGGCCAGTTTCTCATGGCAAAGGACATGGTGATATCCCACAAGAACATGCCGATGAAGATGTACGAGCTCACAAAGTACTCCTTCCGGCTCGAAAAACGGGGAGAGCTCGTTGGTTTGCATCGCCTTCGGACGTTTACAATGCCAGACTGCCACGCGTTCTGCGCAGACATGGACTCTGCAAAAGAGGAGCTGATGGACAGGTTCAGTATGGTCCTAAATGTCAACAGTAACATAGGTTTCAGCGTATCAAAGGACTTTGAACTTGCTGTGAGAATCGTGCGTCCGTTCTACAACAAAAACAAGGACGTTGTCAGAAACCTGGTGAAGAGGTTCAGAAAGCCTGCGCTGCTCGAGATGTGGAACAAGCAGCACTTCTATTTCGTGTTCAAGTATGAGCTGAACTTTATAGACACGCTCGACAAGGCGGCTGCACTGGCAACTGACCAGATAGACGTGGAGAACGCGAACAACTACAAGATAAGGTTCACTGACAAGGACAACACGCAGAAGGAGCCGATAATACTCCACTGCTCGCCAAGCGGCGCAATCGAGAGGGTCATGTATGCATTGCTGGAGCGGGCTTCAAGGATGAGATTACCTCATCTCCCGTTATGGCTCGAGCCAGAGCAGGTGAGGGTTCTGACAGTCGCAGACAGGCATGACGAGAAGGCGGTTGAACTTTCAGAAGCACTGTGCTACGAGGGTATACGAGTCGGAATCGACGACAGGAACGAACGTTTGGGCAGAAAGGTCTTTGATGCCAAGGCAAAGTGGGTGCCATACATTATTGTTATAGGTGACAAGGAGACGAAAGGTGAAAAATTGCCGGTTGTGGTGCGCAGGAAGTCCACCTTGAAGAAGGACCACATGAATAAGTGGACACTTGAGGAGTTTGTGAAAGAGCTCAAGGAACAGATTGGCGACAAACCATATCGGCCAATGTACATCCCAACAAGGATGAGCAAGCGGCCGATATTCGTGGCCTGGAGCCAAGAAGAGCTTTAAGCCTTTTTTACTAGAACTTCTAGGATACTATTTGTAATGTGATTTTTGAGTACATTGAACCTGCCATCATAGTAACCATCTTCTAATCTCTCTCTGAGATCAATGTTTCCGGATAGCTCCATCTCCTCGCGTTCCTTTTTACATTCCAGTTCCAGTGTGAGACCGCCAGGGTAAGACTTAACCCTGTGTTTGCATTTTGGAGAGTACAGGGACCCCAACTCTGCGACGACCCTATATTGGTCATTCTCTTTTATTACATCAATGGTACTTCTGATGATAAGGGATTTCTTTTCTTGCTCATAAATGATTGGAAGTTGACTAAATATTCTATCTCCAAAAACTTTGGATAAACGCTTCATGATCTCTTCTGGAGGACCATCTCCAAAAAATGTGATGTTATCACCCTCTATTTTGACCCCTCCAAAGCTGATGTGTCCGGGAAAGATTGAAGCCATTTCATCCACTTTCTTCCTAATGTCTCCGTAATCTGCATGTTCATCGGCAAACTTTCTCAAGAGATCAGTAATTCGCTTCCTAAACAGTTCAGATATATCATCATCCCTAAACATAAGTGAAATTATCCAAAAATCCTTTAAATAGGTTGACGGTAAAGCCATTACCATGAAGATTCTCAACCTTCACTGCACAGAGTTCGACTACGAGGCGATAAAGGAGACACCTGTTGCCGAGCATGACGGAACCATGAAAGCCGGTTATGACAATGTATTGGTCTGCTTCACCTGCTATGAGAAACGGGACGAGAACAGGCATGACGAGATTCTCAAGGCGTTCGTTGAAAACACCAAGATTGATGTGGGCCGCATCAAGCCGGAAATAGTTCTCATCTACCCATACGCGCACCTGAGCAAGAGCCTTGGCTCTGCAAAACTTGCGAAGCAGGTGCTGCAAGAGATGGAGGAAGCACTCAAAAATGAGGGAATAATCGTGGCGCGTTCGCCGTTCGGCTGGTACAAGAAGTTCAACTTATCGTGCAAAGGACATCCGCTTGCAGAAGGTTATAGGGAATACTGAACTTCACAGCCTCCTGATTACTTGGCCGTTCCAGTCAAAGACGCAGCCATCGATGAGTATGCTATCGCATCGCGGATATAAACTCCTTATCTCGTCCATAACCTGGGTCAGGCAGCCCCTTGTAAAGATGTGGGTGCCGACGTATCCGCCGGCATAATACACTGTTCCGGGTTTGTTGTCTTCTATGTGTGACTCAAGAACACCGGCGTACTCCTCACTTATCTCAGAAGACCGGTTCTTGGTCATGATAAACCTGCCTTCATATGCCGAAGGTTCCCGGAATCCATCACTGAAAAGTACGTCCAGCGTTGTCTTATGTCCGTCACTTGGACTCAGGACAAAGAGCTGGCCAGGAAAACCGAAGAACAGGGCCCTAATGTCCTCCACATACCGCCTGTCCTGAAGAACCTCCTGTGTGTAGAATGGATGCACCACCAAGCACGTATCCTCTGTTGACTCAATCACATCATCAAGAGAAACAAAGGTCGCACGGCCTCCAGACATATGGTTTTGCCGGGAGGCGGTATCTTTAAACCTTTCTGGTCAGTTCAGGACCTCAACCCGCTTCCTTCTTGATGTCAAGCCAGAGATTATTGTAACTCTGTTCTTCGATACGCCGAAGTGCTTTGCAAGAACTTCAATCAATTCCGCATTGGCCTTGCCTTTCACAGGCTTGGAACGCAGCCACACCCGCAATGGTTCGCCGTCGACCACCTTGCTCTCCTTGGCATTGGTCTTGACAACTACCTCATATATCAACTGACCTCACCAGCTGTCCGATTGAGAGTCCTGAAAAGAAGGAGATTATGAAAGGTAACATGGATGCAAATATGAAAAGGCCTGAGGTGACAAAGACAACAGAAACCAAGACGAAGAGGCCCCACTGGAAGAGCATATCTCGCAACTTCAACCCTGACCCTTTTACGAGCCAGAGCGCGGATAGGACAACCGGGAGGTAGCTCCCAGACACTGCATCTAGGTAATAGATGAGTGACGCTGAGGGTAGGAACTCAAAACCCACCCTTGCGAAGTAGCCAGCAAGAATACCAAAGAGTACTGTGTAGAGCGAGAGCGACTCTGCTCCCAGAGCAACGTACAAAGCAACGCCAACTGCAACCAGTATAATTGTGTCAGAGACCAATTCAGGCAAAATACTTCCTTTCCACTCAGATCTGGTCTTACTCGCTATGAGAAAGCCAAGGGGAACTGAGAACGATGCAACCATGTAGGTGAGCAGCCAGTTGAGTATCATGTCCCATCCATGTTTTTGCGCCTATTTATCGTTTGCCACGCCAGCGGTATGAGTGGCGCGACCAGTGTCAAAACAACAGCTGTCCAGGCAAGCGGTGTGATGTACTGTGTTGACGGCAGCCAAGGCCAAGTACCAAGTAGGTAGTCTGACACGTCAGCAAGCGTGAAAAACGCGAGTGTGAGCGCTACTGCTCTCCATGAAAATCTTGGTCTGAGAAGGAAGACTTCAACCAAGAGAAGTATGTGTGTTGCGACTATGGCAGCCATCCAAAGCGGAATCTGGACGAAATAATCCCAGTAGAGCACTTGGGTTGACAAAGTCCAAATCGCATACTTCAGTCCTGTGACGAAGGCGAAGAACCGGAAGGTATTGTTCTTGTAAAGGTAGGCCAGCGCGAAGAGCAGCCAGCCAGTGGGGCAGTCGGGTGTGAAGACCCAGAGCCAGACCGGAGTTGCGGAGAGCTGGGGGATGTATGTGAAAAAGCCGACTGTTGCAAAAGCCAGGTTCATGCCGACCAGAAGCGCCTCCCACCACTCCATGGAAGCCCAGGCAAATCTTTTAAAGTTAAAAGGTTTGGGTTGTTTCTGTGGCCGCTGTAGCGTAATGGTAGCGCAGGAGGTTGTGGCCCTCCAGGACTGGGTTCAATTCCCAGCTGCGGCCTAGTATTCCAAGTTTGTCTCCCATCAGGGATGTAATCAAATCAAAAAGTGAGGGTATCAACCCTCCCTTCAAAACCCATATATACTCATTCTCAGTTGATTCTATTGAATGACAACAGAAGAAAAGAAACATTCAACACTGATTCACAGGCAGATTGCCTACCATAAGATATATCGCAAGAACAGGGACAAATACCCTCTACCATTTAAGAAATATGTAGTTCATCATATAGATGGCGACAAGTTGAACAATGATGTTTCAAATCTTGAGATTATGACCGAAGAGGAGCACAATAGACTTCATAGATATACATACGATGAACCTGACGATGTTTACATTGATGGTAAAGGTTATCTGAGAGAAGGTGTTAAGGAACATGATTACGACTCAAGCGGTAGATTTCCAAAAATCACCTTTGAACGTGTATGGCTCTTACTTATTATTGTGAGTCTTGTTGGTATGTTTGTATTTCTTAGTTATTTGCCCACATATGGAAACCTGCTACTCATAGTAGATGGCACTTACAACAACATTGGAGTAGCTTTTGGTGTCATGTTTGTAGCATTACTTATCATAGCAGTAGCTTGGGATAAAATAATAAAATATTATTTATGATACTATTTTGGTTAGCCTGGTGTTGTTGTCACCGTCACAGTTTCTTAGCTTCCTTCTGCTCGATGTAGAACTTGAGAGCAGCCAGGTTGTACGGGAAGAACCTTTCAGGTTCGTCTTGGACAAGGCGCTTCAACTCTCCAAACCGAACCCATCTCGCGTCCTTGCCGTCATCAGACCCCTTATCCACCAACCTCCCGCGAGCTCTGCACACGAAGACAAAGCCTATGCGCGATGAGCCAATAAAGGTGCAACCACAGAAAGGTACGAACGCAACGCTCATGTCAGTTCCTTTGGCCAGGGTGTCAATCCTGTTGCGTATTTCAGTCACCTCGAGTCCGCACTCCTCTTTGACCTCGCGTCTGAGCGCGTCATACACTTGCTCGCCACGCTCAATGTGCCCAGCCGGGATTTCAAGGGTGCCGTTGAAGTGCGCGCCCTTTGTCCATCTGGTCTGAAGAACTATATCAGGCTCCGGCGACTCATCCCGCTCGATTATCGCTCCGACTGTGGCGAACTTCTTGTCTTCCGGAGGCTCCATAGCCGGGTATAAAACCTTGCGGGATTTAAATGTAATGGACTAAGATGTGAACAGTAAAACGGAAATATTTATAACTATAAAGTAACTAATAGTTTACTATGGGAAAACATGTGGACACCCGAACGCGTTACAGCAGTAAAAAGGAAGTTGGTTTCTGGGCCCAGCTCCTCCAGTTGGATTCACGGGAAGAACAGAGCACATGTAATGCATACAAAGAACAGATAGATGATATTACCTCCAGATTGAATCCCAAAAGATTGATGCAGGTCTCGTTCTCTTTTGATGATGTGGTGGAAAACCCCTGCCAAGAGCTTCTCGACCAGGAACAGTCAGTTCATGATTATATGAGTAGATGGTATGTGTGGGACATCCAATATATTGTTAAAGACATTCTGAACGACATGCAACTATGTGAACTGCCCCAAGAGGCCTACATGCTTATTTCAGTGATGAAAAGGATTTTACAATCTAAAGGAAACGAAAACGATCAAGAATTAATATATTACTTAAAGTAATATTATCTTATGTTCTAAGAAAAGGTTTATTACTGTGTTCTTGTTTGTTTCCAAAGTGAAGGCAACTGTTCTGAAGGTCGGGACTAGGGGCAGGGTGGTGATACCCAAAAAGTTGAGGGATGAGCTTAAGATAAAGGGTAAAATAAGGCTCATCTTTGACGAGAAAAACAGACGCCTGATTATCCTGCCTTCGCCTTACAGGCAAGTTAAACTCTCTGAACTCAGGTGATTCTATGTTGGATTTAAGTCTGTGCGAATACAGGTTTCCAGTGTCCCCAAATGTTGTCGCTGCAGTTGGGGATGCTAACACCTCTGTGAACCTATATCCAAGGTACAAGGAACTGTACAAGGTGCTAGAGGAGTATACAAGCTACTCACGCGACCATATCCTGATTGGAAACGGCTCGAATGAGATAATAAGCTGGCTTTCACAGGACCTGCTCCACAATCTGGACAAGGTCGTCATAGTGAGTCCAGACTTTCCAATGTATGACGTGCAGGCAAGACGGAACAGATGCCGGGTTGAAAGGGTCAACTGCTTTGACAGCGGATTCAAGGTGGATGCAGATGAGATGATAGATCTTTGCCAGGATGCAAATTTTCTCTGGCTTTCGAACCCGAACAACCCAACAGGCGGTGTTGTCCCCGAGGAGGCGCTGAACAAGATAATAAACGGGGTCAGGTGCACGGTCTGTGTTGACGAATGCTACTACAGCTACTATGGGAAAACTGTCTTGCCACTTGTCGCAGAACATGAAAATTTGATAGTCCTGCGCAGCCTGTCCAAGACGTATGGGCTCGCTGGTCTGCGTTTCGGCTTTGCTGTGGGGGATCCAAAACTCCTGAAAAGGACCAAAAGCTACTTCAGATATGAGGTGAACAGCATTGCAGTAGCGGCTGCGATTGCTGCAATCAACGATGAGGACTACTATAGAAAGATATGGAAAAAAGTCTCTTTTGAGCGCGAGTTCCTGAGGGCCAGGATGTTGTCAATGGGATGCAAAGTTCTGCCAACCTACGCCAATTTCGTCTGCGCAAAGGTAGGTGACGGCGAGGGTACACGGAAAAAACTCGAAGAGAATGGGGTGTTCGTGAAGGTCGCTTACGAGCTCCCTGAATGGATACGCATTGGTGTTGGGACGCACGAGATGAACAAGGAGTTCCTCAAGGTTTTCAGAGACACCTTCAAGGAGCGCCGGGAGCTCGGCCTTTGAAGAACAATGGTCAAAGATATGAGACACGGAGTGAGAAAGATTTTTAAAGAGATGTAAAAACATGATTTCTGAAGCACAATGAAAAGTGATTTTATTCATCTATGAAAAAGATATTTCTAGCTTTGCTTCTATGACAAAAGATAAAACAAGTGGTTGTTATGGTTAATGTGATGAAGCTCTCGAACGTTAAGGGGACCCGTGACTTCTCACCAAAGGATATGGTGGTAAGGGAAAAGATAATCGACACGGCTAAGGAGGTTTTCAGAAGGTATGGTTTCCTACCTCTGGACACACCTGCTCTCGAATACATGGAAGTGCTGAATGCAAAGGGTGGTGGTGGGGAGGACGTGCAGAATGAAACCTACAACTTCAAGGACAAATCCGGACGTGAGATTGGTCTGCGGTATGACCTTACGGTTCCAACTGCGCGTTTCCTAGCTATGAATCCGAATCTTCCCTTGCCAGTCAAGCGCTATCAGTCTGGCAGGTGCTGGAGGTACGGAGAGATAAAGAAGGGTCGCTACCGCGAGTTCTATCAGTTCGATGCCGACATCTTTGGCGCAAAAAGTATGCTGGCAGACGCAGAAATCATAGCAGCGTCGCTCCGGGTTTACAAAGAGCTCGGAATTAAGGTCACAATGCGCATAAACAACCGCAAAATACTTTCCGCACTCGCACGGTACGCAGATGTGAAAGACGAGGATGAACTATTCCGGGCAATCGATAAGTTGGACAAGATAGGATTCAAGGGCGTTGAAAAAGAGTTGGGAGACAGGGGTATAAAGGAAATCAGAAAGGTAATTGATTTCATGAAGACGGACGACCTCAAAAAAGCGGAGGAGCTCGTTGATGAGGGTGGCAAGGAGGGATTTGCTGAGTTGGAAGAGCTTGCCAACTATCTCACATCAATGGGTGTAAGGAACTTCGTGCTCGACCTTTCCCTGGCCCGTGGTATGGACTACTATACAGGACCTGTTTTTGAGGCGTCCTGCGACGGTATAAATGTGAGTGTTGGGGGAGGCGGAAGATACGACAAACTGATAGGTCTATTGAGCGGGAGGGACATCGCAGCAACAGGGTTTTCGCTTGGAATTGAACCAATGTTTGAACTCATGAAAGGCAAGGTAGTAACGACTCCCGACATATTTGTGGCGAATGTTGGAGCTGATAAAAAGGTTATAAAAATAGCCAAAATGCTAAGAGAACAGAAGAAGGTGGTTCAAATCGGACTCATGGGCCGCAGCCTGAAGAAACAACTGAACTACGCAAACCGCATCGGTGTTCCCAAAGTCTACATAGTCGGTAAAAAGGAATCCGGAATTGTGACTATCAGGGACATGAAAACAGGCAAGGAGAAGAAGGTAAAACTATGAGCGAGGCAACTATATTCTGGGACTGGGACGGCACGCTGTTCGATTCGCTCGGTGTCTTCCTGCGCATATACAACAGCTTCACCTACAAGGACCTCTCGCCAGAGCAGTTCAGGGAAAAGCTCAACGATGGCTGGATGGACGATGTAATGCAGGAGCTGGAGAAGAAAAAAGCCTTCTCCAACATATTGGTTGAAACCCTGAAGGTCATGATGAAGGACACACGGCTTTTCAAAGGTATTCCTGAAATCGTAAAGGATTCGGGTTCAAATTATATAGTGTCTTCCTCCCTCAGGCCAATCATACTGGAGAAGCTCATAGAAAATGAAATGGTCGAACATTTCAAGGACATCATAACCGCTGATGTGGCTGGCACCCCATTCAAGAAGGACCTTGTGAAATACGCACTTGAAAAGACCGGAGCGGATCCAAGCAGCACTATATACATAGGAGACATGGTCGAGGACGTTCTGGCTGCAAAGGAAGCCGGCATCAGATGCATAGCGGTTGTATGGGGATTCAACACAAAGAAGCAGCTGGAAGATGCTGGGCCTGACATCGTTGTCGAGACTCCAGAGGAGCTGTTCAAGGCAATAAAGAGGCTAAATGGATAGTCTCATTGTGCTGACAACTGCTCAGTGTATCAAGTGGTTGCAGTGATATATGAGCCAAGAGAGGACAGCAAACTCCTTCTTTCAGTTGTGAGAAAGGTTGTGAAACCCGGTATGCGTGTGCTTGACATGGATACAGGCATGGGTATAGTCGCTATATTAGTTGCTGAAGCTGGAGCAGAAGTCGTTGCGTGTGACATCAATCCAGAAGCAATAGAGGTTGCTAAAACAAATGCGAAAAAAGCTGAAGTTGAAATTACTTTTCTAGTATCCGACCTGTTCAACAGAGTGGACGGCAAGTTTGATATGATAATATTTAACCCACCCTACTTACCAAAGGATGAACGAGAAGACAAGGAGAGCGGAATCAATACAACAGATAATGGGGTTATTTCACGTTTTCTGGAAGAATCCAAAGATTATCTCAAACCAGACGGCAGCATTTTGATAGTTGTCTCCTCACTCACGCCAACTCAAGTCTATGGTGAAGTTCTGGCTCAGAAGAAGGTTCCGTGGGAAACGCTCAGCGTGGTGAAAATAAAAAAGTAAGGGGAACTTCATTCCCCCAAAAGTCGGACGTTGGCGAAATTAAAAGTTTGACGTGGGCAGAAAATCACCGTAAGATAATCTCCTTTGTAGCTATTGACTTCCGTGAATAGCACCCATATCGTCCGTGTAATATTTTGTATTACTAATTTATATAAATTTCTAAATCGGAAGACCGAAACCTTTAAATAAGATAAAGTAATACTTTGTATTACACCCTACCTCTTTTCTTTTTATTTGATTTATTCCAAATATGTAAAATCTAAATTGAATTTCAAGAAAATGAATAAAATTAAGTTACGGCTTGATGTGATAGATGTGTCTTAGGCCAATATCTTTCCCACCTTTAAGATACCCTATATTGATTATACCATGTCTATGCTCAGGATTCAGTTCACTCAATGATTTAGAAAGTGAGGAACAAAAATCCAACAGCTGTTGAGGCTTATCTACATCAATATAAACTGTAATGTATTCATGGCCATTGACAGCAACCATTTTCACAAGGTCATCCACCGAAGTTTCATATTTGAGCAATTCATCTCTCTCTGCACACTCTGTACAGCGAACTACTTTTTTTGAAATAAATCCGAATTCAAGAGTTTTTTCAATCTGTTGACCAGACATAACTAAAAGGCAAAATTCAATATTTTTAAATGTTTTTATTTCATCATTTTGAAGTCGTATCAAAGGTAAGTCTTAAAAATGAGAATGGTCTGTTTCTGGGCAATGACTGATGGAATCGGACTTCCTCGTGGAGTAGAACCCGTGCTTTACAGAGAACTCGAGGACTCACACAAGGAATTAGTAAGAGTAGCAATAAAAAAACACAGAGTTGTCAAACTCCGCAAGGATTACAATCTCCCAAGATCCCATTTCGCAGTTGGAGCCGCAATACTCCCTGTCGGTTATTCCGGTGGTGAACTTCCTGCCGGGTTCAACCAGGAGGAGCTGAGCGGGGAAAACAGCAGGCATGCTGAATGCACTGCAATCACGAGAATGAGGGATATAGAGGAAGCCGACTATAAGAAAATCAACGTTATTGCAGTGGCCCTTGACGCAAAGGTTCCATCACCATGTGGAAATTGCAGCCAGTTGATATGGGACAACAGTGACGGGCTTGCTGATGTGTTGATGGTTGATACAAGCCGTATAAACAAAAGAATAAAGAGTTTGGGTGGAACCGGAACGAGGACAATTTACATGTCGGTTGCAGAGGATATGCTTATGGAAAACCTTGTCAAAGTGTACAGGTCAGAGATATCAACCCTGCTTCCGAGGATAGACAAAGAGATAAAATATGGGGAGATACCAAAGGAACACAGGAAAGTTGTCGACGCTGTGACGGAGGGCTCTCTGGCTGCGATACTGCTGAAAGACAGGGATGAGATCATAGAAACTGAAAAAAGTCCATACAGAGAGTACCAGAGTCTCCGGCCGTCAGCACTCGCGAACCTGATTGACATGTTAGGAAAAAACCCACCGCGAATAGTCGCAGTCGCGTCAAGGAACTCGTACGAAGAGTTCAGGGACGGAAAGGTGAAGGAAACAGACGTCAACGGAGATACCCGTCATATGATAAGGAAAAGGTGGTCGTCTGTTCCAGTGTACTGTATAGACAAATTTGATAAAATCTTCACGGCAAATTCAGATGGGGCGCTACCGTTCTTCCCTACCATTAACAGGTGAAACCGAGATTTCTGGCGTATTCCAAGGCCTGGACATACTCATCTCTATTGAGAGGGGCTGATATCTCATCATATTCGTCAGCATGGTAGCAGGGTCTGTACTGGGCCATGACGTTTACATGCGTGTCTGTTCCGAGGTTTTTTGCAATCCATTTTAGAATCGGTTTTGAGCAGCACTCGACGTGGTTCGGAAGAACAAGGTGACGGACTATGATGTCGCCGTCTATAAGCCTGTGGTTGCGGGAGACAACGTCGAAGTAGTTCTCCACTTTGCTCAGGCGCAGACCACATGCGTTGTTCCCATACTTGAAATCAGTGAGGTAAAGGTCAACAAATCTGTTGAGCATTGATATAGTACTTTTTGTCATATACATGTTCGAGTTCCAGACGATAGGAATGGAAATGTTGAGATGCTTGAGGACCTGAAGTATGTAGAGTAGGTTTGGTGTGGGCTCGCCTCCAACAAGGTTCAGGTTCTTCGAGCCCTGGCTAAAGCGCCCTTTCACAGCGTCTGCGAGCGCCTCTGGTGGGACTTTTACACCTGCTTCCGGGTTCTGGGATATGTCCCAGTTCTGGCAGTAGATACATTTGAAGTTGCAGCCGGAGAAGAAGACAGTGTGGCTCGGCACGAGCTCGCGTTCCTCGCCGTGGTGGAGGAACTCGCTTGATATCTTTGCTTCTCCAACACCACAGACTCCCAACTCTCCTTTCAAACGATCAACGCCGCAATGACGTTCGCACAATGTGCAAGACTTCACTATCTTTTTGCATTGCTCAATCAAGGAATCAATATCAGCTGAGAGATATTTCGGCTTTCTTTTGCCTGAAAGGATTGCAAAATAGTTGTCCAGTTTCATTTCAGTGATTTTTTCTCTTCCAAGAGTTCTTCTATCTTCTCGTCAATGGTGACCATATCCTCCACCAACCCGACGAATTTCTCATTAGAACAGTAGGCGCGGGTTCCTTTGATTTCCAGCCGACAACGTGGGTCCGTTATTTCATCTATAACATACTGCTTCCTGCAGTATAGTTCAAGTTTTCCACCAACCCAGTTCCACCTGAGTTCATTGCACCAGTAATCTGTCATTTGCTAACAACCTTTATGATGTCCCTGTCCCGGAGGACCTGGTCCTTACCTATCACCTTTTTGGTGCGGCAGTCGATTGCCCGGATGAACCTGGCACCTATCTCCTCGTGAACTTTATAGGCCAGGTCAAGCGCGGTTGAGCCGGCAGGCATTATTATCGCGTCCGGGAGCACGTTTCCATCCTTGTCAGTAAGCTTGTTCTCATCCTCGACAGGGAATACAATGACACAGTCGAGTAGTTCGCAGGCCCTGTTCAGGCAATGCTGGACTCCAGTGTTTCCCCACTTGTCAAGGAGTTTTTCTATGAAGTGGAGGGCTGCCTTCTGCCTCTCGTTGAGCTCCTCCTTCTTCAGAACATCAAAACGCGACTCACCCGGCACATATGATATCAGGCCTTTCTCAGCTGCCTCTCGCAGGGCAAGTTCGGCTTCTGCGCAACACGGAATGCCGTTTATCAGCTTGATGTTGTCCTCAGCCTCAGACAGGTCCATCTTGTTGGCCGCAATCAGCATTGGCTTGGCAGTCTCACGCAACCTCCTTGTGAACTCCCTGAGATCGATGTCATTGTAATCTCTGGGTTTCTTCGCCAGCATAGCATCCTTCACATGCTCGGTCCTTATACCAAGGCCACTGAGCTGCTTTGAGAGGGCGTCCACAAAGTCGCCTCTGCCATGCTCCGCGCGCTTTGCAATCTCCTGCCAGTGCTTTTTTATCAGTGACATAAGCCACATATCCATCTCTATCTTCAGGAATTCAACGTCTCCAAGAGGGTCATGGCCTTTTGTTGGATTTCCCTCTGCATCTGTCCTCCCTGAGGCATCAACAACGTGGATGAAGACGTGGGCCTGTCTCAGGTCGTCGAGGAACCTGTTCCCAAGACCCCGGCCGCGGTGGGCCTCTGGCACGAGACCCGCCACATCCATTATTTCAATGGGTGCGAAGCGCCAGCCGCCGACGCAGAACGAATTTTGAGGGTTGCACTCCAGGTTGAACTCCCTGCAGGGGCACCTAGTCTTGATGTAGCCAACGCCGCGATTGGGTTTGATTGTTGTGAACGGCCTCTCAGCAATCTCAGCCTCTGCGAGGCTGGCTGCCCTAAAAAAAGTGGATTTGCCGGAAGATGGTTTGCCCACTATACCAATCAACATGATTAGAAGTGGTACAAATCGAAATAAAAGGTTATCTAAGAATGTTTTATAAACCGGTGTTCCAAAACAGGAAATGATGAGAGTAGCAGTTGTTGACAGGAAGAGATGCAACCCCAAGAGGTGCAACCACGGGTGCAGGAACTTTTGCCCCAGGGTCAGGGCAGGTGACGACACGGTTGTTGTGAGAAAGATTGCAGAGATAGATGAAAGTACCTGCATAGGGTGTGGAATTTGCGTGAAGAAGTGCCCTTATGGCGCGATAAGCGTTGTGAATCTGCCAGAGAAGCTGGAGGGGAGTTGCACCCACTCCTATGGGAAAAACGCGTTCAGGCTGTTCCGCTTTCCGATTCCGAAGTTCAACAAGGTAGTTGGCATAATCGGGCAGAACGGCATAGGTAAGACAACCTCTGTAAACATACTCTCGGGCAGCATCAAACCGAATCTTGGAAAGGATGAAGCAGATGAGAGGGAAATAATCGAATTCTTCAAGGGGAGTGAGGCCCAAGCGTACTTTGAGAGGCTCTATGGAGGAGGTATAAAGGTGGCTGTAAAGCCACAGTATGTAGACAAACTACCCACACTTTACAAAGGCACGGTGAAGGAACTTCTCAGCAAAAGCGGAGGTGACGTCGAAACCATCGCAAAGGATCTGGATATTGTGGAGGTGCTCGACCGTGAGCTCAACAACCTTTCAGGCGGTGAGTTGCAGCGGGTGGCAATCGCAGCCACTGTGCTGAAGGACGCGGACGTCTACTTCTTCGACGAGGTGAGCTCCTACCTCGACATCTGGCAGAGGCTGAACGTTGCAAGGTTCATACGCGACCTCCTCAAGGAGGGAAAGCTCATCTTTGTGGTTGAGCACGACCTGATAATACTCGACTACCTGACAGACCTGATTTACATAAACTATGGGAGACCAGGTGTCTACGGTGTAGTTTCCCAGCCAATGGCGAGTCCAAAGGCCATAAACACTTACATATCTGGATATCTTCGCGACGAGAACATACGGTTCAGGGACTATCCACTCAAGTTCAGCCAGGTATCCCGCGAGGAAATGGAGAGGGGGACGCTGACAACCTGGAGCAAATTGAAGAAGGAGTTGGGAGAGTTCGTGCTGGAAGTCGATGCAGGGGAACTGAAGACAAACGAGATAGTAGGGGTTATTGGAGCCAACGCCACAGGAAAGACCACCTTTGCCCAGATGCTGGCTGGTGTGATAAAACCTGACAAGGGAGGGGTCAGCAACCCTGTAACCGTCTCGTACAAGCCACAGTACATAACAATACCAGGGAAAACAGAAGTTCAGGTGCTGGTCAAAGGTGCTGGCAAAAACATACTCGCTTCACTTGGTATTGACCGACTGATGGAAAGGAAGGTGGAGGAACTTTCCGGCGGCGAACTGCAGCGGGTCGCCATCGCTGAGTGCCTTGCCAAGGACGCAGACGTCTATCTCCTGGACGAGCCTTCAGCACATCTGGACGTTGAGCAGCGCGTGATAGTGGCCAAGGTGATAAAAGACCATGTGAAGTTAAAGGAGGCGTCCGCGGTTGTGATAGACCACGACCTCATGCTTGTTGACTACCTTGCGGAGCGTTTGCTGGTCTTCAGAGGTGAAGCAGCGAAATCCGGTCTGGGCAGCGACCCATTCAGCGTCAAGGACGGGATGAACATGCTTCTCAGGGAACTGGATATAACCTTCCGGCGGGACGAGGAAACCAACAGGCCAAGGGTCAACAAAAAGGATTCTGTGAAGGATAGGGAGCAGAAGTCGAGCGGCAACTACTATGGTTAGACCATCATAACCAAGCGCATCGCGTCCCGCAACCCAGCTGCAAGTCCAAGGGAGAAGATAATCAGAAAGATGAAATTGTTGAGGTTCCTGTCCTCCTCATGTTTGTGCATGAAGTAAAACAGCGGCAGAATCACTACCAGTTTCATGACGAACATGCCGGCTGCGCCGAAAAGGTCCATGAAGATGTTGGCAACGATATGCTGCTCAAAGTAGAAGTGGGAGTAGAACTGCATCGTCACAAATGTGGCTGTTCCGTCGAGCATATTCGCCATCAGGGCCCAGAAAAGCAGGGGGCTTTTCAGGAAATCAGCTTTGCTGCGAAGGACGTGGAAAAGAGCAAACCATGCGGCGAATACAAACACAATCTGGAACAGGGCAGTCCAGGAAACAACCCTGTAGAAAGGAAGTTGGGTGATGCATAGAAAGACTCCAAAAAGAACAAACTTTCTTGTGTGTTCCCTGAAGCGCGTCCTAATCGCCAAGAGCGCGACCAGCGCAGGAAGTCCAATGACTATCTCAATGCCAGGCGAGACTGTGAAGAATGATTTTGGATGGAAGCCCGAGTCGGTCAGAACCCGCACAAATGCTGAGAAGATTATGAAGGGTGTGAGTGCTGCCATGAACTCCAAATCAATCTTGACCTTGTAGTTCTCAATTGCCCTGTATATGAAGTAGGAGACGACTATCAGAAGGCCACCGTACGCCAGCGTGTTGAAAATATTGTAACCAGTAGATTCAAATATCGGCCGGATGAAGAACTGCTGGAAAAAATCATCTGCTGCCATACATATACCTTTCGATGAGTTCAACGCGGTGCTCTATCTTCTCAAGCTTCTCCTTTATCACGTCGAGCTTGCTGATAATCACCTCAAGGTTCTTGTCATGGAAACCTGCAGTTGACGCAGGAGGTGGGGGTGGTGCTGGCTGTGTTGGCTGCGGTGTGGGAAAGGTTGGTGATGTTGGGTCCCCGGGCTCGTCAAATCCAGGCATCGGCTCATCAAAATCAGGCAGGTCATCTTCCTTATTCCTTTTCAGAAAGTCTAGTATACCCATGACAGAATACAATGCAAACCATGATTTTATAGTTTTCTTTTGGAAAAGATTTTATATCTGCGGAATCTTTCTTTAAGTGATGAGCTCACCAAGCGAAGAGATTAAGAGGATAAAGGAAAAAAACCTTGTAGGACCCAAGTACAGGATAATCTACGACGCGTTTGGAAAAACGCTTGAGCCAGTTTACTTCTGGCTGCTGGACTTCCTGGAAAAGGTCGGGTTTGAGACAGAGAAAGTCAGCGAGTCGATGTCACCCTCTGTAACCTCCTACTTCTTCGGCGACATGGGTGCGCGGAGAACTCAGATAGAGAAGCGGGTGAGCGAGATAATGGCCACTGTCAATACAGTTGTCAAGTCCATAGTCAACCTGTTGTACGACCTGAAGCAGTTCGACGAGAGGCTGGCAATCTACGACGACTTCAAGGACGAGAAAAAAGGGGCAAAGGAGGAGTTGAAGCGCATCTGGCTGGATGAGGTGGACATAAAGAAGGGTACAGGCTCCATACATAACCTCACAACAAGCGAGAAGTACGGTTTCATAACCCTGCGCGACGCATTCTTCGCAGTCGACACCCAGGAGGAGATAGACAAGATAGACCTCAACACAAGGGTGAAGAACATCCTCCGCTCGAGATTGAAGGAGTACGAGAAGTGGTTGAAGGAGGGTGAGCGCGAGCTCAGGCAGAGAAGGAATATAGAACTTACCTACCTCAAGTCCCAGGTCAGTTCGCTGAAGATGTACACAGAGTGGGCAAAGCCGTATCTGAAAGCGATAAAGAGGCTCGGGTTCAAGGACCTGGAGAGCAACATGCCGCAGCTTGTGATGGCCTTCAACCAGACATGGATAGAGATAACGCTCAGAGGTTACAAGGAGATTTATTTTGAAAAGGACCTCCCAATAAGGTTCAAGCCAAAGAAGCCAAAGGGGCCAAAGGCATACGCTGTTCTTGAGATTGAGTTCAAGTACAGGACAGCGCCCATAGTGGTTGAAAGTGGCGGTGGCAGGTCGGGATATGGCCAGACAGGGAACGTTGACATGACGTTCAGGTCCTACGCCTTCAGCGAAGACGAATGGGAAAAACTCAAGGAGAAGGAGATAGAGGAAGACCTTGAACTGATTGACGCGCTCACCAACGAGAGCATCCTCGCAATCAAGGAGGACTTGGATAAGTATCTGGGAGAACTTGAGAGTGGCAAGGTCAAGGAGGAGAAAAGTAAGGAACCGAGGACCTTTGTCGGCGAGATAATCCAGTCGTTCAGGGAGAACTACGGTGGGAAAGGTGAGGGTGGTGGAGGTAGGACCTTCTCACTATGGGGGAAGTTCAGCTCCAACCAAGCCAAGGAGCTCGCCAAACTGTTCATGCACAACCCTGACAACGTTGATGAGAGCAGGGCGTTCCTGGTTTACAACATCTACAAGAAGGCGCACAGGATGCTGAACAAGCCATGAGACCAGAAGAGATTCTGAAGAAGTTAAGCGGGTTCAAGACAGATGAAGAGAGGGTCAAGTTCCTCAAGGAGCTGCTGAATGACGTCAAGGACAAGAAAATTAGGATATTTCTCGAATCCATCATAAAGCAGCTCTCCCAGAAGAAGAAATCAGAGGAGAAGCCAAGGACAATTGAGGAGATACTGATGGACGCTGCGCAGGGGACCTCTGCGATTATCGAAGCAGGCGAGATAGAGTTTGGCAAGTACATCGGACCTGTGAGGGAGGCGCGTTTCGAAGTGGGTGAAGAGGGTGGTCCGGAGCCAAGTTCACCTGTGCCTTATATTCCCGCGACCGGAAACGAGGCCGAGATGCGCGGTCTCCTTGAAGAGCGCGAGCAGCTGCTGAGGGACTACGAGCGCGGGAGCAGTGAAGAGATACTTGCGCGTGCAGAAACCATGACACAGGAGATAAGGAGGCCGACAGCAACGCGGCAGTCTGCAAGGCAGGAGGTCTTCCTGCCAAAGCATATCGGCGGTGAATACAAGCGGGCTGAGGAGAGACACAGGGAAGATATCTTCAGCGCTGCAACCGAGTTCACAAAGGACCTGCGAAGCGGCTCAGGTGATGAGGTCTTAAAAAAGAAAAGATTATATCTCCCTAAGGAGGATGGATATTAAATGTACTCATCAATAAAACATCACAAGAACTACATAACTTCCCTAGATTTTGGCAGTTACGGCGGGTCTCTTCCGCCGACCGCGATGCCATCGCAGCAGATGGACAAAGCTGCGAACTGGGGCTGGACATTCGTTGAGATGGGTTTAGGTCCAACTGGCGCTAAAGACAGTTTCTCAGCAGGCAAATCGCCTGAGGAGCAGAACAAGGAACTCGCTCGGCTCGCAAAACTCAACAAGATGGACCTGAGCATCCATCATACTGTCCAAGAGGACATCTCAGGTTTCCAAGGCCAAGGTGGTTTCGACGAGATGGCCCGGCAACGGGCCGAGTTCAACATAAAGAAGACAATCGACTTCGCAGACCAGATTGGCACAAATGCGAAGAGGCAGAACATACCCATTGTAATTCATCCATCAGCAGGTGTGCCAGGCAATCCAAGTCCAACAGAGGCTATGTACATTGCTGACTTGGACACAGGTTCAGTTGGTAGGGTCAAGAAGGAGAAAAGGCTGGACGAAAGAACAGGCAAAATAATAAAAAAAACACCCCAGGATATGTTGGATGAAACCAATGAACGAATGAGGATGAACATGGCAATGGAAATTACAAATATCGACTATAACATAGACTTTTTGAAAAGGAGGATGGATGGAGTTCAAGAGATGATTATACGATCTGATAAGAAGGGTAAAAAGGACGATGTCAAACGGTATTCACGTGAGCTTGACACTTATTTAGAGTCAATAGAACTTTTGGAAAAGCGTAAGAAGGAATCTGAACTGGAAATGCAGCGCAAAAAGATGGAGTTCATAGAGGAGGGCAAATACGAACAGCTCGTGCCAATAGAAAAGTATGCCATAGAAAAGGTTGCAGAGACTGTTGCAAATACAGCTGCCTATTCCTACAAGAAGAAGTCAAAGCCTATGCTGGTTATAGAAAATCTGTACCCTGAAATGGCTTTCAACAAGCCGGATGAGATGGAGGAGTTAATAAAGAAGTCGAGGGAGAAGTTCGTCAAGAAGATGAAGGATAAGGGTGTTTCAAAATCCGAGGCGGAGAGGGCTGCAAAGGACCTCATTGGAATGACCTTTGATGTGGGCCACATGAACATGTGGAAAAGATATAATGACGACCCCAAGGAGTTCAAAAAGATGCAGGACAAGTTCACGGATTTGGCACCGTTCATAAAGCATGTGCATCTCTCCGACAATCTGGGTGACATGGATGCGCATCTACCTGTTGGCTGGGGCAACGCACCGAACAAGGAAGTCATGGACAAGTTGAAGAAGGCAGGTTACAAAGGCAACGTTCTAATCGAGTCTTATGGTCTTCCAGAGGGGGCCCACTTTGGGGTTTATGAGTCTGTGAAAGGAACGGGTCAGAGAGCCTATCCGCTCGGCCCAACATGGACGCAGGCGTCTGAGAACTACTTTTTCGGGGATTACCCAATGCATGTGGGAGATATCTTCCCACCAGGTCATACACAGCAGTATGGAATGGGGTTCTCAGGCCTGCCAAGCACTCTTGGAGGTAGCGCACCTGGTGAAAAATCCAGATTCGGCGGGAGGCCAATGTCGTGAGGTGAAAATATGGTTAAAAAGGTGAAGAAACAGAAGGTGAAAAAAAAGGTTTTTGAGAGGACTGAAAGGTCAATATCACGGGTCGGCAAAAACAAGTACGACGTAGCTATGCAGTTCGCAGGGGAGATATTCGAAAGATTCCCTGAAGTTGTGAAAAGCATTGTGCTCTTCGGCTCTGTTTACAAGCAGAAGGAAGGAGAGGACAGCGACATAGATATAATGATAATATTGGACGACTGTTCAATAGACCTGACCAAGAACTTCCTCAACTGGTTCAACATTGAGGTCGCGAACCTAATAAAAAGGATAAACCACAGGCTTCACGTCAACACTGTCCCACTAACAGTTTTCTGGGACAATGTCAAAGCAGGCGAGCCGATTGCAATCAATGTGCTGAGATACGGTGTACCGCTCATTGACACCGGCTACTTCGAACCGCTGCAGTTCCTGCTGAAGAAGGGCAGAATCAGACCAACATACGAAGCTATATCAAACTGCATGACGCGTGCGCCATGGCACCTGACCCGCTCAAACAGCAGGATACTCAATGCGGTTGTAGACCTACATTGGGTCATGGTCGACGCAGCGCAGGCAGCGCTCATGGAAGCCGGCCACGTTCCACCCAGCAAGGAAGAGATACCAAAATCTCTTAACAAACACTTCGTGAAGAAGGGAAAACTAAGCAAGAAATTCGTTGACGACTTTGCCGAGGTGTATGGGGTTGCCAAGAAGATAGAGCATGGATCGCTGACAGTAATAACTGGTAGGGACTACGACAGATACAAGAAAAAAACAAAAGAATTTTACAAAAAAATGAAAAGGTTTGTGAAGGTTTAGCTTGTCTCCACAAGTCCTTTTTCACTTAGCTGACCATACGTCAATTCCAAGTTGGTGTAAGCGTCGTACAAGTCTCTGTCAGTCATAGCTGTAAGTGTGGGTTTAGCAGCAGTCAAGTAAGAATTGAATTCAGCCTTCTTTGCAATCATTTCCTTAGTCTTTCCAATTACATATTCCTGTCCAGATTTTCCAAGCAGTATCTCAGCAACTTCCATCTTTGACAGAGTGTCCACTCTGAATTCCTTCAATTTCTCACCATATGCTGTCATAGTCCCGTCTGGATTAAACAGATGTTCTTTCAACATCTCATCAGCCTCTGCCAAGCTTTCTATATGTCTTATTGCCAGCCTTTCTATGGATAACTCTGCGGGTAAATCAGCATCTGTAAGTGTTTCACCGCTCTTTATCCTCTCCTCAAGCTCATTGTAAGCACCGACAGCGTCCAAGGCATCCTTCAAATCAGCATCTATGGGAACAGTTCCAGCTCCAAGTACATCTTCAACGGTTTTATAAACACTAGGTATTGCAGCTGGTTTGATTCTCATGACATCATCAACTGTTTTCCCAAATGCTTCCTGAACTTTCGGAACAGTCGTTGGAAAATCAGCTTCGAATAAATCGTGAACTCTCTGATAAATTTGGCCAGCAGATTCTCCGCTCGTGTCAATACCTCTATCAGCAAGGGTTTTAGCAAGTTGGGCTTTAACAGAAGAAGACATCTCACCTGTAGCAGTTCGCTTTCTACTCTCTTCTGCAGCTACCAAAGGCTGATACAAACTAGAACCTTCTAATCTGTCTTCCAATGTTCTGAAGGGATCAACCATCTTTTCACCTCCATATTTTATCACTTTTTAATAGTAAAAATATTATATTACTCCTATATAAAGCTTTTGGTTTTCCGTTGGAATGCCCAAAATCAGCACGGATTATGCAAATGCTAAGTTATTTAAATAATTTGGGAGCAAGTTATAACCATGGCTAAGAAGGCTACGAAGGCGAAAAAGGTTGCTCCGAAGAAGGCTGCAAAGAAGTCAAAAAAGAAAGCAGCTGATAAGAAAAAGTTCATACCCCTTGACTTTCTCACAAGGAAGGATGCAAAGGATGTGGAGACCTATGTCGAGGCGGTTGTGAAGAAGTTCGGTAAGTACATCAAATCCATGTGCGTCGGCGGCTCGCGCAAGACAGGCAAGGGCAAGAAGAAGACCTCAGACATAGACATCGCGATAATTGTAGACGACACGGATGTGCGGCGCATGACACGCATTGAACTGAAGGAAAAGCTCTTCCAACGCCTGTGTGAGATGGGGTTCCCGATTTCAAAGAAGATTCATCCACAGCCTTATCTCTTAACCGAATTTTGGGAGTACGTGCGTGAGGGGAACCCGGTCATCTATAACCTTGTTCTGCGGGACAGCGTGATTCTCTTTGACACGGGTTTCCTGCTGCCCATGCAGATGCTGCTCAAAATGGGAAAGATAAAGCCGAGTAAGGAGGCTGTTGACAAACACATCTTCGTGGCAAAGGAGCTGTTGAAGCTCACCAAGAAGACAATACTGAGCAGACTGGTCTACAACCTTGAGCAGTGTGTTGTCTCCTCAACCCAAGCCGTGCTCATGGAGTTGGGCTACAGGCCACCTGCACCGCGGGCTGTTCCTGACTTCGCCCATGACATCCTTCTCAAGGAGAAAAAATTGATTACACAGGAGTATGTTAGTATAGCTGAACGCGCCATCGATGTCTACAAAGCAATCGAACACAAAGAGAAGAAAAAGATAACAGCAAATGAGTTTGATAATCTCATGAAGGACACTGAGAAGTACGTGAAAAAGATGGAGTCCATACTGAAGAAGATTCGCAAGGAGTCTGGTGAAAAATGGTTATACGAGGTCTATGAGAAGGCGAACAAGGTCGAGGTAAAGAGGGATGGTATGGTCTCGCTTGAGGACACGCAAGTTGACACAGGCAGGGCGAAGAAGCTGATTGAAGAGGGGTTGGGTCAGAGATGAAAGCTGTTTTGATATCGTATCGCAGGGGAAGGAACACACAGAACCCGCGCCAGGCGCTCATACGAATCGAAGGAGTCGACACCAAAGAAAAGGCGCAGAAGCTGGTCGGGAAAAAGGTCCAGTGGAAGTCGAAGAAGGCTGTGATAAAAGGTGAAATCAGTGCGCCACACGGTGTGAACGGCGTGGTTCGCGCAATATTCGAGCGCGGTCTGCCTGGCCAGGCGATGGCAACCGGGGTTGAGTTACTGTAAACTCAACTATAAAAAGAGTTCTTTTATCTTGATTGTTATGAAGAAGTTCCGCGAGGGTGAGCTGGAATTATACGCGCCTGACGCGAAGATACCAACCAAAGATATGGAGGTCTTCTACAATCCGGAGAAGCGGGCGTGTAGGGATATCTCAGTATCATTTGTAAACGCTTATGGGTGGAGGCAGAAGCTGGTTGTGTGTGATTTGCTCGCCGGGACTGGGGTCAGGGGTCTGAGGATTGCAACGGAATGCGAGCCATTGAAGGTGTATCTCAACGACGCGAATCCGAATGCGTACAGGGTAATGAAGAGGAACCTCAAACTCAACGCAGGCAGGCTGCGCTGTGAGGTTGAAGTGTCAGAGATGAACGCGCTCGAGTTCTTGGGCACCCACGGGAGTTTCGACTATATCGATGTGGATCCGTTCGGATCACCTAATCATTTCCTTGTGGCTGCAGCAAAAGTGAGAGTTGGTGGGGTTCTGGCTGTCTGCGCCACTGACACAGCTGCCCTGTCAGGGACGTATCCACGGGTGACGGGGAGGAAGTACGGGTCAAAGGTTGTTATGACAAACTTCCACAACGAGGTTGGTCTGAGAATCTTAATCAGGCATGTAGTTGGATATGGTGCGGCTCTGGACCTGGCGCTGCAACCCGTGTTCGCGCATTCGACCCGCCACTACTTCAGGGCATACTTCAAGGTTGGAAGTGGTGCGGGCAAAATCGACAAGCTGCTGGACAACAATAGATATCTCATGTATGACGTGAAGACGCTGGAGCGCGAGGTGGCGGACTCTGGGAATATCGGACCTCTGTGGTGCGGTCCGCTCCATGACAAAGCGCTGGTCGAGAAGATGGTGAGGGTTCCGGAACATCTGAAGGATGAGATTGAAACTGTGGGCTACTACCTCGTACCCAAAGTCAGCGCAAAGCTTGGAAAGCCTGTGCCGAGAATGGAAAGGATTTTTGAGGCATTGAGACAGAAAGATGTTCCTGTCTCACGTTGCCACTTCCACCCACAGGGTTTGAAAGTTGAAGCAGATATAGGGACTTTGAAGAAGGTGTTGAACTCACTCACAAAACAGAAGAAGTAAATCATAACCTTCTTCCAAGAGCGAATCGAGTCCTGGAGAACCACCGCAGTAATTGTGTATCTTGCGAAGGACTTTATTTGCCTTTGACTGGAATCTTTTGTATTTCGGAGCAACGGAGTCCACCTTATCTCTTCTATTTTTGTGGCGTATGCAGTAAGAGTCATACGCCTGCTTCAAATCTGTTTTAAGACAGCCAACTGCAAGGCCAAAATGGCTCAAGGAGCCTACTACATACCGTAAGCAACCTTCCCCATCTGATTCGTTCATCTTATTCCTTGATATCCTTTATCTTGTTCTCAAGGTCCAGTTCTTCAAGTAGCTCCTTGTACCTGTTACGGATTGTGACCTCGGTGACACCTGCAACATCCGCGACTTCGCGCTGGGTCTTTTTCTCTCCACACAACAGCGCGGCAACGTAAAGTCCTGCTGCCGCGATTCCCATGGGACCTTTGCCAGAAGTTATCTCCTTTTTTATCGCCTTCTTCAGGATTTCGACAGCTTTGCTTGTTGTCTCTGGATTGAGGTCTAGCTCTGACGAAAATCGGAAAACATAGTCAAGCGGGCTGGTTGGCAGAATCCTTATACCCAGCTGCCTGCAGATGAACCTATACGTCTTACCTATCTCCTTCTTGTCAAGACCAAAAGCTGATGATATTTCCTCCAATGTCCGCGGAACACCGTGCCTGCGACACGCTGCGTACAATGCTCCGGCAACCACAGACTCCATACTTCTGCCCCTGACAAGGCCCTTCTCGGCAGCCATGCGATAAATCCGAGCCGACTCCTCCTCTGCTATGTCTGGTATGTTGAGAAATGAACTTGCCCGCCTGAGCTCAGCCAACGCAAACTTGAGGTTCCTCTCAATTGCTGTGGAGATGCGGGTCTGCCACTTTTTCAGGCGGTAGAATTTGCGCCTGTCTGACGAACTAAGTTTGTACAGGTCACCGCTCTTTCCAATCTTGGTTGATAGGCCCTTGTCATGCTTTTTAAACGTGGAAGGGGAACCAACACGCCTCCTAGCATTAATCTGGTCGTGGTCGAACTCGCGCCACTCCTGAGAGAAGTCTATCATCGATTCCTCAATAACATAGCCGCAGGAGTTGCAGTGCATCTCCCCGCGCTTTCTGTCCCAGTGGAGGTTTGCGGAACCGCACTCGGGACACTTCTGTGTGAAAGTTTTTTTATCATCCATCAGAAAACACCTTGAACATATAACATTTTGTCATTCAGCAAAGTTTAAATATACATTATTGGCAACCTTTATAAGCGTTTCTACCAAAGGGTTGCAAAAAGGTTCTCAGATCAAACTTGCGGATTGGCAACAGAATGTCACTTCGACTTCTTCTTCGGCTTCTTTGCAGGGGTCTTCTTTGAAGTTGTCTTCTTTTGTACCGGCTTTTTCTTTGGAGCGGTTTTCTTAGGAGCGGTCTTTGAAGGCTTCTTCACCGGTGCCTTCTTCGCAGCAGGTTTCTCAGAAGCAACTTTCTTCTTCACCGGAGTCACCTTCTTCGCCGGGCTCTTCCCAACGAGCCTGCTGATAATCGACCTCTTCTCAGGCTCCTTCTCGACCGGCTTCCTTTTTTTCTTCTTTTTGACCTCAGGAGCCCTGCGCTCGATGAGTACAAGGTTGATATATCCCTCCTGGCCAGGCCGGTTGGTAACGCGGGCCTTGCCGATGTCTGTCTCGACTATCGCGCCCTTAGTGAGCACGTCCATACGTGCGTAGTGGCGCGAGGCCGGGTTTTCAACAACATCGATCAGCTCGACCCTTTTGTGTTTCTTGGTCTTCGGATCGTAGAGATTTCCATGAGTGGCTGTCATGCTGCGCAGCTTCCTCACGTTTCCTGCAGCGCGGATGAGCCTTCGTTTCTCAACGCTTGCTATCTTTGTAAGGACGTTCTGCCGAGCAAGTGCTGCCTTCCGCTTGTCCCTATATGGGTGGTACTTGCCTCCTGATGGTTTGCGTTTTGAGCGCTCCTGCCAGACAGCCATAGGAGCATAACCACCTGAGACCTATTAAAAAGATTTTGGTAAGTGAAACAACAAAGTTTAAAAGGAAGGGTGAAAGAGTGGATGGACATGACAGAAAAACCTATAAGACCCGCTACACGACCATTGGACACCCTCAACGACGCGAAGGGTAAAACGGTGCTGGTGGAGTTGAAAACCGGAAGTCAGTTTATGGGCAAGCTCATTGCATTTGACATCCACATCAATACAGTGCTGGAAGACACTAAGGAGATGAAGGACGGTAAGACCAAGAGGAATCTGGGAACGATTTTCATCAGGGGAGACACCATAATCCTGATATCACCTTCTCAATAGGGTGGTTCTGTTGGTTAAAGGAACACCCTCTAAAGGAAAACACAGTAAAGGTAAGAGTCACATGCGCTGCAGGCGCTGTGGTAGGTTCTCATACCATGTGAAGAAAAAGGTGTGTTCTGCGTGTGGTTTTGGCAAGAGCGCTAAGATGAAGTCTTATGCTTGGTCTGCAAAGAAGCCGAACAGGGTCCGAGTCCGCTAGAGCGACCCAAACCAACCTAAAAGCCAGTCAAAGGAGTAGTAGCCTGCAAGAGCGATTGCTGTGAACATGATTGTTTTGCCAAGTAGCATTGCCAAGAAGAACTTCTTGCGAGGGTAGTGTACCATTCCGCAGAAGATTCCGACAACATCATCAGGTAGCGGGGTCGCTGCAAAGACCGTCAATACCAGAACACCTCCATACTTATGGAATTTCTCCCCTATGTCATTGAGTTGTTTTTCCTGTTTCTCAGGAAGGATCCGCTTCCCGTGGTAGCCTATAACATAACCAACAAGCTCGCCCAAGGCTGCGCCGAGGCCTGCAACTATTCCAAGCACTATCGGATTCATCTGCGGAGCAACCAGGAAAACAGCTATGTGGAACGGGGTTGGGAGTATTATAGTCGCGTTTGTGAGGAATGAGCCAAGGAATATTCCGAAGTATCCAAGCGAAGCCAACCAGTCAACAAAGCCGACAAAGAATTCCACGAATCCCATGCAAAGATTAAAAAGAGGAATTAATTAATAGTTATCGACGGGCCGGTGGCGTAACGGTAACGCGCTTCCTTGGCGTGGAAGAGACTCGGGGTTCGATTCCCCGTCGGTCCAAAACAAGCTTTTAGAAAAAGCTTGACCAAAATTTTGTGCATGTTCTCCGAAGGATTTTTTAAGGGATTGGTGGTAAATTACTTCATGGAAGACTGCATATTCTGCAAGATAGCGAGTGAGGAAATCACCTCGTACAAAGTCTATGAAAACGACGGCTTTTTTGCCTTTCTGGACGTCAATCCAAGAAATAGGGGACACACGCTCGTCGTGCCAAAAGAACATATACGCTGGGTCTGGGACGTTGAGGACATCGGCGGCTACATGGAAGTCTGCAGAAAGATAGCAATGGCTATGAAAAAGGCGTTTGACACCGAATACATAGCATGTGCGGTACTGGGTGAAGACGTTCCGCACGCGCACATACACCTGATACCGAGGTTCCCGAAGGATGGGCACGGCGGCGCAATAAAGTTCAATTTAATCAAGTCCTTTACCGACGGCGAGATGAAGGAGTTTGCAACCCTGATAAGCCAAAACATTAAAAAGTGACGGTGTGAGATTTCAACCTGCGTCGGGGTAGTTCAGTGGTAGAACGCTGTGCTCATGAGCGAGCCTTTTTCCGCTTCGCGCAAAAACCCTCGGGAAAAAGCGCGGGGAAACGCAGAGGTCGCGGGTTCAATTCCCGCCCCCGACACGTTTATTTTTTGATTATATTGGGATTTGCCAACTCTCTCCTAAGCTGTTCGTTGTTCTCGAACAATATGGTTTTAATCCCCAGTCCCCTTGCTCCCACACAACATCTCCGCGGCCTCGTTGAACATGCTGACGAAGTTCAACCTTGGTGTCCGGTCGTGAAATTTGTCGGTTCTTGAACAATAAAATCATATACCAACCTTTTTAAACAGCGCTCGGAAGGCATTACTGTGAAAAATAGTGGAATTTGAGGATTTTGGGATAAGTAATGAGTTGATTACTGATTTACATGAACATGGGATTGTAAAACCAACAAAGGTGCAGGAGGAGACCATACCACATATCATGAAAGGTAGGGACGTGCTGGTCCAGTCCGAAACAGGAAGCGGGAAAACCATAGGCTTCGCGATTCCCACAATAGAGAAAATCAAACCAATTGGAAGGGTGCAGGCGCTCGTCATAACCCCGACGAGGGAGCTGGCCAGGCAGGTCGGCGAGGAGTACGTCAAGTTCTCAAAGGGGAAAGGTCTTGGAGTTGCCATCGTATACGGCGGGGTTTCGATAAATCCGCAGATTGAGAAGGTGAGGGAAGCAGACGTTGTTGTCGGGACACCAGGAAGGCTTTTGGACCTGCTGCGAAGGAATGTGTTAGATCTAGGGGGTTCAAACTATCTCATCATCGACGAGGCCGATAGACTTCTGGACATGGGCTTCATCGACGACATCAACGCCATAATCAGATTCATGCCAAATCAGAAGCAGTGTCTAATGTTCAGCGCTACCATAAACAGCAGGGTTCTGGGCATGATGCACAGATACCAGAAAGATGCCGTAAAGATACTGCTTGAGAATGTACTGGAACGGGGGATTCTGGAGCAGTACTACTATAACATAAAGGAGCGTGAAAAAATATCTTTCCTAGTGCACCTTCTGAAAACTGAGAAGTGCGGGTTAACACTTGTCTTCTGCAACACGAAGAGCAAGACAAGGCTGGTTGCAAGTGTCCTCAAGAGGAACGGAATAACGGCGGAGTGTCTGAACGGTGATATGACCCAGCACATGAGGGAAAAGGTGATGGGGCAGTTCTCAACTGGAAAAATAGACGTGCTGGTCGCAACAGACGTCGCAGCTCGAGGTATACACGTTGAGGACATCACCCACGTCATCAACTATGATTTGCATGATGATGCAGATACCTACACGCATCGCATTGGGAGAACCGCGCGGCAGGGGAAGAAAGGGACCGCGATAATACTTCTCTCAGAGAAAGACTACTGGAAGATGGACAAGGTTATGGATGGTCACAGGGACCTGATCGACAAGAGGGAGCCCGGCGAGTTTGAAATGGTGAAGTTGCCTCCAAGAAGATACACTGGCAACAGAAGGTTCAACAGCAACAGGAGAGGATTTAGAGGAAGAAGGCGCAGATGATCAGCCCACCTCACATTTACCATAGGCTTCAAATATTTGGAACATCTGGGGGAATGACATGTCCCTCTCGGGATTCAACTCATCCAGGTCCACCCACATAGGTTTACCCTCTATGGGATGCGTCATCCTGCCGCCGATGATTTTGGCTATGAAGATGTGGATAGTTTTCTCCTCCCTCTCAAAGTAGCCGAATTCGCCGAGCTTAGCAACTATCTCCACGTCAAACCCTGTCTCCTCCTTCGCCTCGCGCACCGCGGTCTGCTCTGCGGTCTCGCCCTCATCAATGTAACCACCTATAAAATTGAGCTTGCCTTTTCCGGGCTCATAAGATCGTCTGTGCATCAGAATCTTGCCATCCTTCTCGATTATCACGCCAGCAATTTGTATCCGCTCCACAAGGGTTGCGTGAGCGTGGTGAAAATAAATAACTTTCTGAACATTACATTGATAGTTCGCCAACATTTTTATTGATGCAGAACTAGATATTACCATGCTTCCACGAAAGCGCATGACCTTCCAGCTCTGGGCAGTTTTCACAATCGCGGTCCTGTTCTTTGGCACCATGACAGTACTTTACGGTGTTGACCATCTCAGACAGGCGCAGCAGGCAGTAACAGACGTGAACGTCCAGTTTTACATAAACGTTGGTACCATGTACCTGAACATAGGGATAACGTCGATGATGTTCCTGGTGATATATATAGTGTTCCTGTTCCTGTACAGGGAGAGAAAGTACTATTAATCCCCTTTCTTCGCGAACTTCTTGATGCGCTCCGAGATTCTGTCCCCCTTCTTTTCCGGCTCTTCCGGCTCCTTCTTCTCCTCAGCCATCTGGGCGAGCTTCTTCTCGAACGGGAAATAGTATATGGACCTTCCGCCGTCTCCCAGTTTCTGCAGCAGACCATCAACCCAGAGATCCTCAAGGACGTGCTCTGCAACAGATGGAGGCACGTCAAAATCGCTTGCTATGTCCTCCATGGTTTTCGGGTGGCCCTTGATTGAGTGGAGTATCTTCAGATGGTCCGCAGGGTAGTTCACAACCTTGTAATAGACAAAGACCTTTTTACGGAGGAATGACTCAAAAAATCCTGCAAGGGTGGCAGAGGTCGCTGCTATGGCTATCCAGAGCGCCATGTTTGGTGAAACCTGCCACGAAACGACGACAAAGGGTATGTTGATTGGTACTGAGCCAAAGTTTATGTCAACAGTCTGCAGAAGCCCGGAAAACAGTGCTGTAATGAACAGGATGAAAGAGAAGAGCAGTAGTGCAACTACTGTCCTATTCCAGAACATTCTAAATCGCTTCAAACTGACCATTAATATACAGATGGGCTGACAGGCTTTTATAATTTATGGGAGCAACAAAAAGATTTATTACAACCAAGAAGAATATAATTACAACAATGGCTGAAAGAGTGGAAGAAGCGAAGAGAAAGATCATGCGCGTGAGTAAAGCTGAAGAGGCGCTGAAGGAGATTGAAAATATAATCGAGAAGGAGAGCAAACGCGAGAAGAAGCCCAAGAAGACCGTAAAAAGGAAGAAAGTGAAAAAAGCGAAGCCTAGAAGGGAAAAGAAAAAGCTCAGGAAGAAGTTGAAAATTAAAGAGCCGAAAAGACCAAGGAAAAAAGAGCCTGAGCCAGGGCTCAAAATAGAACCCGAGTTGAAGGAGCCTGAAAAAAAAAAGGGGTGTTTTCAGTAGGTTCCGGAAGAGGTTCAGCAACATCTTTAACAGGCTATTCAAAAGGAGGAAGTCTTTCCGGCTGGGAATTTACGGTCCAACAAATACGGGAAAGACAACGCTCGCAAACAGGATATCAATGGACTGGCTTGGAGAGGAGGTTGGAACCGTTTCTGCGGTGCCGCACGAGACGCGCCATATCCAGGCAAAGGAGAACATTGTGATAAGGTCAAAGGCTGGGAAAGAGCTCGTGATAAACTTGCTTGACACCCCTGGCATAGCAACCAAGATAGACTTCGAGGACTTTGTGAAGCATGGGCTGAAGGAGAAGGATGCAAAGAAGAGGGCGAGGGAAGCAACGCAGGGCATCATCGAGGCCATAAAGTGGCTGGACTCAATGG
>DAOVEB010000037.1 GCA_030669205.1 Candidatus Parvarchaeota archaeon | reverse complement strand
TTCCTGTCGTTGTCCCAGAACGCAAAACTGAGCTGCGACCACCTCACCCTAATCTTGGCAACTGGTCTATCTGCCATAATCAAGGCGCCGAAGTTCCCAAATTTAAACCTTTGCGAAATGTGCAGACTCAGCTGACATTATTAAAAGTTGTAAGATTGATAGACCGTCTGATTGGGATGAACAAGGGAAAGGACCAATTTGAACGGACTGAAAGCCCGTATCAACGGGTTGAAGGAAGCGTGACCTTTTTATATCCTGCGGGATGAAGCAGATGTGTGGTACCCATAGCAGACGAGACAGAGAAGCCCACGTGCGAGACGTGCGGAAAGAAGATAAAGAAGATATATTACACGCACAGGCACGCGATATGTGAAGAGTGCTGGCAGAGGATGCGGGAGAAAGCGAAGCCGGTTGACACCAAGCTTCAGGGCCTCTGGTGGGCCGGGAAAGAGTACGAATAGCTGAATTTAGTGGAAAGGTTGTATAGGTTGATTTATAAAGAGTTGTGAGATTACCATTACTATGGCTGAAGAGAAGGAAAAAAGGAAAGAACTTGAAGAAGAAAATGTCAAAGACGAACTGGAAAACATACCAGGCGTCGGTGAAAAACTTGCTGAACAACTGCGTGAGTGTGGATATAACGACCTAATGGCAGTCGCAGTAACCCCTTCTGGACAGCTTGCCGACGATACCGGAATTGGTGAGGCCACCATCAGGAAGATAATCGCTGCTGCAAGAAGCCAGCTGAAGATGGCATTCACAGACGCTGCTGAACTCCTAGACAGGAGAAAGAGCGTGAAACGGATAACAACCGGTTCAAAGGAATTGGATAAACTTATAGGTGGGGGTGTGGAAACTCAATCCATAACTGAAACGTTCGGGGAGTTCGGTACTGGAAAAACCCAGATAGGTCTCCAACTGGTTGTCAATGTTCAGCTCCCGCCTGAGAAAGGTGGGTTGGACAGCTACGCCGCCTTCATAGACACAGAAAACACCTTCAGACCAAAGAGGGTACAGCAGATTGCCAAGGCAGTTGGCCTTGACGAGAAGGAGGCTCTCAAACGGATCAAGGTTGCGCGTGCTTATTCATCAGACCACCAGATACTCCTAGCAGAAAAAATCCCTGACCTGATAACAAAGGAAGAGGTACCAATCAAACTTTTGGTTATAGACTCGCTGATGGGTTTACTCAGGGCAGAGTACATAGGAAGGGGTACGCTGGCTGCCCGCCAGCAGAAACTGAACAAGTACCTCCATGTGCTCCAAAGGCTCTCAGACAGGTACAACCTGGCGATATACGTAACAAACCAGGTGATGTCCAGACCAGATGTCTTCTTTGGCGACCCGACAAAGGCAATCGGAGGCCACATACTTGGCCACGCGGCAACCTATAGAATATACCTCAGGAAGTCGAAGGGTTCCAAGAGAATCGCGCGGTTGATAGACTCGCCATGCCTGCCCGAAGGCGAGGCCATCTTTGCCATAACTGAAAAGGGAATTGAAGACGCGTAATCTACTTGAAGTGAAACACGACCTTTTTGAAACCCGCAATCACACCCCCAACTATCTCCACACCCTCCCTGCGAAGCATCTCAGTCTTCCTCTCTGTGCCGTGCGCGTATCCGCCAACCTTGCCGTTGCTCCTCACAACCCTGTGACAAGGAATCCCTTCCGCCCTGTTCAACGCGTTGCCAACAGCCCGATACGCCGTTGTTCCCATGGCGCGCGCTATCTCACCGTAAGTGGTGACCCTGCCGCGCGGGACCATTCTCGTCAATGCATAGACCCTTTCATTGAAGTTCATACGACCACGTTCAATATGTGTGCAAATATAACTACAAGCACGGTGCTCACCACAAGATAGGCGACCGTAGTTCTCCTACCAAACTTGGCCCAGAGCATCGAAAGCTCTGTGAGGTCGGTTGGCACGAACTCACGTATGAGGGCGGCAACAAAGAAACCGAAGAATAGCCAGAACCATAGCCCATACAGCAGTGTGTAAAGCGACGTTAGATAGGAGATTACAGCCCCGGCCATAATCCAAATGACAGCACTTCATCTTTAAAAGCAGCTATTATCCGTATGGAATGCGCTACTCCTTGAGAACTCCTTCCTCCTCAGGAGGCATTGCCGAAGGCGCCTCGCCGCCGTGCCAGGTCACCCTTGGCCTGACCTGTACAGGATACATCTTCTCCTGCTTGTCATCGAGCACAATGGCAGACCCAGGCACCTTGGGAAGTTCATTCAGGTACCTCTGCATTGCAAATGGGAGATAGGTGTGCATTATGTTGTTGAGTGCGTCAATGTCAAGTTTTGAGGTGAGCCTATGGGAGATGACCATGTCACACTGGGTCATTGCATCGGTGTGTATCTTGCCTGGCTGCTGGGTCGCGAGGACGAGTGAGATGCCCGGCTGCCTGCCCTCACGCAGCAGTTGAACGAGCGCGTTGGACGCCAGTGTTTCGCCTTCCTGTGGCAGGAACTCGTGAGCCTCGTCTATGAACATCCACACAAGAGGTACCTGTTTCCTTGACTCCTTGTTATAGTCATGCTTGAACCTGCGCCAACCCTTGCCTATTGCTGCAAGCTCCTCTATCTTTCTAGCAGCCATGCGCTCGCGCAGTATTGTCCTTGCCAACAAGCCTATAACCATCGCGCGGATGGAGAACCCCGTGCCATGGTGCGAGTAATACGACACATCCACTATAGATATCCTGCCGCGCTGGATGAGCTCGTTTATAGGTGTTCCCTTTGCTGAGAAAAGCCCCCAAGCATCAACGGCTTCGAACAGATTGACCGCCCCCTCCTTTGTCTTGTTGTCGGCTTTGGGGTCGCTCTGTATGGCAGAGATGATTTCCTTGATTCCAAATTCGCTGCCAGACTGTAGTAGGCCTGACAGGCATCTGCTTATTATGATGCCTATCGGCTCCACTGGTGAGACATTGAGTAGGGAGCACCACTCGAATGCGCCGAGTTCGCTGGCGCTCACAGAGAACGGCTTGTCAACCGGCACACCCTTCTCCTTCATCGTCTCGAAGATTCCCTCAGGCACAAAGACAATCGTATTGTCCGTGAACCCTTCTGGCTTCATGTCCCACTCATCAAGAATTTCGGAGTCCCTGAAGTTAGGATATTTGGTCGTCCAGTAGATTCCCATGGTGTCGACAAAGAGGCAGGCGATGTTGTCCCGTACCTCCGCCTCTATCCCGGCCATACCCTCTGCCATAACACCCATTGTATAACTATTGTGAACTATGATATCATTAGCCACGAAGTTATGAGTTTTTGGAACTGTAATGTCATAGACATTAAAAGCACCGTATAATTCCTCAATTCCTACAATTTCGTCCCAATAAATATCCGATTCCGCAAGTTTTCTGATTGACTCATTCTCATCAAGTAAAGCGATTTGTGCCAATTTTTGTCGTGATGGCGAATAATTGATACTTGATCTCAATCCCTTAGGAATACTATATCCCATGCTTCTTCCAATCCTCGCCCAACTCTTTGGTCTGTAAAGTTCCCAAATCTCTTTAGGAACAGTATCAAGATTGGGGATTCTCGAAAGACTCTCACATTCTTTCAAAGCCGAGCGTTGTCTAACTTCTTTTTCACCGTAAAAACCAATTTCCTGCAGGTACTTACTGACAAAAGAGCCTTTCAATTCTAGCTCGTAACTCACACATATCTTTTCGCCACACTTCGTTTTTTTCCTTCTTATTTTACTTATTATACCAAATCTCAAAAGTAAATGCTGAACTTCCCTAATAAGTTGGTCGGAACTTGAGGAATATGAAATTTTCCAGTAATTGGCACCTTCTTTGTAAATACAACCATCACAACTAAACAGTCTATTCAAAAATAAGGAGAGCTTATGTTTAGGTAAATTAAAAACTTGGTTCGGCAAATGCTTGTCTGCTGATAATTTCCCGTAAATTCCTAGTTCATCCAGCCATTCTCTTATTGATGATTTATTGTCAAATTCTGTTCCTTTCTCGAACGTGCCATTCTTGTTTCTAACAGCTTTCCTAATCACTCTTCTTTTATTCTGAACAACTCTAAAACAACTAGGTTTACCATGTTCTTTTACTCTCAAATCCGCGTCAAAATCGTTTATTGATTGTTCGAAATCAGAGACAATTTTTTCATCGGTATTGGCGAACAAAACGAATCTGTTACCGAGATGTCCTTCTGCAGTCAAATATGCTAATATCTTTACTTTGCACTCTTCTAAATCATTTTCTCCAAACACATCAATCACTCTTGGCGTGGCAATCCTTGAACCTGTTGTTAATTGTTCTGCTGGAAGCCATCCAGAAATCGTTAATAATGGATGTTCTGGCGTTAGTTCGATGGTTTTTCCAGTTCTCAACGTGATTCGTAATAACTTATTAACAGCTCTTTTGTAAAAACCCATTTTCAAGGAATTCTTTATTTTGAGATTATCATTGAGAGACAACACTTCATTATCGTTCTTTTCCAGATCTTTTATGGGAATCAAACTACCATCATTCAAAGTAATTAGCGTATCCCCGGAAAGGCATTTTCCACCGCCTCTCTTGCCGCAGATGAGGACGACGTGCGGTTTGACAACATCCAGTTTTATTGGGTTGGCAAGGGAAACGGTTTTTCCCATGGTGACATAGTGCTTGGCGATGAAGATTGTCCCTCTGGTGCCAAACTGTTTCTTCTCCTTGTCACTCCTTCCGAGGATGATGTCATAAGGCATGATAAAAAGATGCCTCCAGTGTTTAATAAATCTTACTCGCAAACACCAACTTTTTAAACAAAATTCCAAATTACTATACAGTTGCCGAGGTGGCGGAGTGGTCTAACGCGTTCGGCTCGAAGCACCAAAAACGTTCGAGAGACCGAATTCCCTTGGGAGCGCAGGTTCGAATCCTGCCCTCGGCGGTTACGCGCAGAAGAAACACCTGCTTTTGGCGTGACAAAAGGTTCAATTCTTCTCCAAGTTTTTTAGGTTCTCGAATAGCTCATCCACAAGCCTCTCCAAGTCGCGCATACTACTTGAGGACTCCTCAGTCACCCTAAATTCATCCACGATTCTTGGATTTACTGAGAGCGTCCAGTCAGCTATGTCCGCTCCAATGACAATGTCCCTTGCCCCAATCCTCTTTAGGGGATTCGACCCATCAAGCCTCTCCTTGTAAGAGTTGAAGTAGTACTCCGGACTGCAGCAGTCCTCAATTGACCTGCCTGCAACAGCAGATATCTCAGTAAGCAGGCCGTATCCTCCGGTCATGAAGAACAGTGTCCTGATATACAAGTCATCCCCTGTCTCTCCAAATGCGTTAGAGGAAGTTGTTATGGAGGCATACGGGACATCCCTTGTCTCCGGAAGGAAACCATCCAGAACACTTGAGAGCTCATCATATTCATACATTCCCACGAGAGAGTATACAGGACAGTTTATGTAACCGGTATTGTTCCCTGACCGCTTTATGATCCTGCCTCCTTTCGAAAAGATGGTACTGGAAAACCTTCCCGTAAGGTCAACGCTCGAGCCAAGCTTGCCGTATGGCTGCTCTAGGATGGGTTTAGGGTCGTCCAGGACCATCTCAAACAGGTTTGCCCTATAAAAGTCAAATGAGTATTGCTCCTTACCCTCCAGCTTGAATAAAAAAGATAGAGGCGCCTCATCAATTTTGATGACGCAAAAGCTATCCTTTCCATTTGTCATCAGTGCGGCTGGCATCTCCGTTCACGGAAAGATTCCTCTAGTCGTTATAGCCTCGGCAACCTTGCCAATCGCTATCATGTAGGCCGCTGTGCGCATGTCAACGCCCTCCTCGTCGGCTAGGTTTCGAACCGTCCTGTAGGCGGACACCATCTTGTCGGTGAGCTTTGACACTACCAACTCATAGGGCCACTGCTCCCTCTGTATGTTCTGGATCCATTCAAAGTAGCTAACGGTGACGCCGCCAGCATTCGCCAGTATGTCGGGGACAACGAGAACCCCCTTCTCATAGAGTATCCTGTCCGCTTCAGGGGTTGTCGGCCCGTTGGCACCTTCAACAACCAACTTTGCCTTTATACTGTCAGCGTTCTCGGCAGTTATCTGGTTCTCTATCGCAGCTGGTACAAGAATATCAGCTTCCATCTCCAGGAGCTTCTCTTTGGGGGAGATATGTTCAGCACGCTCATAACCTTCAAGGAGCCTATGCTCACTGACATAGTCTTCCAGGTCCTTCAGGTCTAGACCCTCTGGGTCGTAAAGCGCTGTGGATATGTCGCTGACACCGATCACCTTGACTCCCTCCTCGTCAAGAATTCGGGCAGCATTGCTTCCGACGTTTCCGTAGCCCTGTAATATTGCTGTTAGGTCTTCTGGCTGCAGCCCCAAGTCATTGACGGCCTCCATGGCCGTTATCACCACACCTCTACCTGTCGCCTCTGTTCTACCCTCTGACCCCCCAAGGAAGAGAGGTTTACCTGTCACAACCGCAAAGACATCCTGCCGCTGGCCCATACTGTAGGTGTCAACAATCCAAGCCATCACCTGAGCGTTGGTATTAATGTCAGGGGCTGGTATGTCAACATGTGGTCCTATTATGTCGCTTATCTCATAGGCAAACCTTCTAGTTAAACTCTCAAGTTCGCCCTCCGAGAGTTCGAATGGATCACAAGCAACCCCTCCTTTAGCCCCGCCGAATGGTATGTCAACGACAGCTGTCTTCCATGTCATCCAAGAGGCGAGTGCATTGACCTCGTCTAGGTCCACATGTGGACTGAACCTTATCCCTCCCTTGTAAGGCCCTCTGGCATTGTTGTGCTGGACCCTGTAACCAGTGAATACTTTGATTGTTCCATCGTCCATCTTTACAGGAAAATTCACAGTCACCGTCCTGTTTGGGGTCTTCAGAATATCACACAGATAGTCCTCCAATCCAAGTTTCTCTGCAGCTGTATCAAACTGCATCTGAGCCACTTGGTACGGACTCACCTTTCCCATTTTACCACCTCCTGTGGCCAAACCTACGTGCAGGCATGCCACAAGTAGTGGTGGTTCAAGGGAGTTTTTATACACCAATTATAATTTTTTTATAAAAAGTATTAAACATGATTAAAATAATAAGTCTATGAAAGACAGATTTCATAAAAAAATTTAAATAAATATGTATAATGTTACATACAAATTAAAATTTTTTTGTATAATATAGTACTTTTTTACATAAAAATATTTAATCTGCCTATATTTATTCGATAATATATGTCGGATTTATTACATGATGAAAAAAATTTGATATTACTGAGGAATATATGTTTTGGTAAGAGTGTCAGTGTAAACTACAGCCAACTGTCAAGACTGTTGAATAAGCACAGAAATACCGTAAGGAAGCGTGTTGTCAAACTGCTGAACCTTGGAATAATTGATAGGCCAGTCTTCCCATTCATAGGCATCCTCAAGGATTACCCGCTGTTGGTTGTAGCTCGTGCGGACCTGCCGCATGACGAGAAGACTAAAAAATGGATGACTGAAGATGAGAACATCTTTGGCGCTTTCAGGATAAGGGAGGATGAATACAACACAATGCTATTTGAGTTCCACAAAAGCTTATACGACCAGTATATATGGAGGGAATCACTTGTCGAGAAGGGTGCTATCCCTTCAAGAGGCATCCGGTTCCCATCAAGCTCGCTTTTCTTCTCAAACAGACTGTTGTTGAAATATAGACCAAATATTGGTATAAATTTGATAGAGGATGAGTTCAAGAAGAACAATGAGTTCACAATAGATGGTTACAAGCTTGATAAACTTGACATTCAGATAATAAAGTATCTTCTGGAAGGCAAGGGTATAAAGGTCAATGAGAACTTCCTTTCCAAAGAGGTTGGACTTAACAGGAAGACTGTCCAAAGAAGGATATCAAAGATGATAAAGGGGGGTATAATACTTAAACCTCTTTGCAGGTTTCCCAATTTCTTCGTGCCTCCTGGTTTCATCTTTGTATTCTCACTTGTCGAGATAAAGAAACATAAAGAAGATATAGTAGAGGATTGGATGAACGATCCACATCTAAGTATAATTTACAGAACCAGCACAGGGAGGTACAATTTCTTGCTGTTCGCCAACTATCTTGGCGTTGAGGAACATCTAAGATGGGAGGAGAAGTATGCCAAGATGTACCCAGACTGTTTTGGTCAAGCATCGATAAACTACCTGACACCCAAGATGACGGTCTCCATCGACCAGCAGAAGGTTTCACTTGGTATAATAAACAAAAGACTGATGTCACTGAAAGGAAAGAACCGATTGTCTGATGAATAAAAAAAGTAACAGATTCAAACCTATAGCTAAATTAAGTACAATGCTCGCACTCGGCGATTGTATTGAAAAGAAACACCTACCTTTTGCACCACGCAGATGCATTTAGCAAAATCTACAAAGTCGCTCCGGACTTACAAAATTTGCCCAAAATGACCTCTTTTCAGGAAGGGTGGTGTGTTTGTATATCAAAGCCTCAGGTAGGATTTGAAATTGATCAGTCACCGTTATATTTATAAATTTGATATGTCAAAAGTAGTTCATATATATGCACGGATATGTTCATAGCAAACGGGGAGTAAAATGGAATACAAATCCTTGAAAGGTTATTTGAGAG
>DAOVEB010000053.1 GCA_030669205.1 Candidatus Parvarchaeota archaeon | reverse complement strand
AAACAAACTGGTAATAGGAAACATGGACTCCTACAGGGATTTCACAGATGTAAGAGACATGATGAGGGGTTACCTGCTAGCAGTTGAGAAAGGAAAGAGGGCTGAACCATATGTATTATGCTCAGGAAAGTGCATACAGATAAGGGAACTTATAAAATTCGCGTGTGAGATTGGTGGCGTTGAACCCAAGATAGAGATTGACAAGGAGCGTATGAGACCATCCGATGTACCGATGTTGGTTGGCTCATATGAAAAGGCAAAGAAGAGCTTTGGGTGGGAACCAACAATACCTCTCACAAGAACTGTCAAAGAAATGATTGGATTTTCTGAGAAAGACTTATAAATTACTACTTCAAAGTCACTAATATGGATGAATATAACATTTTCATCAATATCACGCATGGAAATGAACCATACATCTTGGGGACCTCAATAGCAAGCGAGCTTTCCAGTAACTTAGAACTAGATGCAAAGATAATTGTTCCACATCTGTTTGGGAACAGACAGATGTCCATATTAGAGGAGAACTTGTGTTCATTAGAGAACGTTGTCTTGGACAAGGAACTCGGAGATATCCAAAAGGAACTCGTATTCCAAGGGGAGCACTTCAATAACTATATGGAAAGAGTAATAGAAAACATTGATACTGTTGGAGAGCAGGTCAGTGAACACCTAAAAAGAGAGTATGGTAACATCAACCTTGAACTGAACATTGGTTCGATCATCCCTAGTGGAACTAAAATATGGAAGATCTATTATGTATTTCCTGTGAAGAACTCGGATCTTATGGAATGGACCCTAAAAGAGAAAGATTATCTAGGTCTTGATGCGAGAAGTTTGAGGCGGATAAAAAAGATTGCACTTGCATCTGAACCCACACAGAAAAGATGTTTTATACCATTTATCCACAGTTTGTCCTTTGAAAACTTTGAACCAATTGCCATACCCACACCTCCTCTAAAACGAACCAAAACATGGGATGAACCATTGGAGAAGGGTGTATACGTAATGTTAAGTGGTACTGGTGTGGGTGGTGAAAGGGCCAAGAGTTTTGCTGAAAAGATGGAGGATGAAAGTTATGGAGTCTATGTGCCAAAATGGAGCGGGATTGGGATTGGAACACCTCTAACTCCAGATGCCATATTTAGTAAAGATATCTTTGCTGTATATGCAAGAGCAGGTTTTGGAACAATATGGCAGTGCCAAGTGGCAGGTAAGCCTTTGATATCCCAACCATACAAAATAGGCGACTCTCCAGAGATATTTTTCAATATAAAGACAATAGAGACAGCGGGACTGGGTGTTGTTGACCAAGGACAAGAAGACATAATGGCACAGGCGCTGGATAAAATACCATCAATAGAGTCACATAGACTGGATATTATGGCCAGATTTGGAACAATGGATGGACTTGATTACGTTGTGAAAGATATTGCCAAAAAATCTCACAAAAAACATTTTAAAGGTAGTTAGCATACACTTTTCTTTATGGACCTAACTGTACTATTACTAACTAAAAATGAGGCGAACAACCTTAAGGCGATTATACCCCAAATAAAGTCAATCTTAGACAAAATCAGCATGAAATATGAAGTAGTGGTTGTTGATGCTGGTTCCAATGATGGTTCAAAAGAGCTATGTGAGAAGTTAGGAGTGGGGTTCATGGTTCAGAAGGAACCAGGATTTGGTAGAGCTCTTGCAGATGGTATAAGTTTCAGCAGAGGGGAACGGATACTCACAATCGATGCGGACCTTCAACACGACCCCAAAACAATACCTAGAATGTTAAACACCAACTCTGATGTTGTCATAGGGTCGAGGTGGATTGAAGACACCGCGGTCAATCTGCCATTTCCAAGAAAGATATTAAGTTTGGGTTTGAATGCTGTTTTCTCAAAGTTCTTGAAAATAAATGTAAAGGATATGTCGAGTAACTTCAGATTGTACAGAAAAGATGTTTTTGAGGATATGAAAATAGAGGGAAAGAACTTTGATGTCCTACAAGAAATTCTCATAAAGTGTGTGAATAATGGATACAAAATAACAGAGGTGCCTATCAATTTTAGGGAAAGGTCTTCCGGAAAATCCAATGTGATGCTCTCCAAGTTCCTGGTCTCGTATATCAAGACATTTTTGAAGGCTTGGAGAATGAGGATAAGCTGTGAGGCGGTTGATTACGACGAAAGGGCCTACAACAGCACCATTCCCTTACAAAGGTATTGGCAAAGAAAACGTTTCAGGGATGTAATGCGTTTTGTGGGTGAACATAAGACAGTTCTGGATCTAGGCTGTGGAAGTAGTATGATAATCCAAACTCTGGTCAAAGAAGGTAGGGGAATAGGCGCAGATATATCCTTTCATAAGCTAAAATATCTGAAAAACAAGAGCAAAGGTATGTATGTCCAATGTGATGTTCAGAAAACATGTTTCAAAGATAATTCCGTCAGTTGTGTGATATATTCAAACGTCATAGAACACGTAAAGAATCCAGCCAACTCGGTGGACGAATGCGCCAGAATACTAGAGGATGGTGGACACCTAATACTCGCAACACCAGACTTCAGCAACATAATCTGGAGGATAACTGAGTTTTTCTATGACCTAATAAAAACTGGGAAGTCATACAAAAGCGAGCACATATCACCATTAACTGAAAAAGAGATATCCCGGATGTTGGAGGCAAGAGGATTGAATATAGAAGAAACTGACGGGATATTCTTCAATTCCGAGATAATTTTAAGGGCAATCAAGAAGTCTTCTGCAGAACATATTTGAAGTCGCCAAAAGTTATTTATTCAGCGCGATTCTACTATCTCTGATGATTGAGGTCAGGATTCATGGCCGAGGCGGCCAAGGTGCTGTCACAGCGAGCCAGGTTCTGGCAATGGCCTTCTTCGAGGATGGGAAGTGGGCTCAGGCCTTTCCTGCTTTCGGCGCAGAGCGCAGGGGTTCGCCAGCCATGTCCTTTGTCAGGGTCGACAAAAAGCCGATATTGATAAGGTCCCAGGTCTACCATCCGCAGTACGCGCTGGTTCTTGACCCGACGCTTCTCGATGCAGTCAACGTGTGCAAGGGAATGGAGTGTTGCGGTTTCATCGTCGTCAACACCAAGCACGACATCGGCGAGATGCACGTTACGAACAGGTACACCGTTGACCTGGACACCATTGCAATGAAAGTGATTGGTAGGAAGTTCGTCAACCTTGCGATGCTCGGCGCATTTTCAGCTGTGTCCGGTGCTGTTTCGATGAAGGCCATATCAAAAGCTATAAGGCTACGCATGGAGCCAAAGGTCGCAGAGAAAAACACGAAAGCAGCGAAGATGGCCCATGAGATGGTGAAAAAGGAGGTTTCAAAATGAAGTTCAACACAGGTGCGGTTGTCCACGAGCCAGGTAGCACCAAGAAGAACAAGACAGGCAACTGGAGGGAGGAAAGACCAATAATCAACATGGCCAAATGCACCGGCTGTGGGATATGTTGGGTCGTTTGTCCGGACGGTGCCCCATTCAAAAAGGGAAAGGTCTTCGACATCGACTATGACTACTGTAAAGGTTGTTTGATTTGCAAAAGGGAGTGCCCCTTCAATGCGATAGATAGTGTAGACGAGGAGAGGTGAAGAAAAAGAGATGGCATTTGTGAAGTTCCGTTATGGCAGGAAAAATGTGATATCAGGCAGCGACGCCTGCGCAATCGGAGCTCAGCTTGCCGGAGTCAAGGTCATAGCCGCTTATCCCATTACGCCACAAAAATAATGTGGAGACGCTAGTGGTTGAGCGGCTTGCCCAGTTCGTGAACAACGGCGAGCTAGACGCAAGGATGATAAAGGTGGAGTCCGAGCACTCCGCGTGCTCTGCTGCGTTCGGTGCGCAGGCTGCCGGCGTCCGCGCATTTTCTGCAACCAACTCGCAAGGACTTGCTCTGATGAACGAGATTCTTTATATCATGAGCGGTGCCCGGCTTCCTGCGGTTTTCGGCATAGTGAACCGGGCAATGAGTTCGCCAATCAACATCTGGTGCGACCACAGCGACACCATGGGCTGCAGGGACACGGGCTGGATACAGCTCTACTGCGAGTCTGCGCAGGAGATTCTCGATACCACATTACAGGCCTTCCGCATAGGCGAGCACAAGGATGTCCTGCTCCCGGTTATGGTATGCTTTGACGGTTTCATCCTCTCCCACCTTTACGAGCCGGTCTACATCCCTACAAGAACAGAAGTCAAACCGTTCGTGGGAAAGTACAGGCCGCACGTGAAGCTCGACCCGGACAAGCCTGTGACCATGGGGCCAGTAGGCATGCCTGACTCGTACATGGAGTTCAAAAAGCAGCAGGCAGAGGCAATGGAAGCTGCAAAGAAGGTGATAAAGGATGTTGACAGGGAGTTCAAGCGAAGATATGGTAGAGGTTACGGTGGGCTTGTTGAAAAGGTCAATATTCCTGCCAAGACCATAATAATAGCACTCGGCTCGGTTTGCGGCACAATCAAGGAAGTCATCAAGAAACACAAGAACATTGGACTTCTGCGCATACGCTCCTTCAGGCCGTTCCCTGAAAAGGAAGTCAAAAAGGCGTGCGCAAAAGCCGAGAACATCTGCGTGATCGACCGTGCATTCTCATTCGGAAACCATGGCCCGATTTTCACAGAGGTCAACTCGGCGCTACGCAACTGTAATGCTACCATCACCGGTTTCATCGCAGGCCTGGGTGGCAGGGACATAACACCCGACGACATAGAGAACGTGATAAAAAATGCGGATGAAGGGGGGACGTTATGGCTCGATGTCTTTGGCAAGGGGGTGAGCAGATGATAGCCGGTCTTCCTGAGAAAGAACTATTTGCTTCAGGGCACAAAGCATGCGCTGGGTGCGGTTCTGCAATAGTCATGCGCATCGTGACCAAGGCTTTCCCAAAAAACACAATAGTGTGCCAGGCAACTGGTTGCATGGAGGTCGTATCAACCCTCTACCCCAACACAGCGTGGCAACTCCCCTGGATACACTGCGCATTCGAGAACGCGGCTGCTGTTGCGTCAGGTGTCAAGGAGGCGAACCCGAAAGCGAACGTGGTTGCAATAGCCGGTGACGGTGGAACCTTCGACATCGGTTTCCAAGCCCTCAGCGGCATGCTGGAGCGCGGCCACGACATCTGCTACATCCTCTACGACAACGAGGCCTACATGAACACAGGAATACAGCGCAGCGCGGGAACACCGAAGCACGCGTGGACAACCACCACACCATACGGGAAGCTAATCCACGGCAAGGAGACGTGGAAGAAGCCGAT
>DAOVEB010000027.1 GCA_030669205.1 Candidatus Parvarchaeota archaeon | reverse complement strand
CTATTTTCAACCCTCCCACATATTGGAAAACCTTCCAGGGTTCAGCAAGATCCAATGTTATCAGGTCAAGGTTTTTCTCGCTTACACCTTCAAAGATGTCTTTGTTTTTTACAGTGATGTTCCTGATTCCCATGCGTTCCGTGTTCCTCTTTGCTATCTTTGCAAACTCATTTCTTTTCTCATAGGTGTAGACATGGCCTTTTGGTGCGCAGAGCCTCGCCAGAAAACAGGCTAGCGCGCCTGAGCCGGCACCAGCGTCAACTATTTGGAAGCCGTTATGGACGCCAACCTTGCCACCGATGTAGGCAGCGTCCTTTATGCGAACAATCTGCGGTCCGCGCTTCATCGAGTCGAAATGGTCTTCGAAACTTGGTTCCAGGACAGTGAACCTGTTTCCGTTGTGACTTTCAAGCACATCGCCTGGCTTCGCCTTTGAGATTCCACTGACAACCCCCAGGTCTGTGTGGAGTTCGTCCTTGTCGCAGAAGAACCTCCTGTTTTTCCCGTCAATCAGGACCTTCATGGGAATCCAGTTTTGGTTGCGGGTTATAAGGTTTCCGCAGTAATTATTTGCAATAATGCAAATAATTGCAGCACAAAAACACTTTTATTCCCATAAACCCGCATCTTGGCCATGAAGACCATGTTTGTCCCATGCTTCTCCACCATAAAGCTCAAGCGTTCGCTGATGAAAAAGGCGCTTGAAAAGCTGAAACCATACGGGAGTGTGGGGCTTGTTGCAGCTGTCCAGTTCATCCCACAACTTTCGGTTCTCGAGCAGTACCTTGCTGGCAAGAAGGAAACGCAACGCGCCTATGGCAAGAGGACAGAGCTCAAGTCCCAGATTCTAGGTTGCGACGTCGCTGCAGCGCAGAAGCTTGATGTGGATTGCTACCTCTACCTGGGCACAGGGAATTTCCATCCTCTGCTGGTCGCTGCGCGAACAGGCAAGCCGACAGTTGTACTCAATCCAGTCTCAGAGAAGCTCTCCCTGGTCCATGAAAAGGAAGCAAGCAGGCTTATCACCAAGATAACCGTGATGCGCGAGCGTGTCCTAGGAGCGTACCGCATAGGCATAATTGTCTCAACCAAACCCGGCCAGAATCGGCTCAAACGCGCGATTTTCCTAAAAAAGAAACTGGAAGCCGAAGGCAAGAAGGTCTTCGTCTTCGTTGCAAACGAAATCGTGCCCGAATCTCTGCTAGATTTCCCAGACATCGAGGCCTGGATAAATACAGCGTGCTACAGACTCATAGACGATAGCGAGAGATTTGAGAGACCAATTGTAAACCTAGATGACCTGTAGTGCGAATCCGACAGCCAGCGGTATTGTTATGTTGTCCTCGAACGGTATGAGTTCTGCTACAGTTGCGGCAACTGCGACCGCGAGTGCGAGCAACGGCGCCTGAAAGAGCAGTTCGATGAGCAGAGCGGACACGAGAAAAACAACCGAGCCCTGTTTTGACTTGCTCCCAAAGAACTTCTTCCTGTGTCTGATTCCAACAAGCGTTGACAACGAGTCGGAGACGCCGAGCACAAGCACTGCTTGGATTGCGGCTGCCTGTGGGAAGAGAAGCAGAGATAGGACAATACCGGCTGTCATGGAAATCGCTCCCTTGCCTGGCACGTTTCCATCCCTTTCCATATGGTTGAGCAGGTGGCTTATCACTGGGATATCTTTCCTGTTGATGGCCAGGACGTGCAACATCACCCCGACCAGAGAGACAACGCACATCCAGACGAGCGCCGTCATCCTCCCAAAGATAACAATCAGGGCTGCAACTCCAATCCCATAAGACATTTGGAAGAGCTGCCTCTTGGTCTCCCTTTCCATGGAAATATCCGCGGAGAGCATCTTTAAAAACCTGTTCCTATCAGTTGTGGTTATGAGGTTCGGTAGACATGAGTTACTCTCACGTGACGTCATAAAGAGGCTATGCGACGCGGCAGATGTTGACGGACGCGTGGTGGTTGAAATTGGGGCCGGCACAGGCAACATAACAGCCGAACTCACGAAGCGCGCAACCAAGGTCTATGCCGTTGAAATAGACCCATTGCTTTGTTCCAGACTCAGGGCGCGGCTCCCCGATGCCGAGGTAATCAACGCGGACATCCTCTCGATGGAGTTTCCAAGGTGCGAGCGCATAGTCGGCAACATCCCCTTTGACATCAGTTCCCCACTTGTTGAGAAGGTGCTGATGGCAAGGAAGAGGTCCGCACTCATAACTCAGCGCGAGTTCGCAGAGAAGCTGGTGTCGGATATGTTGGTCTCCAGGCTGGGATTCATCACGCAGTACCTCTCTGAGACCAAAATTGAATCACAGGTTCCGCGCTCGGCATACATGCCCAGGCCTCCTGTTGATACCTGCATAATCTCCATAAAGTCAAAGCGGACAAAGCCTGACGAGGCCTTGTTTGGCCTCGTATCAGAGGTAATAAAACACAGGAGGAAGACGCTGTTGAACACACTCCTGTCTTCAAAGAAGCTCTTCAAACCAGTTCCAAAATCCAATCTGAGGAGTTCTTTGAAGAAACTACTTGGAGACCTTGCAAAGCTCAGACCTTGGGAGCTGTACTACAGTGATATATTAGAGATATACTACAAAATGGGTGACTTGGTTGATAAGCCGCGTTGAACTTGAGACGTTCTGCTACGAGTCCGAGGACCCAAAAAAGGTGAAGGAGGCCTTGTACAACGTGGCAAACGGTTTGGTGACATCCGAAACCGTCGTGTCAAATCTGGGAACCAAGATAATCAAGATGCGGATGATGCTCGCGAAGCGGCGCGACATCTCATCTTTCATGGATAAAATCAGACCGCTGGACATAAATCCGGTCCAGCACATGGAGGGGAGCGTTGTCCACCTCCGACTTTCAAAGCAGGAAGCCTACGTTGGCAACACAAAGCTTGGCACAAGGGATGTCATAAAGGTGGAAGTCCACTTCCAGACCTATCCCTCCAGAAAGGCTAAAGAGGAGGCAAAAAAACTTTTTGAGGGCGTTTGAGGTACCTGAACCCATGAAGATAGTCATATGCTCAAGCGCCACATTCTACCCGAAGCTCGGCGCGATAAAATCGAGTATGGAAGCCCATGGCCATAAGGTGATTCTGCCAGATATGCAAGACCATCACCATCTCGGCGAAGAGGAGCTCGCCAGAATCCATGGGGACCTCTTCAGGGAGCACTTCCGCAAGATAGCAGGGGCGGAAGCGCTCTACGTCGCCAACTACGCAAAGAATGAAGTTCCTGGCTACATCGGCGGCAGCGTCCTGATAGAGATGGGAAAGGCGTTTGACTGTGGAGTTCCCATATTCCTCATGAATCCGGTTCTAAATCTCCCTTACAGGGAGGAGATACTGGCCATGGCCCCGGTTGTCGTTGGTGAGAACTGGGAGAGGATGCAAAAAAACAAACTTTAAAAGTGACTGCATACCCTTAATTACTGTGATTTTCGGACGTTCAAAAACATCTGTTGATAGGCTTGAAGAAGAGTTCAAGACAGACAGGATGCGCAACCGCCATATCTTCTTTGACATGAATATCCGCGCAGCTGACCCTGAGGAAGTTAGGGCATATGCAACTCAGTTGATGACTGACTTGGAGTTCAAGACAATTCTCAATGAGATGACATCCTTCGATGATGTTGAGTTTGAGAAACTTTTCCGTGGCGGCAGGCTCAAGCCTGTCAAATGCGTCGTAAAGGGAGTCCGCGAGCACAAAAAGGGGCCCAAGTTCAAGATGCTCTACAAACTGCTTGCATTGGTGGGCACAATCGCCCTCTTCATCTCACTCATGCCACCAGAGTGGCTCTGGCTGTCCGTTGGACAGACAGCCCTCCTTGTAACTGCGACGGTTTCACTGGTTCTCTCAGTGGTCGTGTACAACATAAAGAAGATAGTTCCGTCATCGCTCTGGGTCAAGGTTGCCGGAATCTATGACGTGGAATCTGAAAAGTCAGATTTGCGCCTCATCATATCAGCAGACCTTGACAAGTCGGACAAGATGATGTTCATAAAGCTCGAGGAGGACGTCACAGAGTTCTACAATATCCTTACAGACAGGTATGTGAAGCCGTATGAATCACTGAAGAGAAAGCCTGCTAAGATACTCATCGAGTCAAAGGCTGAGCCAGCAGAGACCAAGGTCAGGAAGGTGATAGCTGAGATAGACAATGAAATATTCAACCTTGACCGCCAGCTTGCCCAGGGCAAGGTAACTGAAAATACTTATATCCAAGCAAAGGGGAACCTTTCAAAGCGCAAGGAAAAACTTGGAATAATCATTGACCTGATAACATCGGTTTAGATTATCCCGACTATCTGCAGACCAATCCAGATTATCAGGAAGACTATTGCCCACTTTACAACTGTTTTCAGGAACTTCAGCACGAAGTAGAAGAATATGAGTCCCCCAATTATCAGAACCGCGTTTGTCTGCATGGAGTCCAAACCCAGCCCTGCGAAGAACTCCTTTATCGCGCCCATATAGTTGAGCAGGCTCTGCAGGTAGCCTGATATGGTTGAGATTATGTCCAGGCCCGACTGGATGTTGCTTATTGTGGAACTTATGCTGCCAAGTGTGTCGTTCTGGGCAGCCGCGCCTCCAAAAACAAGGAACACAACCGCCACGAGGAATATTTTACTTGTCACTAGGAACCCGAACGCGTTGAAAAGCCTGTTCCAGAAGAATGTCGGTGCGACCAGCAGTACAAGTGCAATGGAGAATGTCAGCAGCTTTGCCCCGCTTATTGCTATGAGATACATGACATCCAAAAGCATGACCGCCAGCACGAGCACAAAGACTGTCAACACCACGTCCTTTGAGACGTTTGTAATCAGCTTTGCAGCACCGGACAGCGTTCTTGACCAGCGCTCAATCGCTTGCTTGCAAACGAGTATGAGGGGTAGCCCGTAAACAACTGCAGCCAGCAGGAAGGCATTCGATACGTTGATGTAACGCGCCCCGAGCAGCGCATTCGAAACAATCAGGAATGAGCTTATTATCACTCCAAGGAGCAGGACTCCATTCTTCGCGTCAAAGTCGTTCTCTACCTCTATTTTGAGTACAAGCCTCTCTAGGAATGGATGCATCAAGTTCTACTAATCCGCGTGCGTTAAAAAAAGTTGCGAAAGGGCTAGCCAACGAACAGCTTGTACTTGTCCGTTCCTTCCATCTCCTCGAGAATTCGCTTGATTATCAGCTTCTTTGGGTCGGGTATGAGGTCAATTCTTTTTTTTATCTCCTCGAAGGAGTCGAAAGACTTTTCCTTCCTCTCCTCGATTATCTTCCACATGTGCTTCTTGCCGATGCCTGGCAGGAGCTCGAGCTGGTGCAACCTCATCGTGATCGGACCAGCCTTGTTGAAGAAGCTGATGAAGAACTCTTTCTTTGAGTCCACCAGTTCCCCTACATAGATTTCCAGCTCCATCTTGGCGGTCTGCGTGAGTTCTGACAGGTTTATCTTACCAATTATGTGGTGTATCTTGTCCCTCTTGTCGGGTCCCAGATAGACTTTGTCCCCCTGTTTGAGCCTGACTTCTTTTTTTGGTATGACTTCAAGAAGAACAAAATAGTCCTCTCCGAGAACCTGTGCAACTGGGTTACGCTGCCCCTTTAGTGGGTGACCATGAGGTAGAAAATCCAGCACTATGCCGTACTTCTCCCTCCGCTGTTGTCTTAACATACACACCCCTATTTGACATACTTTGACACTACACTGAATATTTTTTCCAGGTCCGCCTTGTTGAAAGCCACGTTTGAGGTTGCCAGTACAACCCGCAGGTCCTCTGTATCCTTTGGCACCAGGTTGGCTATCTGGATTATGTAACCTGATTTGAGCTTTCTCATATTTAGAGCCCTGAGCCCATCTATCAATTCCAACGCCTTCTTCTTTGGCAGGAGCTTGCTCCTCTTGATATGTTCAAGGGCCAGTCGCTGCTCCGCGTTGAAGTCCTTTTCATCGATTGCTGAGAGGACATCCTTGGCCTCCTGAAAGGTCACGTATTTTTCATCAACTACTTCAAAGTCCATCATTTTGACAACCTCAGGTGTATCGGCAAGGATATAACCCTTTTTGTGGCCTTCTGGTCCCTTACCTCAAGCACGTAGGCCCTACCCCTTTTTTCCACGACCTTTGCATGTTTATTGAAGAACCTCCTGTGCGGCACACCTTTCTGTACAGCCGGTTCCGGGCTTATGAGAACCTTGTCACCTACCTTGAACTCCCTCAACCGCCTGGTTATCGTCACCTTTCCCCTCTCCCGTCTGCGCTTTTTGAGGGCATGCCTGGTGCCTTGTCTTGGACCGTGCGACCTCCTCATCTAATCACCTGACGATAAAATCCAACTACCGCTTTAAAAATGTATTGCACAGCTATTTCCTCTGACAGTCGTTACATACTGGCTTCTTCTTCACATAGGTGCCAACAATCTTTCCGAGAAATGTTTTCTTTATCGTCTTCCCACATTTTGAGCATTTCATAGCCGCCACCAGACCCCCCACATTAAAATAGTTTTTTGATATGTTACTTCATGTTATACCGTTGGCTCTGCACAACAATCGGAACGTTTTTATAGCAATTGTTCCTCGGCGGTTTTATGCCATCACCAAGTTTGGAGGGGCGCATTGGGTTTCCTCCAGATGAAGAAGAAAGACTCGTCCAACTGTTCAAGGAAGTTGAACGAAACAGGAAGTGGGTGGAAGAACATAGGGAGGAGCTGAGCAGAAAGTATCCAGATAACTATATAGCAGTCAAAGAAGGGGGGGTGGTTGGAGTCGGTGACAGCCACACAGAAATGCTTGACGAGGTAAAAAGAATGTATGGAGAAGTGCCTCGGGACATCTATACCTACTACACTGGAACAATGAATCTTTTATTACTTGTATGAATCTTTTATTATTTGTTTCGAAACCATTATTAACCTCTCTTTTGTTCCCACAGCTATGAGAGTCAACAAAAAGGTTTGGCCAGGCGATTTCAGGAAGATAATGGGTAAGAAAACCTATATTGAAATGAGGCTGGCGGACTTCAGGCTGAGCGAGGGGGACATCCTTGTGCTGCGCGAATGGAACCCGGAAAACGAGAAGTACACTGGAAGAGAACTGAAGTTCCACGTGAATGACGTGAAGAAGGTAAAATTGACCAAGTACTATGACATCAAGGATGTTGAGAAGCACGGCATATACATAATGGAACTCAAGCGTTAGGTCACATCAACCTTTCAAGGTCCCGCATGTCCTTTATTCCGAACTGTTTCATAAATTTTTTCATCTTCCCGCTGGACATGCCTTTCATCAGTTTGCGCATCTGTCTGTACTGGGTCAGCAGCTCCTTTACGTCCTTGACCGTTGTTCCAGAACCTCCTGCTATACGCTCTATACGCACTGAGTTTATTATCTCAGGCCTTTCAAGCTCCTCCTTTGTCATTGAGTCCATCACAATCTTGAACATCTTCAACTTTTCCTCCTGGACCTCAAGCGCACCTTTTGGGAGCTTTGCCGTTCCAAAGCCTGGTATCATACTCGTAAGTTTTGAGAGGGAGCCCATCTTACTCACACCTTCCAGCTGTTCTCGCAGGTCGATGAGGTTGAACTTACCGCTTACCATCTTCTTTGCAAGGTCCTCTGCCTTTTCCTCATCGAATGACTCCTTTGCCCTTTCCAGAAGCGTTTCTAGGTCGCCCATGCCGAGCAGACGTGATATGAACCTCTTTGGCTCGAACTCTTCAATATCCTCAACTTTCTCGCCAACACCTATAAGCTTTACAGGGGTCCTTGTCACCGCGCATGAGGTGAGGGCCCCGCCACCTTTTGCTGTCCCGTCCATCCTTGTGACAACAACACCCGAAACCTTCAACGCATCTGAAAATGCCTGGGCCTGCGCCTTTGCGTTCTGTCCTATGTCAGCAGGCATTACCAGCAGCGTTTCTTGAGGGTTCAGCATCTTGTTTACTCCTTTTATCTCCTTTACAAGTTCCTTGTCCAGTGCGTCCCGTCCCGCACTGTCAGCTATCACAATGTCGAACTTCTTCAGCTCCTTTGCGAACTCCTTCACAACCTTGTCCGCCTTTTTTTCACCCTTTTTGACGAAAACGGTCGCGTTTATCGACATCCCAAGTTGCTCCAACTGCTCCATCGCGGCTGGCCTGAAGGTGTCAAGGCCGAGCAGCGCAACCCTATAGCCCCTCTTCATGTAGAACTTCGCGAGCTTTGCAGCAGTCGTTGTTTTACCAGAACCGAACAGCCCCACCAGCAGAATGGTGAAGCCCTTGCCCTTTGGCTGGATTTTCACACCCTTGGTTCCCACCAGGCGGACGAGTGAGTTGTAGACTACCTCAACCACCTGTTCTTTCTTTGAGAACCCCTTCTTCGCCCCCTTTATCTCCTTGCGGATCGAGTTTGATAGCTTGTAGACCAACTTCACGTCCACGTCAGCCTGTATCAGAGCGCGCTGGATATCCTTTATTATCTCCTCGACCAATTTCTCGTCAACAAGCGCGCTTCCAAGCAGTTTCTTTATCGAGGTTTTCAGCGAATCGCCTAATCTGTCAAGCACCATCGGAGAAAGAGGAAAACTGCTCATTTAAAAGTTTAAGTGATTGAGAATCCGGGCAATTTTGCAGTGAACAGTCCAACTGTACTGAGGAACTCTTTCTTATGGCTCCATACTGGTCCCTCAACGCCCTGAACTTCTTCTTTTCCCCAAACTCTCGTTTCCCAACCCTCAAGATTTCGGCGACCTTCTCTCCGAGTTCGGCTATACATATCATCTTCAAAAGGTCGAACTCCTTGGTCTTTTTATCTGTTAGATAGAAGTTCAGAGATAGGATGGCCTTCATTGTGGCTTCGGGTACCATGTACGCCACATCTCCACCGGTTCCAACAAAGAAGCCGGTCAGCGTACCGAATTTGCTGTCACCAACTAGACCCTCCAACTCGTCCTGTCTGCCTGTGTATGTCATAGCTTGTGCACCATAGTCATCCAGTGCCACAAGTGAGTTGATTTTCTGGATTACTGTTCCATACTCGCTGGTCACCCTGTTGAACAGGCTATTTGCCCTGTCATAAAGTCCCTTTTGTTCCATGAAATTCTCTTCTATCCTGTTTGCGCAAGACATAATCGCATAAGTCCAGTCATTCTATTTAAACCTTTCTATATTAATTACTTCAAAGTGACTAAAATATTCTCTTCAGTATTTTGTCTTTGTCGAAGACCTCGAGGTCGTCGTATCCTTGGCCTGTACCCAAGAAGAGAATGGGTTTCTTTGTAACATATGCGACGCTCAGAATTGCACCACCCTTCTGGTCAACGTCTGCTTTCGCGAGCATCGAGAAGTCGATTCCCACAGCTTCGTTGAAGCTCTCTGCCTGCTCAACTGCGTCGTTCCCAACCAGTGCATCACCGACAAAGAATATGTAGTCCGGCTTCGCAACCCTTTTTATCTTCTTCAGTTCATCCATCAAATTGACATCCGCGTGCGATCTGCCCGCTGTGTCGATGAGCACGACATCTATCCCCTTCGACCTTGCGTGCTCAACTGCGTCGTACGCCACTGCTGCCGCATCCGAGCCGTAGTCGTGTTTTATCACCCTCACACCCAGTTTTGCTGCGTGTTTCTCCAGTTGCTCTATTGAGGCGGCGCGAAAGGTGTCACTCGCAGCCAATACACAGGACTTTTTCCTTTTCTTCAGCCAGTTGCAGAACTTTGCAAGTGAGGTTGTCTTCCCAGCACCGTTCACGCCGACAAACATAATTACAGTCGGCTTCTTTTTGAATGATGGGACTTCGGGTCTCATGAGCACAGAAACAAAGGCGTTTTCCAGAGCTTTGTTGACAATGGATTCGGTCTTCCCTCTCTTGATTGGCTTGTTGACCATCTGAGATTCCAACTCCTTGCGCACGCGCGCAATGACTTCGAACGCGACTCCGCTCTCAAGAAGGGACAGCTCAAGCGGCTTGAAAATGGATTCCAAGTCGCTCGCAGACAACTTCTTTTCAACAACCCTCTTCTTGACCCTCCTGATTATGCTTACTTTTTCAACCTTCTTCCCAGAATCAGGAACAACCTTTGGAATTTCTTCATCCTTTGGTGCGTCCACCACTTCCTCTGGTGCCTGTTCAACCTTCCTAGAAAAAACCCTTATCGATTCCTTCAACTTCTTTTTCAAAGAGCCAAACATTCTATTTCTTCTCGGAGTAGTACTTCACAATCTCGGGCTCCAGCTGCTCCATCTGTGCAATGAACTTGAAAAGGTCTTCCCGCATCTGGTCCTTTATTCTGTCTATTTCCTTGAGCTGTTTCTGAATGACTGCCACTGTTTCCTTGGCACTTTTCCCAGCCACAACATTTGCACCGAGCTCAACGAGCATTTCACTGTCAGAAGCGAGGTTCCCCTTTAGAAAGACGCCTGACCCCATTGGGACCAGAATCTCCTTGCCGCGCTGACCCTTTATCTCGTTTATAGACTGCTGCACCATTGTCAGCTCACTTGTCTTGGCTTCGAGTTCGGCAATCTGCTTCTCTATTGCCTCGACCTGTTGTTTCAGAAGTTCGAACTGGATTGCCTTCTCCTGCATCTCCTCTTCTTTATTCATCCTTTCACCGTCTTCTTACCCTTCTTGGACTTCTTCCTCTCAGGTTCGCCGCGGGAGATGTTGGCTCCACCTTCGATCTCCTCCTCCTTTTCCTTCTCTTTCTTTTTCTTCTCCTCCTTTTTGGGTACGACTATGTCGCTGCCAACAATGTTTGCCCACGCCATCCCTCCCTCAAGCGTTGCGTGGACCTTTATCTTGGATGGAGGGTTTTTTCCACCCCTCTCCCATAAGGTCTCATTGAGTTCTGCGTTCAACCTGACTTCTTCGGTTTTCATGTGCCTCTTCAGGTAGTCCCTTACAGTTCTCACAGCCCTATTCGTTCTCTTCCACTTCGGCGCCTTGAGAAAATCTTTTCTCAGAGGAATCGTGAAGACCTTTTCCATCCAATCACACCTTTATCCTGTTTCTTCTCCAGTGGCGTCTCATCTGCGGATTCAGTCTCCATCTGTGGCTGCGCCTGCTTCCAAACTTTCTCAGTATTGCCCAATAAGGGGCGGCCTTGCTCTCCTTCGCCGCCTTTTCAAGTTTCATCTTTTTTGACTTTGATTTTCTGGACGCCATCTTTATCTCCTTATTCTGAAATCTTTTTTTGGACTCAGCTCAGCAAGCATTGACTTTAACATCTCTTCGGTTATCTGCCCTTTTATCTGCCCCATTTGAACTGCCCGTATCAGTCCGATTTCTATCTGTTCTGCAACCCCTGGCCGAACGGCCCGGACTGAGCCCAAGCGTTCCCGGGCACCCTTGGTCATGAACTTGAAAAGCACTGTTTTCTTGGCAATTTCAAGCTGCTGTTTCATCTGTTGGTGTTGCAGTTGCTCCTGTATATTCCTCTTCCTTTCAGCCCTTATCCTCTCAAGTTCGTTTTCCATCCAATCACCGTGCCAGCTTTGTGCTGAGCTTGTCAAGGAATGACTTGCCCTTGGCTGTGACAACCCTGCCGCGTGTGCCCTGTTTCTTTATTAGTTCAGCTTTTTCAAGCTGCTGCAGACAGGTGCGGATTATTTTACCACCACCTTTTCTGAACTTCTCAGGCTTTGAACCGCAGTTGCGCCTGCCGCCATACTTTGTTCTCAGCCTGGTCACACCTACCGGACCCTTCATATAAATTGACCTGAGCACGGCTGCGCAGCGGGTCCACCACCACTCAGAGTCAGCAGGGGGCCTTTCCTTATGCGCTCCAGTCTTGATGTACTTGGACCATTCCGGAGGCTCCATCTCCTTGAGCTTCTTCATCTCTTTTTTTGCGGCGTCTATGAGCTGCGCTGCAGACACATCATAAACCGTTGTCATCGTGTTCAGCATAGGGGGAGGTCTATTTAAATCTTTTCGCATTGTCTATTTTGGCTTTTCGAAGCGCATCACGTGCCCACAGTCAAGGCATGTATACCTGACACGGTTGCTGACACGGACCCTACAGTTCCTTCCCGGCACCAGATAGTGCTTGCACCTCTTGCAGGACCTGCGCTTGAACTCGCGCGGAATGGGAACATTGACCTTCATGGAAATCTTCCTTGCCAGCTCCACGTACCTGTGGCTGAGCTCTGGATGGAGTTCGAACTCGAGCTCTGCCCTCCCAAAGAGAATCTTTATCCTCTCAAGTGCTATCCCACGTATGCTCACAATAGGGGGTTGATGGTTTGTCTATAAGAACTTTTTCAGATTCTCAACATGCACGTTCAGGAAGTTGTGTATGAGGGACTCAACCTCCTTCGTCGTCTGCTTCTCTGTCTTGTTTGTGGTATCGACCATCCTGATGTTCCTAAGGTTCGAGAAGTACTTGCCATACTCCACAAACTCATTGTTGAGAACCTTGATGTATCTGGTACTGTCCTCACCCCATTCGCTTTTTTGTCATCCTATCCGCGTTTCAACTCTTTTCCTTATCTCATCCGTATCTGCGTGCAACACCATCTCCAGGTCGGGTGGAGTGAAGCTTAATGAGTTGTGGATGTTGTTCAGCACCTGGAACTCCTCATCACTCATCTTTCCAAGTTTTTGGTAGGCTTTGGCGTACACTATGGTATGGGCTCCGCCGCCACCAGCCACCTTTATCCCACCTTCTTTGAGGACACCGGAACGCTCCCGCATGAGAGAGTTCATCAGGAACCATATCTCACACAGGAACGGGTTGCCCTCCGGCCCTATGAACTTCGGCAGAACCGCCGAACCAGTCGTTTCATGGAGATACTTCCAGTTGTTCTTCAGCGTCAAGTTCTTCACGATTGTGGACTTGCCGACACCGAACGCCCGTTGATTAATATGTACGCTGAGATGTCCGCAGGCCGGCAAAAACAAAACAAATTAAAAACGATTTATGTTATGGAGGGTGTATAACTGTGTGATACCATGGCAGACTTGAGAAACTACTTTGAAAAGAAGCTCGACACCTACCCTGCGAAGAATGAGCTTCTCACCAGGCTTATGCTCTGGGCAAGCGATAAAAACTCATTCTTCGGAGCAATTGAGTCCAACATAGTTGAAAAGTCAAGTGAGGAGGGTGTGCAACCTCAGACCTTTGTTGACCAACTCTTCACGCTGGACATTGACAACTGGTTTTCAAGGTTCAGTTAGAAAAGCGTCCAGCTTGCGGGGTTCCCGTGCAAGCACAGTACAGCCCGCAACGTGATGGGTCTTAACTTCTGTGTTCGGAATGGGAACAGGTGTTGCCCCCATCACTATGGCCGGACAGTCTTCCTATTCTTGCGCCTCTTTTTTAAACCTTTTGGGAGTCCAATTGCAAGGACCTTGAGCTGGGCCAGCTCACGCTTCAATAACCTTATCCGCTCAGACGCACCGTGGCGCAGTTCTGCAAATCGTAACTCCTTCTCCAGGCGCGATATCTTCCTGTGTATCCTGTCCGGGTCCACAACCTATCTATGACGTACCCAAAAATAAATGTTGCGCTATGAGTGCCTCCCAATGGCTATACTATAAACAAGCTTCAAATTTGATAAGAAGTTGTGATACAACCCATTTAGGAATCCAACTCCCTGTGTGAAGAACAAGTTACCTGGTATGAATCCTCCTGATTTGATAACGTTCTTTAGATCTTCCTCTGATTCTATTTTGGTTTCAGTCAAACAGTAACCAAGTCCAACTTGACCGTCTGCATTATCAGTTCCGCAGGTTAAGGACAGTTCTGGATGATTATTTCCAAATACCCTGGCTTTGCTATTGATATTCAATACAAACTCCATTGCGAAAGGAACACAAAAGTTGAATACCTCTATTCCGTGATACAGTCCAGACTTTTTCTCTAATGTGTCAATACTCACTCCACTGAGTGGGAGCGTTGGGTGAGGAATTATCACCGCTGCACCAGCTTCTTTTGATTTTACCATCTACTTTGTACCACCCTACCATAATAACAATTTTCTGAAAATGATTTTTAACATTTACTAAATCACGATATCTTTTTTAACACCAAAAAAGTTCCA
>DAOVEB010000060.1 GCA_030669205.1 Candidatus Parvarchaeota archaeon | reverse complement strand
TTCGCGGAGAGCAAGTATGGCAGCCTCCCTGCATAGTGCCTGGATGTCCGCACCAGAATAATTTTTGGTATCACCCACCAACTCCTTGATGTCCACATCCTTTGTGAGGGGCATATCCTTTGTGTAGACCTTGAATATCTGAAGCCTTGCCCTATCGTCTGGAGGCGGAACGAGTATCATCCTGTCAAACCTTCCAGGCCTCAGCATCGCAGAATCCACAATATCCGGCCGGTTTGTGGCAGCTAGGACTGTAACATCCGCCAACTCCTCAAGTCCATCCAGTTCTGTGAGTATCTGGTTTACAACCTGTTCTATCACACGCGTCCCGCTCGCAACTCCACGGCGTGGAGCTATTGCATCGATTTCATCAAAAAATATTATGCATGGTGAGACCTGTCTTGCTTTCCTGAATATCTCCCTGACCGCCTTTTCGCTCTCGCCAACCCACTTGCTGAGCATCTCAGGACCTTTGACAGATATGAAGTTCGACTCGGATTCTGTTGCAACTGCACGGGCCAGCAAGGTCTTGCCGCATCCTGGCGGGCCGTAGAGCAGGACTCCCTTTGGCGGGGTTATGCCCATACGCTTGAAGGCTGTTGGATGTTTCAGCGGCCACTCAACCGCCTCCTTCAGCTTCTGTTTGACCTTCTCAAGGCCACCAACTTGATGCCATCTCACGTTCGGGACCTCAATAAAGACTTCGCGCATGGCAGAAGGTCTGACACTCCTCAGCCCCTCTTTGAAGTCAGCCATCTTGACTTTTATCTTGTCAAGGATTTCGGGTGAGACAGGTTCGGATTCAGTGAGTTTCACTTGTGGCAGAATCCTTCTCAGGACGCTCATAGCCGCCTCTTTGGCAAGTGCCTCGAGGTCTGCACCGACGAAGCCATGGGTTATCTTTGCCAGTTTTTCCAGCTTCACATCGTCTGTCAACGGCATGTTCCTCGTGTGTATCTTCAGAATGTCAAGGCGTCCTTTCTTGTCAGGAACACCGATTTCTATCTCCCTGTCAAACCTTCCAGGTCTTCTCAGAGCTGGGTCAAGCGCATTCTGCCTGTTTGTGGCAGCTATGACCACGACCTCACCCCTCGACTTCAGGCCGTCCATCGAGGCGAGTATCTGTGCTACCACCCTGCGTTCGACCTCACCAACAGCCTCTTCCCTCTTGGATGCTATGGCGTCTATTTCGTCTATGAAGATTATGCTGGGTGCGTTCTTCTCTGCGTCGTCAAAGACCTCCCTTATTCTCTTCTCAGCCTCACCCACCCATTTACTCATAACCTCGGGTCCGTTTATCAATATGAAGTGCGCGTCGGATTCTGTTGCAACTGCTTTTGCCAGCAGTGTCTTTCCTGTGCCTGGCGGACCATAGAGCAGAACTCCCTTTGGAGGCTTTATCCCAAGGCGCTTGAACAGCTCGGGATGCTTCATTGGAATCTCCACCATCTCCCTTATTTTCTTTATCTCGTCGTCCAGACCACCTATATCCTCATATGCTATCTCAGGCAATCCCTCTTTTGCGAGTTGGACAGGCTCACGAAGTACCTCGACCTTTGTGGTATTGGAAATTATTATGGGGCCACGCGGCCCTGTTCCGACGACCTGGAACTTCATATCATGCATACCAAAAGAAAAGAAGTCTTCCTCTATCATGCGGAAGATGTCTTCAAACGGCGAGCCAGACATCGTATTCCTTCTGGTTCTTGTCCCACCCAGAGAGATAACATCACCCTTTATCATCGCTCTTCCGAGCAGTGCCTTGCGGATTGTGTTGGGATGGACCTTGATATAGAGTCCCCTCTGCGTGGGTGCCAGTCTGACAGAGGTCGCCTTCTTTATATCTGCCTTTGTCACAGTCACACCCTCACCTATGCTGGACTTGCAGTTCCACCTGGTCAGACCGTCCATACGGATGACGCCAAGACCAACGTCCGCAGGATACGCCCTGTCAACTATCGCGATAGTTTCGCCGCTCTCACCACTTATCAGAACAACGTCCCCGGGTCGAACCTCAATCTCTTTCATAGACGAAGTGTCCATTCTCACAATGCCCTTGCCGACGTCGTCTTGGACAGCTTCAGAAACCTTCAACTTTATATCCTTCATAACCATCACCAAAATTTCAGTATTACAATATCCCTCTTAACAAAAGGACTCTTCCTCCTCCCTGTTGTCTCAAAACCAATCACATTCGACCTCTCAAGAAGGCAGAGGTCATCATAAACGTTCTTGATATCCCTCTGCAGCCTGTCCGCCAGCTCCCTTATCGAGTTAGGCCTCACATCCCTTATCTCCCTGAGCATCTCAAGTCTCTTCTCTGTGAAAACTTGAAAGAAGTCATGGTCTCTGAAGTCTAGGAACATGGAGCGCTCGAGATGGAACATCTCATTTCCCATGAATTTCTCCATTCTTCTGACAAACTCCTGGAACTCTTTTTCCATACCAAAATTCATTGCCGCACGGTTTATAAATATTTTGGTGTGATATACCAACAAACGATTAACTTTTTAATGTCGCACTGGATAGAGTGCCACATGAAGAAGGTAAAGATTGGAATCCCGGGTCTTGACAAGGTGATTGGGGGCGGTCTGGTAGAGGGAAGTATGACTGTGCTTTCAGGCGGACCTGGAACAGGAAAGACTGTCTTCGCTGCCAAGTTCGTAGAATACGGCGCAAAGCATAGGGAGGGGGGAGTCTTTGTAACTGTTGAGAACAAAAAAAAGGCTTTGCTGGAGTACCTGGCTGGTTTTGGAATAACCTTTCCGAAAAATGTGTATGTGGTCGAGGTGCCTGTGTTCACAACAGAAAGCGTGATGCTCAGGGATATAGAAAGTACTGTGGAAAAAATCGGGGCGAAGCGCCTTGTCTTTGACACAATAAAAATATTTGAGTACCTACATCCAGAGCCGAACGACAGGTGGAAAAGCTTACTGAAGTTCAAGGAGTTCCTTGCTAAGTTGGGAGTTACCGCTGTGCTCTGTTTGGAAAAGGAAAATGCTCCCTTGGAATCGTTCAAGCTTGAGGAATCATTAAGCGACTCTCTGATAGTTCTCACAAGGGAAAAGGAACGGGACATGATTCGCAGGGGTCTCATGGTCCTAAAGATAAGCGGTGAGTCAGGAGAGAAACTCCACAGGATGGAGATAAGCAAGAAAGGAATGAAGGTCTACTGACGCTTTTCAATCCATAAAAATCTAAAAAAATTAAAAAGTAAAAA
>DAOVEB010000049.1 GCA_030669205.1 Candidatus Parvarchaeota archaeon | reverse complement strand
CCGAGCGGCGAGGTCTTCATCGCCCCGGTTGAGGACTCTGCAAATGGGACCGTGTCCTTCAACTGCCCGACCTTCCGCGATGGGAAGAAAATCAAGGACATCAAGCTCACCTTCCGCAATGGAAGGGTGATTGACATCAGCGCAGCTGAAGGAGAGGACGTCTTCCGCAGGATTCTGGGCGAGTCACTGGGTGACGCCGACCGCTTGGGTGAGTTCGGCATCGGGCTGAACCCTTTCGCGGTGCCAATAGGCTACACGCTCACAGACGAGAAGGTTGCCGGCTCAATACACCTTGCACTCGGCGAGAACCGCGGCTATGGCGGGAAGAACGACTCATCGCTGCACTGGGACATAATTGCTCTGAAGCCCACGTTCCGCGCAGACGGCGAGCTCATAATGAAGGACGGCAAGCTGAGACTATGATTTGTTCAAAGGTGTTTTTCTAAGTCACTGGCTCTAATTTGGAGGTTACCAATCAGACCGCTTATCTCCTTCTCTGCGCCTATTGGAAGCCTGAGGAACTTTCTGTAGGTGTTTTGCGCTATCTCATCATCAAAGTGAGCATGAGTATCACGCGTCCCTTCTTCCATGTATCTTATGCACGTTTCGACGGATTTTATCCTGACCCGCATAATACGTTTATAATCCATATAAAAACCAGAAACTTCCAACTTTTTCTACTTTTCGGTGACAAGCTTTGCAATCCGTTTTATCTCCCCTTTCCCGTATCCGAGCAGCGGGGCCAAAATCAGCATCTGCGTCCTCTGTTTCATCCTGCGGAGCTTGTCCAGGGAGATATCTCTGCTCACCACAACGCCCAGACAGCCGTGGTCTCGTGCAACCTCAACCAACTTCCCTCGCACAGGTTCGAACGACGAGCCGTAAGCCCATCGCTCATGGATCGGATTAGACAGTTTGCTCACCCTCCCGATTGGAATTATCTCCACACCCCTCTTCATGACCAGGTACGCAGCAGCCATAGCCCGCTCACTCCCGTCAAATCGCATCACGACTTTTCCCTGGGTGCCGAGCGGCAGGCCAGCAGGACCTTGCAGCCTTGTGTTGAAGAGATAAGCATTCCCCCTGAGAATCTCTATCCCGATTTCAACGTCGTACTTCTTCAGACTCACCCTTGCTCCTGTTTCCTTCTGTATGCGCGCACCAATCTCCCTCATCATCTCCATGCTCGTCTCCTTTGTGTCCTTTGTTATCCTCCTGCATGAGACGCGGAACGAGCCCTTTGTGTAGAGTTGGAGCGCAGCCTTCTCCATTTTTTTCATCTCTGCCTTGACCTCCAGCGCAGGACTGACGCTCGCAACACCGAAAACTCTGGCCAAACTCCCCGCGTCGTCTGTGTCAACTATTATCCTGCCGAGACCATGTTTTATCCTCACATGGCCAACGCAGGCCTGGATGTTGTGTATGAGAGTCCTTTCCATTGACCTCCTGCTCTGCGCGCTCTTCAGACCAATCTCACTGTACCTGACAACACACTTCATAGCCCTTTCCTCGAGATTCCAGAGAACCAGACATTGGAGTCCAGTTTCATGGTTTCTATCCTTTCCAGCGCTTCCATAGCCTCTGCCACAACCTTTCTGGAGTTCCGCAGGAAATCGAGCAATCCGTCACCACCAACGCCAACCTGCAACACGTACTCCGAGACAAAGTTGTAGAAGCCGTTGTTCCTGACCATTCTACTCCTGTCAACTACCTTTATGTTGTCGTACGTTGTCCTGAGGAAACTCTCCACCATCTTGCTTTCCCTGTGCACAACCTCCGGATTAGGGGACCCGTCAACAAAGACATCTGAGTTCACGTTCCTGTTTGGATGCTGCCCAACTGTTATGAAAAAATGCATAGTATCACGTTTTCAGCAGATGATTACCAGCCATCGCCCATGGGGCTGACTTGGGTGTTCTACCTCATCATCAAACACAGAAGAGGAGCTGGCCTCGCTTTAAAAACCTTCACCTGAACACCAGAAACACCTGGTCACCGTTGTTCACGATAAGCTCGTCAGCTTCCTCCACAGGAACAAATTCATTGACGTAGAACTCCCAGTTCTGCTCGTTGTTGCAGAAGCTGCGCACGCAGGTGAAGGTGCCGTTCTCGAACTGGACGCTGAAACCCGCACCCCTTACGAGCTGCAACGCGGTCATGTTGCCCTGCAGTTCGACCTCGCCGTTGTAAAGGTCTTCAGGATTTCCGAGAACCGGGTCGACTCTTACAACCCTCAGGCTTGCCTTTTCAACCGTTTCCGGAAATTTGAATGATACAAACAGTGAGCCCACCATGAGCGCTGCCACTGCAAATGGCAACACTTTTTTGTAGTTGAATGGCTTCTTTTTTTTCTTCTTGAGACCAATAGGCCTGAGGTATGCCATGTCCTTGAAACCGTTACATCGGCTTTTAAAGTTTCCCAACCCGAATTTGAATAATTTTAAATATGCTCACCCGATACTTTAAAGTGATGAGGCGCGCATTTGTCCTGCTTTTGTTAGCTTTACTCTACACAGGCGTCCATGCCCAGACACCGACTGAAATGATAGGTGACCTGTTCTCATCGCTCGGCTCAGTTGAGGGCCTTGCTTCCTCCCTTGCAATGGCGATTATTGTGGGTGTGGTCTCATACGTGGGACTCAACCGCACGTGGAGGGACGGGGCCCAGCTGGTTGCTGGGGCGCTTGCAATCGCCACGTTCCTCTTCACCTTCACTCCTGGCTCGAGCGTCGGAATCCCAACAATCAGCATGCCCCGCTTCTTCGCAACACTCCCGGTTATACGCGAATATCCCATAATCATCGACATGGTGGTGCCGATGGCAGCGCTCTTCATCTTCCTCGGTGCAATAGTCCGCTACGGCAAGGGCGAGGGCAAGGGTATGAGAAACACTGCACTTGTTGCGGGCGTCGCAATGATGGTCATCGGCGGCATCCTAGCGTCCTTCGGCTTCATAGGTCCGGGCGGGGCAATGGTCACAATAGGCTTCATCGCCTTCTTCATCGCTGTTATCTATTATTTCAGCAGTGGGATAGGTGGCAGCAGAGGCAGCTCTCGGTCGCGAAGAGACAGAGAGATCAGAGTCCGTGACCCAAAGGATGATAAAGGGAGCAAGTTCCGCATCTGGATTCAGGTTGTCTTCGCTGATCCCAGGAATCCTGAGCACCAGCGCCTCGCGCAGAATCCAGAAGGGAATAGGGACGCGCTCCTTCGACTTCCGGCTGTTGAGAATGCGTATGTGAAATTGAGAGGATTTGGAAAGTATACTCGCTCCATCAGGGAGAGGAGAACCAACAACAGGGGCCTTGTAAGGGTCCACAACAGCGCGGGAGGGTATGAAGTCATAGTGCGTTCCAGCAAATCTGCAATAAGAAAAGCTGGTCGTCCGACAACAGCGTTCTATAAAGACGATGCAGGAAATCTCTACGAGCTGTCACACAACATCGATTACAAGAGAGTATACACAGTCGACCGCACCACACCAACACCCCAGATAATAGTCCCACTCGGCGCGAGGGCTGCAGCGTCAATGAGGATAAACTTCAACCAGTTTCTCGCTGAAATAAACCACGTCAGACAGGACCTGAACAGGTTGGTGAACACTCCGATTATGCAGGAACCGGGAGCGCATCTGATGAAGGAGCGCGCTCAGGAATCGCTCCACATCCTGAACTGGGTGGTGGGCAATCTGGATGACCTAAACTTGGGGAGGAGGATGTACGACTTCATAAGTCACATGGTTTCAAATGATAGCTTTTTAGCTAGGATAAGAAAAGCTGCGGATGATGCGAGCCATAATCTCCACCCAACTTTGAGCACCATGCCAAATTATGATGATATAGTTCCCCTGGCAAATACTATGATTGCCAGAGATGCCTATGGTGGCCGGGCCGCAGACCCTGCTCTGCCAGCTGCAGGCAACGCTGTTGACTTCGCTGTGCCCTTTGCGCGCGGAGTGACCCAGCAGCTTGTAGTCAACTTCACCCATTACCTCAGCCACAGGATGGTCCGCAACCTCAGGCAACTGGTTGATATACTCGGACAATACCGAGGAGGAGGTCCACCAGGAAGGGGACCACCGCCACCAGGCCAACCGCCGGGAGGCGGACCGCCAGCAGGAGGTCAAGGCAACCTTGGCAATATACTAAACAAATTTAATTTCAAAATAAACCCGTGATAAAAAATGCAAAGACGTTTTTTCAGAATATATCCATCTGGCGGGAATCCGCCTAATCATTGGTACTTCCAGTTCGAACAACTTGTCAATAACATGGAACAAGCAAAACAAAGCCTTGCTCAGAACCAAGATCAGCAACATTTTAGAGATTTTTTGGATTCGATTGAAAGAGTCATCACAATATTAGGTCAACATAGAAATGATGCCTGGGGTGGAGATGTTATCCACCACTTGACTGATTCAGGAAAGCGATGGCAACAAGTTGATAATGTATTTACTCAGGGAATTCGGAACAATAGACCATTTGCAGAGATAATGCAGGAGCTTATCCAAACCAATAACCTCAAATACCTCCTTAACTCTGTCTATAAATTGCTCAGGCACCTGTCCAAGAACGCCCCACTCACTGTTAAGGATATAGTCAGCGCGCTCGAGCAAGAGAACCTGTTTAGGGACATAAAAAATATATTCAAGAGTCTGACGGAAATAAGGGACGAAATTAGAGACTTGGTTCAAAAACTCCCGCAACCGGTTCAACAAGCTGCTGCTCCTGACCTTAATCCTATATTGAATAGACTGAACGAAATCAACGATAGTTTAGAGAAGAGACTGCAAGGGATTGAAGGCAGACTTTCAAGTATGGCTAATGTTGGTGATATCCAGACTGAGCTGAACAAACTTTACAAGGACATGTTGGATTTGACCGATGAATGCTTGGTCGAACTTCTTGGCAAGATAAAGAAATTACTTCCCTCCAACTTCATAAAACGCTTTGAAGTTGTTGAGACCGACTTGAAAGACATCAAAATATGGATAGCTGACCTGCATACGTTGGTACCTCTACTGGATAAAATCAATGTGGGATGGGATGAACTCGAGAAACTGGTCAAACAGATAGCAAAACGCAATGAAAACATCGAGAAAAAGATGAAAGAGTTCAATGAGCGCCTGAAAAAGATTTCTGCAGATATGGCAGGCGACAAGCTAAAAGGAGCTGAGGCTGCAATACAGGTGGACTCATTGAAGAAGTTGGCATATCTGTTCCGATGGAACAGAGACGCTAGAGGCTACATAGGTCTTTTGGGAGAACTCATCAAAAAGGAAAATGAAAGCAGATTGAAGAAAGTGTTTGGAGGTGGTGGTTATGGAGGTACAGCTACCCACCGAAATGGGATTTTGGACAATGACTATGCAGCACTGGAGCTATTCTTCAATCTTAGACGTGAGTTGCTCCCAACCCATGTTGGGAGATTCGCTTTGCGTGAGGAGTTTTTCCAAGACTCTAGGGATAACATGTTCAAGGGCCACCTCTTTTCAGGGAAGAGGCAGCGGTATCTCGTTTCATTGTTGCTGAACAAGGAACCAAATGCCGAAATCCTAGCGAGACTGACCCGTTTCTTGAAGTACTTTAATAATATTTTGCGTATATTGGCCAAGAAGGACCGCGGGCTGAGAGGCTATGTCAACGACCTTTCCAATATCTTGAGGGAGATTGACAGTTATTCGGGAGTTGGTGAGGGGAGTATAAGAAAACTGGTCATTCTCTTCTACTTTAACTTCAGGTTTGTTGGAGCTACTGGTAGACATACCCTCCGTTCAAGGATGGAGAGAACAATAGAGCACCTATTGAAACATGAGGTCGGCAAGAAGGAGGAGGTGAAGGAGATAAGCACGGTAAGTGCAGATACTGAGTCACTGAAAAAAATTTTGGAAGAATTGATGTCCTTTAAGCCACCCCCACGTGGCATTTCTGCCTTTTCCTTTTATAAGGATCATATTATCCTACGAAAGGGCTCCACTATGGTGAGAAAACTCTTCCATGCAGGAGCCAAATTAGAGATAATTCCTAGACTTTTGCAGGCGGTTCAGAAGGTAAACAAAGATAGGA
>DAOVEB010000040.1 GCA_030669205.1 Candidatus Parvarchaeota archaeon | reverse complement strand
GGAAGAATAGACGTGGAACTTGACATTTCTGGTGGTAAGGCGTCTGGAACATTGACGATTCCGAGTTCCCTTGACAAGGCGAAGACAGCAATAGTTGCAGCTGCTGTGGAGACCATCCAGAGGATAGGTCCGTGTGATGCGACAGTATCTGTCAAGGAGATTGAAGATGTCAGGTCGTTGAAGAGGGATTATGTTCTTGGCAGGGCAAAAGAACTGTTGAAAAATATGGAAAAGACGGACTCAGTTGAGTTTACGAAGAACGTCCGTGAATCTGTCCGCGCCATGGGTGTCATCCACTTTGGACCAGATAATCTGCCTGCTGGAAAAGGTATAGTTGGTTCGAAGGAGATTATTGTTGTGGAAGGGAGAGCGGATGTGATAACACTTCTGAAGAACGGCATTAAAAACGTCATCTCAATGAATGGCACGAGCGTTCCGCAGACGATAGTAGACCTCTCCAGGGGCAGGGAACTGACGCTGTTCGTCGATGGCGACCGGGGCGGCAAGCTGATAGAGAAGAGCCTCCTGCAGGTTGCTGACGTGAAGTTTGTAGCCAGGGCGCCCCGTGGTAAGGAGGTAGAGGAGCTCACCATGAAGGAGATTCATCAGTGTCTCAGGGCACGCAAGCCAGCGAAACCAACAAGAAGGTCCCGGACCGGAACCAGAACAACTGCAAGGAGGGTGACCCCAAAATCGAGAGTCGACCCAGAACTCACAAAACAGTTCAGAAAGATGCTCGACGAACTTGTTGGGACACGTGGAGCTTACCTTCTTGGTGACAAGATGAATATACTCGGCAAGGTCCCGTTGAAGGAGCTGGAGCCAACTCTCAAGAACATTGGCAAGGTCTTTGCAATCGTTTTCGACGGCGCCATAGACAGAGACATTGTTGGCGTTGCTGAGACCTTCGGGGTCGATTATCTCGTTGGCGCACGGGGCAGAGGCTCAAGCAGGAAGGTCAAGGTCATTTCAAACCTGTGACGCAATACCTTTAAAAATCGATTTCAATTCTTTTATTTTTGGCAGGCTAGGCTGGGCCATTGGCGGCGGCCTGTTACCTGAAGTCCGCCTCACGCAGGAGCTGAAGCCTTGAAAGCAGCCAATGCCAGTCGGCGGGCCCGGTTCGGAGGCGTCGAAGCCCCGTCCCACGGGATTTCACCGCGCGTGAACTGTGTCAGGTCGGGAACGAAGCAGCACTAAGCGTGTTGTGGGATGCTCGCGGGGTCGCGGGGTGGAGCCAAGGTTCCGGACAACCCTCTCATTGGCAATGGTCCATTTCTCGGCGCGCCTGCCATTCATTGACTGCGGGCCTGTGGTCTAGAGCAACCTTTTTAGGAAAAAGCTTGACCAAAAAGGTATGTGGACAGAGGCATGACAACGCCCTTACAAGGCGTAGGTCGTCGGTTCGATTCCGACCAGGCCCACTTCACTCTAGTAGCTAGTAATTGTCCTTGTCACAGCGAAAAACCTAAGGTATTTCTAACTTGGAGTTATATGAAGGTTAACTCCCATCACTTCGGTTACTCTCTTGAGTCTTTCTATTGAGGATATTCAATATGTATCGGAGCGTACTTCCATCCTTCGTCTAAAAGCCTCATGAACTCTGGATCCTCATCCCACATGTTTCCCAAGAACCTTCCTTGTTGAAACTTATCATGTTCTGGACAGTATCCACCTTGAAAAATAGCTCCCTGGGATCCAAACATGATTTTACCGATGGGTGAGATAGGAATTCCCAGAAGCTTTTTACCCAATTGGTCACATACACAACCATGTGTATAGTTTGAAAGTAATTTTTCCCAAGTTCCTGGCTTTGCTCGCAACATTATAGGGTCTTTCAAGAGAATTTCCTCGATACTTACTGAATCGCCTTCCCATCCCGCTCCAGCGGCTCCCCCTCCTTCTCCCATACCACTTTCAAACAACTACTTTTATATAAAGACTTTTATATAAAGCATATGAATTCCCGACGCGGAGACAAACCTTAAGTTTTCTCAGAGATGTGCCATCCTGTAATTGTCCTTGTCACAGTCTCAGACTCAGTCGATCCACTTCCAAAGTGCAAGGCTCGCAACGGTGCGGTACGGCTCCCATTTGGAGGTTATCTCTTCGAGCTGTGCTTTCTTGGGAAGTTCTTCCAACCCATATAACTTCTGCACAGCCTTCCTCAGGCCATAGTCGTCATTCGCAAAGACGTCAAGCCTGCCGAGCGAGAAAATCAGAAACATTTCGGCTGTCCAGCGTCCGATTCCGCGGAGTTTTACGAGCTCATCTATCACGTCATCATCTCCCATTTGTGCGAAATCATGGTCAAGCGTTCCATCTGAGAATGCCTGTGCAACGCCAAGGAGATATTCCGCCTTGCGACCAGACAGACCCGCGCTGCGCAACGTTTCGAAACCAGCAGAGATTACCCCACTTGGCTCAAGTTCGACGTTGTCCAACAGCCTGTCCCATATCCTCTGCGCTGCCTTGCCAGCTAGCTGCTGCCAGACTATGGACTGGCAAATGGAACGGAAGTGGTCTGAGATAGGTTTCAGTTCCAGCTTGCAGTCCAGAACCTGCTTGAGCTTCGGGTCCCTCTCAGCAAGATACTTTTTCTCCTTGTCGAACATCAAAACCGGGAAACCGTTCGTGTTTTAAAAAGATGTTGAACCAGCAGATTTAAAATGAAGTTATCATTAGTTTCAACCGATGGGAGGGCTGGACCTCAACAGGGCAAAGAAAGAGCTCAAGCTCGCAGACCACATGTTGTACGTGACAATGTCGGTGGTTGCGGACGAGAAGCTCTTCCTGTCAATTGTAAACCATCTATTCAACTCAGTTGTTGAAGTTGTCGGCAAGTATCTTGAGAGGGAAGCGATGTACAAAAGGATTGAGATGCTTCCAAAGGGCACCAAGGCGAGGCTGGAGCTCTTCAAAAGGAGGTATGCCTCCAGACTTGGTCTCGACAGAAAGACAGTTGGGATGATGGACCATCTGCTCTTCGCAAATGAGGCCAGAGCCAATGCCCACAGCAAGTTCGCAAAAAAGGATAAGTTCGTGATAATCTCCAGGGACTACCGGGTCCACACAATCGACAAGGCTTCGATAAAAAGGTATATATCACTGCAGAAGGAACTAATAAACAGGATTGAGGGTGATACAGTTGGAGAACGAGGTATATAGGAAACTGCTGCTCGATTCGGAAAAGGTCCTGAGGAACTTCCAGAACTTTGGGAAGTTGCCCGCAGACGAGGTGAAAAGGTGCTTCTTACAGCTGGCTGGAATCGCAAACAGCTTTGTATCAACCATGCTTGGCAGGAAGGGGAGCATCGACGCCGACTACTTTGTGCTCAAAGACATGCTCAGCCCAGGCGTTTTCCACGACCTGTATGAAACCTACTTCACAATCTCCTCGCTTGGAAGCAAGGAGTTCACCAAGGTATCAAGGGATGCCGTGAAGGTGAGGAGCTGGAAGAGCACGGAGATAGTGGACAAGGCACTCGCCGTATCACTGAGTAAGCAGTTGGAGAACTCAATCAGGTCCGCCCATAAGTCCTTCAAAGGCGGGTGAGCGCTGCTGTCACTTCCTCAGCACCATCAGCGTTGACATTGAACTTCTCCAACTTTCTCCTGAAATCCTCCTCATCTGAAAAGAACTTTTTGAGGTTCTTCTTCAGGGTCGAGACGTCCTCCGGTCCCTTCAGGAAGCAGGCTCTGGCGAGCCCCAGCCTGTCAAGAAGATGTGCGTTCGCCATCTGCTCCACATGGTTGTGGATTGGAACAACCATGGACGGCTTCCTGTAAACAAATGTTTCAGACAAGGTTGAGTGGCCCGCTGTTGAGATTATCCCCCTGCAGACCTTGAGGTAATCCAAATAGTTGTCAATGAACGGAAAGATGAGCAGGTTCTTGTACTCCTTCTTGAACTTCGCCCTAAAACAGCTTGAAATGACAAAGTTCTTGTCGCTGAACTCAAGAAGAACCTCCGAGAGACGGTCAAAGAGTGCGTTGCCGGACGGGGAGCCCCCAAAAGAAACCAGATAGAAGTCGTCGCCGAGTTTTCTCTTCAGATAGCTCTCGGACTTGAGTTCCTCTGGTTTCTTCCTGACTATCAGACCAGTGAACCTCAGTTTCTTGCTCAATGACTTTCTCCCTATGAACGCGGGGTTCAGTATCAGGTCTGATTGCTTCATTACGGTGTTCAGAAGCTTCTCTACAATGATTATCTGTGACCTGGTGTTTCTGTTCATAACTGCCTTTGGAAGTTTCCTCGCATCCTCCATGGAGGAAAAGAGGTTGGTCAGCACAGCAAGTTTCACCTTTTTTAGTTTTGATATGACAAAGGAAGTCGGTTCAGAGTCGCATAGCACAACATCCGGGTTGAACTCATCCATTATGTCTGAAAGCGTGAAATAGTTCATTGTGAAGTTCAGAGGGAGGTCTATGTTGTCAACAAGGGTTGAAAAGGTGTTGAAGGTGAACCTGTCGCTTTCAAAATCGATGGACCTTATGTCCTTTGCGGGATAACCTGCGTCACAGAGATATTTGAGAGCAATCCCTGAAGCAACCACTCTCACCTTTGCCTCCTTTTTGAGCTCGTTCAGGACAGAGACAACGCGGGTTGCGTGGCCAAGGCCGATGCCACAAACCGTAACAAGAACCCTCATCTCTTGTAGAACACCTCCACATATTTATAACCATATCTCCGGCCATAGTAGTGCGCCTTGAGGGTTACCATTGGCCTGAGCAGATTGATGAAAATTGACTGGGATTTGAACTGGTTCATGGCCCGCATCTTTCTTTCCCACGTGTCGGTGATGTCAAATAGAATCAGGGGACTCTTGTGCTGGAACCAGTTCCAGAGGTTTATCTCAAATGTGTAACGCTCCACATCTGTTCTTGAGACGAGCTCTTCAACTATCCTGTTCACAAACCGGTGGTCCTTGTGGCCGTCCTGAATCGAGTGGTAGAAGACCTTGTCCGGATTTACCTCTGTAAAGAGCTTCTTCAGAATTTTGAAGGTCGACCGGTCAAACTGCTCTGAAACCCTCATGTCACTGAGTCCAAGGAATATGGTGCGCTTGACACCTATTATATTCCCTGCCTGCTTGGTTTCATGAACCCTGCGCTTGATAACCTCTTTCTCAGGCAACCAAAAGGGCCACCCCTGACCATAGGAAAAGACCACAACGACCACTTCCTCATCCGCACTGAGCTTGGCCAAGGTCCCACCTATGCCAATAACCTCATCATCAGGGTGGGCAACAAACGCCATAACCACCATGGGAAAAAAAGAGTTTATCTCCAATTAAATACTTTGACCGAAGCGGCTGAGGTAGGCCGCTATCCTGGATTCTACTCTATAGACAACATGGGAAAATCTGATACAGAAGACTGCAATGATAATCCCCAGGGCTGCGCCGGCAATCACGTCGGAAACGTAATGAGCAGCGACATAGACCCTTGAGAACGCGGCCAGCCCGGCAGCCAAGTAGCCAACAGCGCCGTACTTCTTGTTGTGGTAGAAGAACGCTGTCACAACTGCAAAGGAAAGCGTAGCATGGCCTGAAGGGAAGGAATACCCAGACGCGTCCAGGAGAGGCATGTACGGCTGGTTCAGAAGAGGCCTAGGTCGGGCTATAGCAACCTTCACAACGGACACGGTAACAGCAGCCACAAGCACTGTGAACAGCAGCAGAAATACCCTCCTGTCCCGCTTTATGAAGTAAATGAAGAAAAGAAACGAGGCGAGAAATGCGAATGAAAAGAGTATCGCGAGGCTGAAGGACAGCAGGTCAAGAACCGGGCTTGAAAGGTCGGAATATATGGAAAACGTGAGCCATGTGTCCAGGTCAATGAAGGCAACCATCAAAACACCAGGTTATTCAACGACACGCTTCTTTATTAAGTTCTCTGCGACAAAGACCAGAACTATAACTGCAATCAGTAGAAGCATGGCATTGGAAAACATTCCCTCCATCCCCTCAACCTGCGTTGAAACCACTGTCCCAAGGAAGCAGTAGAACGCTGCCCGGGGAAAGGCACCGATGGTGGTTGCAACTATGAAATCCCTGAAACTTATCTTGGTCAGTCCAGCAGCGTAGGATATGGCGTCAAATGGGATGAATGGAACCAGTCTCCCAATCAGAACAGCCCATCCGCCATAACGTTTGAACCAGGCGTCTGCGAAGCGGAGTGATGTCTTTCCAACCAGTTTCTCCACAAGAGGTCTGCCGAACTTCAGCGATATGTGAAATGAAACCACTGCACCTGCCACCTCGCCAAGCCCCCCAAATAGAATTGCAATCCACAGGGGGAAGGCTGCGCCGGCAATCATGAGAACGAGTTCGGACGGTATAGGCGCAACAACGGCCTGGATAATCATCGCTATGAACAGCCCAACTGGACCGATTGTCTGCATCAGAAATATGATGAAGTTGTAAACAGTACCTGTAACCAGAACAAAGTAGCCGTGCAACTGTCCAACTACCATCCAAATCAGACCGATATCATCGTTGTTGTTCTCTGTATGCCCTTGTTCTTCCTCATCTCAAGGATGAAGTTCTGCAGGTCAAGCATCGAGCTGACTTCAATCTTCAGTATAATGTCATACTCACCGTAGACAACGCCGACATCCTTGACGCTCTCCTTCTTCTTCAGCTCTCTGGCGATCTTGCTCTCGGTTCCTGGCTCTGTAACAATCATAACATACGCAATAACCATTTTATTCACCTCCTTCCACAGTTGACACCCGGCTTTTTATTATTTTCCTTCTTGCAACAATCGAATTAGGAATTATAACAACTTTTTTGTCCTCGGTTAGGATTATGGTTGACAACACGCCTTTCTTGATTACCTCGCCCTTAAACTCGTCTATCTGAACAATCTCGCCAACCTCAAATATCTCGTTCCTGTTTATGTAAAGACCCGCAGCCACATTTGGTATGAACTCCTTCAGGGAGTAGGCCATGATGAGGAAGAGGACAAGTATGAAAACAACTGCTATTATCTGGACAACTATCTCGCCAACCCCAAACTGCATTATGACAACGAGGAAGACCAGCACATAGATGAAGTACTTCAGCATGGCAGCCATGAGGTCCACTTCCAGCTCGCCATAACCCCTTGGTTTGAGCAGCTTCTGCATCTTCTCGCCCTTGAGAACGTCTGCAAAAAAGCCAGAGGCGAATCTGCCCAGAATGAACCCGATTCCAAGTGTCAACACTGCCCGCACAACTATGAACAGGTCAAAGGCAACTGCCATGGATTAGAGGTGATATGGTCTGATTAAAAAGTTTGTGAAAGTTTTAAAATTGGGGATTCGAATCCATAAACTATGCCAACAAATCTGCCAGGACAAGCCTTGAAGGCCCAGTGCGACTTTGAGGAGGCGAAGACAACTTCTGAGAAGATAGCAAAACTCAAAGTCCTCATCAAGCTCGTGCCCAAGCACAAGGGCACCGAAAAGCTGCTTTCAGGGCTGAAAAGGAAGATGAAAAAGTTGAGGGCGCAGGCGGAAGGGGAGAGGTCTTCAAAGACCAGCAGGCGCTCGACGGGTGTGAAGAAGGATGGAGCGGCACAGATATGTCTTTTGGGTTTCCCAAACTCTGGCAAGTCATTTGTCATGAACAGGTTCACGAACGCGTCGCTTGATTCAACGCCAATCTCCTACGAGACCAGGGAGCCGGCTGTTGGGATGCATGAATACGGTGGCGTGAAACTTCAGCTGGTGGAGATTCCGAGCACAACGGGCGAACTTGAGCCGGAACTCCTGTCAATTGTGCGCAACTGCGACTTCATCCTGTTTGTCGCAAGAGAAGCCGGGCAGGCCGAGCAGATAGCAAAAACCCTGGAGAACTCGCACATCAGGCTGAACAAGGAGCCGAAGAGAATCAAGGTTGTCAGAAAGTCCAAGGGCGGCCTTGTTGTAAGCGGTGCCAACAGATTTGTCGGGGATGCGGAGGAGATGAAACGGCTTCTGCGCAGCAGCGGACTGTACAACGCAGAGGTCATGCTCTACGAGAAAACAGGGTTGGAAGACATAGAAGATTTCCTGGAAGATAGTACGGTTTACAAGAAGTGCCTGATTCTGAAGAACGAAACGTTCA
>DAOVEB010000042.1 GCA_030669205.1 Candidatus Parvarchaeota archaeon | reverse complement strand
TAGCACTGGCGTGATTGCCAAGGTCAAGAAGGATGGCAGAACATACATAGTTATAGCGGGCGTCACTGCAGTCGGGACAAAATCAGCTGTGATTGCCCTCACCTCGTTTGGCAGCGAAGCTCTGAAGAACTACAATGGTGCACCGTTCGCAGCAGTTATCCAGGGCTTTGACCTGGACGGCGACGGCAAGGTCGACTCAGTCGAGATCCTTGAGTAGAAAACTGTTATAAATGATTCACACCTATGACTGTCCATGAAAAACGGGGACACTTCAACGGTTCTTGAAATCGAGGCAAAGTTGGAAGCGCTCATAAAAATTCTGGTGGAGAAGAAGGTCATAGACGAGGCAGAGTTCAAAGAGGTCTATGAGAACACTGAAATCGAGGTCATGAAAAACGCGCTGAAGAAGCTGAACAAGGTGAAAGACACTGACGGAGCAGAGGGGCCGGCAGGCGACAAGGAGGCCATTGCCACAAGCATTGGGAAGCTGAAGGACAAGATGGAGGAGATGCGCCTCAAGGGTGAAGTGGACAAACTAATAAAGAAGCACAACCAGTAGTATTCTTATGTTTCTAATGAGGCAGTAGTCCCATCTCACCTGATAAGGTCACCAGACCGAGCAGGAGCAGGAGATACCCTATCTCGGTTATGTTCCATCCCATCACAGCAGCAGAGTAGGCCAGGAAACCGAAGAAGACCACCATCCAGAGCTTCAGCGCCTTCTGCGCCCATTTCCTGTCCTGCAACACAGCTATCGAGCCTGCGAGCCCAATGCTGGACGCAAAGATTGAGACTGCCGACATCATATAAGTCCCCTCGCCACGATTGTACGTGGATATATCGGTCATAATCACGACCACAAACACAACTATGAGGAGAATGGCCAGGTAGGGCCTCATAAGTGGGTATACCTGTGGGTCGGTCATAATGAAAACAAATGACCAACTCCTTTATTAATTTTGCCTCATCAGCACCAAATGGCTTTAAATAGCTCTGTTTTCTACTTTCCACCATGCAGATTGTCTCTTCGAATTTCAAGAAGGGCTTTGCCAAGGTGAGGGTCCAGACAAAGGACGACCTGTGGTATCTGAGCCACATACTCGAAGCAGGCGACGAAGTGGTGATGCGGACTCACAGGCGTGTTTCCCGGGATGAAAGGGAAGGTGAAAGGAAAGCCATCACTCTCAAGCTGCTTGTATCACGAATCGAGTTCCACATGTACTCGGACACCCTGCGAATCCACGGCACAACAGTCGACGAGCACAAGGATGTGGCGAAAGGCTCGCACCACACCTTCGGTGTCGGAATCGGTGACACGTTGAAGGTAAATAAGGAGTGGAAGAACTACCAGATTGAGGAGCTGAAAAAGGCAGTTGAGGAGGCGAAGCGCGTTGCTGTGGTGATTGTATGCGTGGACGACACAAGCGCCGAGTTCGCGGAACTTCGGGGCTATGGCGTCGAGTTCGTCGGCTCATTCACCGTCCCGCTCCCGCGCAAGGACTCCCCAGACTATGAGAAGAAAAGGGAGGGATTCTATGACGGGTTGTTCTCCAAACTCGAGAGATACTCCCAAAAGATTGTCATCGCAGGCACAGGCTTCTCCTGTGAAAATATAAAGGAGCGCGCACCACCCTCACTCAAACAGAAGATAGTTCTCACCAAAGTGAACTCAGGCGGCAGAACCGGAGTTAACGAGGTGCTTAAATCCGGCTTCTTGGAGAAGGCAATAGCCAAATCAAGGGCTTCCGAAGAGGCGAAGTTAATTGAGAAGCTGATGGAGGGCATAGCAAAGGACACTGCCACGTATGGCATGGAGCACGTGAAGAAGGCCAACGGGCTCGGAGCAGTTGAACTGCTTCTAGTGAGCGACTCCCTTATTGCCGATATGAAAGAGAAAGAGATATTCCCAAGGCTCGACTCGCTCATGCGCAGCGTGGAGAAGCGCAAAGGCAAGGTGCACATCATCTCGTCCGAGCACGACGCCGGGAGACAGTTGAAATCGCTTGGAGGAATTGCTGCACTTCTCAGGTTCAAGATTTGAAGGTTCCTAGACTGTCTAAACACAAAAGATCTTGAACCTACTGTTATGCGCTTGGATTGAGTGCAAACTTCCAAGCAGGGATGAGTTTTATTACGCCCTCATTGACTTTCTCTGTTTTCTCTTCATCCTTGGTTACAACCACACCCCTCTTAGACTTGAACCTCTTCATAAACGCCCTAACACCTCTAAGGTCAGCCCCTGTTATTCTCTCCCTGTACTTCGCCTCTATGGGCACACCCTGAACAACACAGTCAACTTCGTGCCTGTTTCTCCAGAAGGTCTCCGCGTTCAGAGAGTTGACGACCAATGTCTCAACAAGCCTTCCAAAGAACGTGTCATCAATCACAGGCTTGTAGGCTGTCACTATTCCGGTATCGACCAGATACGCCCTCCTGTTCTTCCTCAACATCGCTACCCTTCCTTTCCTATAGTTTTGTAGGAGTCTTACCAAGAAGCTCTCCTTGAGCCACAAAATGTAGTGGCTTATGGTTCTCCTGTCTCTGCCCAACTGCTGTGCCAATGACTTGTAGTTGACGTACATCCCAGGATTCACAGCCAGTACTTCAACTATTTTTCTCAGGAGGTCCGGGTCACGTATTGAGGACATCTGTACTATATCCTTGAACAGTATCTTGTCAACAACACTGGACCTTATATACCTCCTCGCCTCCTTCAGACTCTCTTGAACAGTCTCGGGGAATCCACCCTTGTTGACGTACTCTACAAACCGTGGCTTTATCTTCGGTCCATACGGCTTCGGCTCAACACCTTTCATTTCGAGGAACTCCTCAAATGACAATGTGGACAAAAAGTACTCCCGGATTCTCCCTGCAAGGGTCTCCTTCGTCCTCTGTCTTATGAAGAGGCTCTCAGACCCACTGATTATGAACTTTATCCTTGGATAGAGGTCGTAATACTTCTTGATCTGGTTCTGCCAATTTTCCAATTTCTGTATCTCATCTAAAAGGATATATGTCCTCCCATCTCTGAAATCAACTGCTTGGACATCCCTATATGTATCCAAGACATCAGCCAACTCATCTACCCTCTCATCAAACGAGAAGTATACTATATTGGTTGGCTCAACACCCCCATCAAGCAGGTGGTTGATGATCTGATACATCATTACCGTTTTGCCAACCCTCCGCAAACCAACAATGGAAACAATCTGTCTCCTCCTGAGTTCCCCAAGAACCTTGGTCAGCATCTCACGCTCATACTCCTCCAACAGGTCTGTAGGTACGTCGCCTGTGAACCACCACTCATTGAACTCCTCTAGCACCTCTTTCCTCATATATGTACGTCATAATGTACATATATTTAAACTTTTTGTACATCATAATGTATTTATGTTAGGGGTTCTCCCTGATTTCCGACATGAAAGAAAGAGAAATATTTCCCGAGCTCGACTCGCTGATGCAAAGCGTGGAGAAGCGCAAAGGCAAGGTGCATATTGTCTCATCCGAGCACGACGCAGGCAAGCAACTGAAGTCGCTTGGCGGCGTAGCCGCGCTCCTGCGGTTCAAGATTTAATCGGAATTTGAAGTCTCAGAAAGAAACCTTCAGCCACCTCTCCAACATCACGTCTGTGATGGAGTACACCCCCTACTTTCTTTTTTGAGGATACCTTTGGCAATCAGATAAGATAGGTATTTTGTTCAGGTATATGAGGACATCCCATGACCTATCAGTTGCTATGTCATTCCAGAACTCCATTGATTTTCACCTCAAGCGCCTTGACAAAGTCGTCGGCATACCATGTGCCAGTGTTCCACAGGTCAACGAATATCTGGGCAATGGGGGTTGACTTGAAACTCTTCAGGTCATCATCCATGCGCAGGATTATGAGGTTCGGCCTGCCTTCCTTTTTTTCAAACCTCTCAGAAACAGATTCATCACCGTAAGCCCAGACCTCGCTGTAGTCAGCAGGCGTGTCGTTGAAGAGGAACTTGTAAGCAGAGTAGGCTGTAAATACAACGGGCGAAAGTGATTTCTCCATCTCATTCACCGGCATATGGACCCTTGTCTGGTACACTATATCCTTTCTCAGCTTGCGTATTGACGCCCAGTAGTACAGTATCTTCTTGGGCGCCAGCACCCTGAATCCCATTGGCTTTTTCTCTATGGCGTTCATCTGCTCCAGCGGCTTCAATGCGTAGTTGACTGTGCTTATTGATATCCCGCACTTTGAACTCAGAGCCTTCTGTTTGAATAGAAAATCCCTGCTGTGCCTGTCAAGAATCTCATACAATACATGCCTGTAAACGGATTCGATCCTTCTCACGTTTCGAATTTAGATTTCTTTTATTTATAAATGTTTCGAAGATTATCGAAACATCAAAAAGGAGTAGTGGTGCCAGTGCAGACTGGAGCCGTACCGCAACTCAGACACCTTACAACTATCACCTGGTCACCCAAGCAACCATTTCCATAGCGGAACGTAATTTATCCCATGCTCCCTTTTTTCTGTGTCTTTTGTTACTATCACAAGTTCCTTTACTCTTGGGGCGAACTCATCTCTGAACTCCAACAAACCCCCAACCTCCCTCTCATCGATTTTGTTGGTATAAGAGACATTTATTGCTGATAGAGATTGGTCTTTGTTTTTTATTATGAAGTCAACCTCTCTCTTGTTTTTCCAGTAGTAGGGTTTATCTCCCCTTCTCGTCAATTCAAGAAACACAAGGTTTTCAACCAGTTTCCCTGTATCTTCGGAAAACTTGAAACTTACAGCGTTCCTCAACCCGTTGTCTATACAGTATATCTTTGAGGGGAGTGTCTTCTGTTCTTTAAAAGAGTATGAAAAATGGTCCACCGTGAAAAACAAGAAAGCTTCCTTGTAGTAGGACAGATAGTCTTTGATTGTGTCGTAAGATAGTTTTAATGAGTTTCTCAATTTGCGCAGTGAAATCAGACCAGTAAAATTGGTTATTAGAAAGAGTGCGAGGTCTTTTGTCTTCTGACTGCTCAAGTCATACCTGTCCACTATATCCTTGTACAGTATATCATCAAAATACTGTTTCAGCACCTTTGTTTTGTAGTTCTTGGCTTTGAACACAATCTCTGGAAATCCTCCCAAATCCAAATACTCTTTCAAATGCCTCAAAATAGCAAGTTTTGTCCTCTCAAGGACTATGCCTTTCCTTAAATTAGTCCTGTTCATCTTCATTTTTTTGAAAAATAAAAACTCTTCAAAACTCAATGGAAATACGTCAAATGCCACGTTCCTGCCTGTCAAAAGCGTAGAATACTCCTTTCTCAACAGGTAAGAACAAGAACCAGAAATAACAAATTTATCATTGGTTTTTAGGTCATACTTTTTCCTTATCCAAGACTCCCACCCTTGCCTTCTATGAATCTCATCAAGAAAGACATAAGCCTTTTTATCAGGATTCATGTCTCTCCTGTAACCCTCATAAATATCATCCAAAGAGTCATTTGTTAATTTTTTATCCTCCAGGTTCACAAACAGTATTTGTCTGGAATCTACACCTTTTTCGAGCAATGAGTCAATCATCTGATACATCAGAGTGCTCTTCCCAGACCTCCTTACTCCAGTTATTATCGTTATTTCTCTTATTCCAGTTGAATTGATTAATAGGTCATACTCAGGCCTGCGTACGCCTCTCAACTCTTTGATTAAACCCTTGTCCTCCCACCAAGGATTCCATTCACTTAGTTTCCCTATCTCCATATGTTACATTATAACGTAACAAATGATATATAAATGTTACGCTCTAACGTAACTTATAATGAAGGTGCTAATAAAGCCCTGCCGGGATTCGAACCCGGGTCTTCGGCTGTCTTTGCCACGGATTAGCAAGGGCAGCATTGCTGCGGTTCAAGATGAAATAAAGAGAAAAAGGATTTTGGTTTTTACTGGAAGTTGTACAGACTTATTGGGTAAGGATATGGTATCAAATCCTATTTCTTCTCATGAACATGAGCATGACCAATGGCAACAGCAGTGCTATTATCGCACCGAACGGCAGCTCAGGTATCGGGCTGGTTGGTCCATCTGAAGAGAAGTCGTGCTGGGTCCATGCTGAGTCTGCTGCTATGTCATCCACTGTGGTCACCTTGATGTATATATTGCCACTGTCGCCTGTACCTGGACAATTACCAGCAAGGTCACAGACACCACCACAAAGCGTTTCAATATCAAATTTCCATTCTGCGACATCTGTGGCGCCGTCCCCATCGTTGTCGAAGCAACCGGATGAGCAGGTCCACTGTGTTAAGCCAGTTGATGTCTGCTTAATCCAGACCTCTGTGCCGTCTGTTTCGCCGTAGCAGCGCTCATTGCTGTTGTCATCGGAGAAGTTCACGAACATCGTTGATGTTGGTATACTTCCTCCTGTGTCAACCCGTATGAACAGGTATGTGTCGTTGTCGCGGGAGTAGACGTTGGTTATGTCTGTGTTGTCCCCGCCTGCGTCGTTGGTTGAATCCTCTATGAGCCAGTAGCTGGTCGCTTTCCACTCGTCTGTGCATTCGGATGTGGCCGGGTCACCGTCAACTATCGGACAGTAAACTGCTGCAAAGGAGTAGAAGCTGGTCGGGTAGGTTCCGTCCTTCACGTTGTTCATGTTGTCGTCGATGTCTGTGTAGTCGCCCTGGGTGAAGAGCAGGATGAACTCAGCATAGTTTGCGGCTGCGGCTGAGTCGGTGTCGTACTTGATTCGTATGCCGCCCGCGTCATTGCTCTGGTTCCACATGTCGAGCGAAGCGAGCAACAGGGTATTGGACGAGTTGAGCGCCTCTATCCAGGCTATCTGGTTGTCCCCTGACTTGTTGTCGTAGATGGTGATGTAGGACTGCGCTGGCGTATTGGAGTCGAAAACGTACCACGCCTGGTTTCCGGACGCGTTGACGTAGTCCTCTGTGCCGTTGCCGAGGTGGTATATGTCGTCCATCGATGAGCTGCCGAGTGAGCCTGAGAGCGGGAAGTAAACACTGCCAATTGTGATGCTACTCCAAGCCGACAGGTTGTAAATCAGGTAGTCCGCGTCCTGTGAGTTCATCGTTATGTTCAGGAACGAGATTGCTGAGACCGCGTCGTTGTCGTAGTCGCCAATCTCCACTGCGTACGACCTTGAGGACATAGTTGTGTTGTACATCTCTGTGTCGTTTCTGA
>DAOVEB010000063.1 GCA_030669205.1 Candidatus Parvarchaeota archaeon | reverse complement strand
CTCAATGTCGTCGTATTCAACAGCGGCTGTGTTCTTGTCCACTTCGTTGGTTGTTGATTGCTGGAGGACTATTCCATCAAATTCTGTTGATGTGGTTGCCTTGTCGCCGTTCACGATAAGTGCCTCTTCCTTTTCCCTGAGTGCCCGTGCTCTTACGATGACTTCCAGTTGTTTCGCGTTCGGTGCTGACTGAGGGCTGAATGCGGTTCCTGCGAGTCCGGCTCCGGTCGCTTGGAATCCTTCGAGGATGTAGCTTGGGAATGCCGCTCTTGCCTGTCCAGTGACTCTTCCTTTCGCGTAGACGTATTTGATGTCGACGCTGGCTCGGTCATATGTGTCGTCCTGTTCTGTCATGGCCTGGCCTTCTGCCGCGGTTATTGCCGCGCCTTTGGCTGTGATCTTGTTGTAGTCGGCTGTTTTGCCGATGTTCGTAACCCTTGGGAACATCTCAACGAGGGGGGTGTATTTTCTTGTGACGTCGATTATCCTCGGATCCACATAGACCGGCACCATTGCGTAGCCTGCGGTTCCTGCGCCTCCTGCTGTTGATGTGAGAGCCTTTTGCTGAACTCTCTCGATTCCCTGGTCGACCATAGATTTCAGGTCTGCCCTCAGGTCTATTCCATTCCATGGATCATATACAGGGGTTTCATTTGCGAGCACGCCGAAGCTTGCCTGGTATGCGCTTCCGGTGCTTTTGAGTGCGAATGATCCTGTTTGTGCTGGTTCTGCCATTTTTTTCCTCCTTTATGCGACCATATCAAGGGGGCCTTTTGCTTTCGCTTCTGGGGCGTCCTTGAAGTCTTTTGGGTTTTCCACTTTGGATTTGTACTGTGGTTCTGCGAGTTTTGCTTTGAGTTCTGTCTGTTCTTTGGTGAGCGCGTCTACTTTTTCAGTTAGTGATTTGAGTTCTTTGGTGAGCGCTTTCACTTCTGTTTCGCCTTCCGGCTTGTCTGCAGGAGCAGGAGTGTCTTCGGGTTTGTCTGTTGGTATGTCTTCCGGTTTGTCCTCTGGCTTGTCTGCAGGGGTGTCTGGTTTTTCTTCGTCTGCCATTTTTGCCTCCGTTTTAGATTTTCCTATTATGTTCGTGTCTGTGCTTGTTTCTGGTGGATATTCAAGTTTCCACAATCGATCCTGAATTCCTGATATCACATTTTCTATCTCTTTATGATTATGCTCGCCGAGGGGGGATAATTCTGTGTGCGCATGAGCTCCGTCTTTTTCATATGATTTCTTTTCCATTTCTGCCTCCTTAAGGTTGTTGAGGGATTTCGTGAATACCTCGGATATCGTCGCTCCTGTGTTTATCGGATTCCCTGTTAATGCCACGTTAAGGAGCTTGACCTTGTCCAGAAGTCTCACGGTCCCATCCATGAGGGATTTGGTGATCGCCTTCTGGGCTATGTATGCTATGCTGAATGCAGTTAGGAATTTGTTCTGGACACTATCCCAGGCTTCTTGGAACCTTGGGCTGGCCTTGTTCATGAGGGCCTTGATCCATATCCCTTTCACGTCTCTTGCTGCGTCGACTATTCTGGCTATCGGGTTTATGGTCTTGTTTGCCTCTGTCTCTTCTTTCGATTTCCCTCTCCAGGTCGCATGGTCTATGTCTATTTTTATGTTCCCGCTCTTGATCTGGGTGAGCATGTCTTCCATGCAGTTCTCGGTGACTATGTCGTCCACCAGGTCCCTGTCATGGGTTGAAATGTATCCGGTGATGAAGTATTCTTTGCCTGTCTTTGTTTCGACGACCTCGGTTGCGATGGAGTCGGTGTAGAAGTTATCGAGGCTTTTCGCCTCGGTGTCGGTCATTGACTTGTTGGCTTGGATCGCTTGGTGCATCTTGTCGGCTTGCTCTTTTGTCGGGAAGCACTTGATGACTTTTTCTTTCTCTTTGCCATGGCAGTGGACGACGCAGTATTTGTCGCCGCGCTTCACGACCTTCTTGAGCTCTATCATTGCTTTATTCCCTCTTTGGATATTAAGTTTTCGGTTTCGCTGGTTTGAATATTATCCTGCACCTGCAATTTGGGTGGGCATTTGGAAAAGGTCCCTCGAAGCCTTTTCCGGCGTCTGTCTTGAAGTCCTTGTCAAGTGGAACGCTTTTCCCGTTAAGCGCGAGGCACACTGGGCAGGTTCTCTTGTCGTCCTTCGCTATCCATTGTTTTTCCCCTTTTAATCCTGATTGTTCGTATCCTTTCTGATGGGCGACATTCCCTGCTCTGTTCACTTCGGTCCTTGCTATTCGTTCTGCGCTCACTTCCCCTTTGTCAAATACTTTTGTTATCTCTTCTTTCATCACATCTATGCCTTTTCCAGCCACGAGCCCTCTTTCGAGGATCCCCCTGATGTCGTGCTTTATCTCGGTGGACATGTCCTTAATGTATTCGAACGCTGATTTTTGGAGGAAGTCTATCGCTCTCTGGTCAGGGACGAAGTTCATGCCTATCTCTTCCCCTGCCTCTTCCAGTCCTTTGTAGAATGCGCCTCTTATGGTCTGTTTGACCATCTCTTCTACTGGGTCGAAGTCGGTGAGGTCTTTTATCCTGTCTATGTCTTCAGGATGTAACGCTTTGATCTGTTTCAGGGTTCCGCTGCTTTTCAATGCATCCAATGCCGCGAGGGTTTTCTTTTTGTCTTCCTTTATCACGAAGAGCATGGCCTTTTGTATCTTGTCTGGCTTGTATGGTTCCTCGAAGGGCCTGAGGATAAGTGGGCTTGTCGTGTCGAATGCTTTTGTTTCCTTGGTTTTCGCCAGGATAGATTTCTTAACTGCATCTATGTCTGGGTTGATGATTGTGATGTTCTTTTGAAAATCTATAACTCCTGTGTATCCTTCAGAAGAGAGTGCGGCTTCAAAAAAAGCACTGGGGAACTCATATTCATCCCAACTAACTGCCCCTATGTATGTTTTATAGTCTGTAATATCGTATTTGGTCACTTCCTCTTTATGGTTTTGCACCCATTCGATTGTGGATTCT
>DAOVEB010000047.1 GCA_030669205.1 Candidatus Parvarchaeota archaeon | reverse complement strand
CCATTGAACAGCTCGCACCAAGCGGAAGTACTGAGTTCTTCTGGCCGATGGAAATGCCCTCACTTTCGGTTGACACAGACATCATCTACATCTTTGACGCGAGGGTCTACTATGACTATGGAACAAATGCGTCAAAGGAAGTGGTCTTCATGTCTGGTGTAGAGGCACCGATTGTGACTCCACACTCCTCCTCAACCGAGGCTCCGGTGAGTGTCTCACTCACATCGCTTGAGCCAATACGCATGAATCCAGATGATGAAGAGACGGAGTTCACCGTGACAGTGAGGATACAGAACGTTGGCCAAGGCTATGTTGGATACATCGACGCAGGTGGAAATGAGATGGTGAACAAGGACAATTACCTTGACAGTATCTTCATAACTGTTCCAAATACATGGGAACCTCTCCATCCGGAGGACTGGAGCGTAGCATCTGGCCCCAGCGAAACTGTAATGGCTCTAAATTATGACGAGGGAGATATAGACACACGCATGCGCCTTGTACGGGGCGACCACACCACTTACTCAATAGGTTTTGTGAGGGACAACGTAGGTGTGGAGACAGTTGAAAGTATTGATATCGAATTATACTACTCATACTACATACCCACCAAAAGCAGCGTTGGCATAACAGTTCGCGGGCAGCAGCAGACCTACTAAAAGAAGGAGCTGAGGTCGCGCTGCTTCTTTCTGAATATGGGCTTGCCATAAACGCCGTCATAGCCCGGTTCAACCTCGACCTTCTGGTTTCGCACCGAGAGTATCGCGTCAACCAGCTCAGGCTTTGCAACCTTGAGAAGCGAGGACTCGGGTGCTTCCAGTAAGACCTTGAACTCGGTGCCGAACTCGGATGTAAGCTTGCGGTAAACATTGTTCACAGACGCGGTTGAGACGCCCATCTGCAGGATAGCCGCTATGATTTCCTTGAGCGGAAGGAGTTTGATGAAGTCAGGTGCACCCTCCATTATGAAGCCCTCATCCCTGTCCGCCAGGAGCTCAACCCTGTGCTCAACACCTATAGTGAGCTTCCGCCCGCATTTTGGACAGAGGTTGTTGTTCTTGATTGAGGATTTGGGACTCATGGCAATGCCGCAGTTTCTGTGCCCATCCCAGTGGTACTTGCCGTACAAAGGGTCGGTCTCCACTGTGGACAGAAAACCCTCACGGGTCTTTATAGCCCTGATGAGTGAACCATAGTCCAAGTCGATGTCAAAGACATTGCATTCCCTGCCGATTCGCAGGGGCCAGGGCGAGTGTGAGTCACTGTTGGAGACCAAAGTGAAGCCGTCGAGCTGGCTCAGCCTCCAGTTCATGGGCGGGTCGCTTGACAACCCGGTTTCAAGCGCATGGATGTGCTTAAGCTGGTCACCATAACATTCGCTTATGGAGTCAAACCCTGACTCTGCTCCAAAGAGGGAGAACCACGGGGTCCAGATGTGTGCAGGTATGATGAGCACATCCTTTGATATGCTGACTATATCTTCAACGAACTCGGGCGACGGATATTTCCCAAATGTAGGTCTCCCGTCTGCCAACAGGTTGCCGCGCTTTGACAGGTGTTCATTTATCTGCTCGACCACTTCAAAGTCCGGCGCAATCAGCACATGATGTATCTTCTTGACACCGCCCGGAGTTGAGTAAATATTGGAAACCTCTGCTGTCAGGACAAAGTTCATCCCGTTGAAGGCGTAGATTCCGTCGCCAATCAGCAGTTCCTTGAGCTCCTCGAGCCATTTTGGATGGGTGAAGTCCCCTGTTCCAATGAGGTTCAAGCCTTTGATGGCGCCGTACCTCGCGATATGTTCAATGTCCATCCTGTCGCTTGTTGCACGGGAGTATTTTGAGTGTATGTGCAAATCCGCAAAGATTTTCATTTCAACCGATATAACGCATGCCGCCCCTGCCCTGCAATGACTTGAGCTCGCGTGTCTTTATCTTCCTCTTTTTCTCTATATGTTTTATTTCCTTCTCTATATCGTCGAGAGGGAAGTCCAGGTCAAGATAACCTTGCAACACATTGAGAACCGAACGGGCTGCCCGGAAACCGAAGTGTGTCGGGTGGCCGATTGTCTGCGCAAGCAGGGAGAATCCCTTGATGCTCTTTATAGACGCCATTCCAAGGAGCATGCCAGTTGCGCCGATTATCAGACCAACTGTCTTCGCACCATCGCACTTCACACCCATTGACCTCAGTTTTTTGACCATCGCCTTGTTTGTGGCTGCACCATGTACAACAGGCGAGGATGGCTCGGTACTGAGACCTATGCCTCCAATAGTTATTATCTCCGAAACTTTGAACTCTTCAGCAACATCCAGTATCTTGTCCACAAAGGCGTAGCTGTCGCGCTCAGAAGCCGGCTGTATGTCGCCAACAACAAAAATGATGTCAGGGCTCTTTGAGTAGTAAAAGTTGATTGATGGAAGTGTGACAGTTGAATCGTCGTTCATGAAAACAGTGTTTGGGAAGGTCTTTGAGTACATTGTCATGAACTTCTTCGCCTTGAGCTTGTCAACCAGGAAATCTACAGATATGCGGCCGACGTTTCCTATGCCTGGCAGCCCCTCTATCATCTTCGGTGACTTCAGCTGCGGCCTGCTCTTGGTTATCAATTCAAAGTCTTCCATGCGCATCACCATACTTTAACGGTCTGGCTGCCTCGGTTTCTCTGCCGCAGGCGCACCGCTCGTGCAGTGTATAGGTCTCACAGTTCCTGCACCGTCTTATCCTCACCTTGACCATTTGTACTCCACCTTCAATGTCTTGGCACGGGACTCTATGGAAGAAAGCACTTCTGAAAGTGCTGACTCTGCTACACTGTAGTTGCCGGCAAGAACTTCCAGTCTGTACTTTGGTGCCCCAAGGTATCTGACATGGACCTCCACGCCGTTGGCAGGGAGTTCTGAAAGGACCTCCTTTATCCTGTTTACACCATCCCTCTCATATGAGATGAGCTGGAGTGTTCCTTTTATCCTGACCCTATGGGACTTTATCTGGTCCTCTATTGCCAAAACGAGCTCACCCATCCATGGCTTTGGGATTTCCAACAGCTTTATCGCCTTGACCCCCTCCTCACCAATGCTGCTGTAAAACGATGAGAGGGAGCCATACTTCTCGACTACAGGGTCACACATTATTTTGTACGCCTCAGAAACATCCTTTTTCAGCCGATTCGAAATGTGCTCAACCAACATCTCCATCCTCTTCTCCATCTTCCACATGGAGAGTATTGCCTTTCTCTCACCACTGCTCACCTTCTTCAAAGACAGGTCGATGTAACCCTTGTCCCTGTTGATTCCAATGACTTTACACACCACCTGCTTGTTCTCCTGCAAGTAGTTCCTTATGTTCTTGACCCAGCCTGAAGCAACTTCGGATATGTGAACCATGCCTTCCTTGCTCGTGTATTCAAGGAGTTCGACAAAGGCACAGTGGGAAAGAACATTCTTGACCTTACAGATTACAAGGTCTCCTTCAGAAGGAAATCCCTTCTTCTTGTAATGGACCATGAGCTCAGAAACAAGGGGGTCTTTTTTAAACCTTTACTCCAAAACTTCAAGCACTTGGGTCCTTATCTTGGTCTTTCCGCCTGTTGGTTCTGCGAGAAGCCGATTGCAGACCACACACCTCACCTTGGTGGCTGCCTTGCCAAAGATAACCTGGTCGTTCTTGCACTTTGGACATCGTACTCTCACAAACTTTGACTTTGGTTCCTCTATCATTGCGATATCTCCACTTTCTTCAGCCTTTTTCCGCCTTTGGCGGATGTAACCATCCTCTTGCACACAGAGCACTCATACCTGAAATCTGTTTTCTTCGTCTGCTTCGCGCCGTACTTGGAACCTTTCTCTATCTTAGGCTGTGGGAATCCTCCATAACCTTTTATGCCTGAACGGCGCTTGTGCCTTCTCTGACCTCCCTTCAAAGAGCCGCGCTTTCTGCCACTCTTTGAATGCACTATTCTCATCTCCGTGTGCTTTTTACACGACGGACAGTACCTCTTGACTTTCTTGGGAAATTTCATCAGGCTAGAGTCCGCCAGAATGATTTAAAACACTTTTGGTCACAGCTCCTCAGCACTTCCGCGCTCAATCAGCATGGACGACAGCTTCGCGTCGATATGGACAACATCCTCCTTTCTGAAGGGACCATAGGTCTTCCCGTCCTCCCACAGGAACTGTGGCATCTCCTGCGTGATTCGAATGGCTTGTAGCTCCTTTGTGGGCTGTTCAGAAATGGGTCCCGGTTTGTCCTCAGCTGGTTTTCCAGTGACAGGTTCCAATTGTTCAGGTGGTCGTGGTGGTTCAAGGGTTTCTGGTTCTGACTTTGCAAGTGCAGGTCGCTCAGCCGGTGAGAGTTCGGGTTCTGCAGGTTCATCAGGCTCTTCAGGCGGAGGTTGCACAGAAACAGGTTTCAGCTCATCTACTGGCCTCCCATGAACAGATTTCTTCTTCTGGCCGAAGAACTGCTCCCTGTACCTGCGAAGCAGCTCCATCACCTCCTTGTACATCTCCCTTTCAAAATCCAGCATCTTGGTTGTGTCCTGTATCGATGAGTTGGTTTTGATTGTGAGAACCGCCTGCCCGAGTATTTTCCTCTCCCTCCGCTCATAGATATCCTGTATAACCACAATCGCGTTCCGCAGCTCGTTCCTTATCTCGGTCTGGGCGTCCTTGGAAAATATGGAGTCCTTTTCCTTGGAACTCTTCAGAGCCTCCCTCTTCTCATTGAGGTAGTTAAGAACATCACTCACAAAAGTCAAACCCAAATCCTGGAGGTCACTGTTCTCCCTCTCCAGCCTTTGAAAGCTGCGGAGTTCCTTATAGGTTATCATCTCTTTTTCTTCCTCCTCCTTGACAACTTAAATGAATAAGAAGTTGGGTTTTTAATAGTTGCGCAGATATTGTCTGGTTTACACACCCCTATGTCAACGTAGTAACTCCTGTTGTCACAGTTTGGGGGAAGATATCCTCCTTTTATCCTCTTGTGCCAGTTCAGCTGCGAGCGCACGTAGGACTCGCGCAAAGGCTCTGCACTCCTCTTGTTCCACCCAAGGATTTCATTCTCTATCTGGTCATGGCTCCATCCGCATGTTCGGAGAAAGTTGGCGAGGATGAAGACCGAGCGCTTTCTTCCGTCCCTGAGACCTTTGAGTATGAGCTTTATGCACGGTGGGAACTTTGACGCGGGAATCGCCTCATCAGGAATGGAAAATTCCCTTTTTCTCTCAGGCTCCTTGTCCTCTTCCTTGCTCCACTCAAGGGCCCTTATCACCAGACTCCTCGCCTCGTGCTTTTTCGGCCTCTTGTCCAGGAACCCGAGCCCTGGTTCCACATCACCCGGCTTTGCCATCGCGGGTTCGAAGTTCCTGAGCTCCTTTGGCTCCAATGGAAGACTGACAAGCCATGTCTTCTCGTTCAGGCAGTAAGGCATGCGAAAGAGGTGGCGGGGCGCGAGGGCAATTGTATCTATTTCAATAACCGAGTAAGGGTTGAATACATTCTTCCCGTCCTCCTTCTCAACCAGATGCTCAAAGTTCTTGTTGCTCTTCTCGCATATCCTGTCAACAGGGTCAATCTCAAGTATTCTCTCAGACAAGTGGTTTTTTATCATCTTGCGCAGGTACATGGCTATAACCTGGGGGATTTCCGGAAACATCTTCTTTGTCTCGTCTGAACTGACCTTGGATGGAAAGGCCTCGAAGGGGATGCCTATGTGGAAGCCCGTCCCACCCGAGAATTTTATGGAATAGGAGCTCAAGCCGTGGAAGCGCAAGGCATCGACTATCAGCTCTGTGCAAGCCCTTGCATAGTTGAAGAATTTTGTATCTATGTCAAGTATCAGGTCCCATCCAACACGGATGCTGTCCATCTCACGCCTGCCTGATTTCTGTGAGAGAAGTACGGGATTTGTCCACCTCTCCTCAGAGGCATGGAATGAGGTTACGCCCTCCCACACCAGGTCCTTCAGCTCCTTTTTGAACTGGAGAATCTGGGGCCTCTTGCCAAAGGCGCCATTGCGGTATCTGGGAACGACCTCCCGCCCGTCCGCGATTGAGAGAATTGCCTTAGCAATGCCTTTCCCTGAGTAGTAGTTGACGATGTCGGATGTGCGCATGGTTGAACTTCCCAAAAACAGGCTTATAAATGTGATGTGAGTAGTCATCCATTAATGGCCGAAGTAATTGTGAATGCGTGGATACCGCGCTCCAATCTCCATATATTTGAGGTGA
>DAOVEB010000055.1 GCA_030669205.1 Candidatus Parvarchaeota archaeon | reverse complement strand
GTTGCTCCAGAATTGACGATACTTTGTATGGCATTTGAGGTCTCCTTCGCCAGCTTTCCCAATAATGTTTCGGCGAAGGAGACTTGTTTCTTTAGAATTATCGTTTCCCCTACCAACCAGAATGTCCAAAGTCCAGGCCCCATGCGCAAGCATGGGGAGATAAATCCCAACCACAGAGACACGGAGAACACAGAGAAAACACATATTTGACCTTTTCATCCGGGAAGCACCACGTCGTGAGACGTGGTGTGGTAATCAAACACAAACCACCGATTATTGCCTATTGCCTGCTTTCCTGACCCAGAACCTTTCGTTACTGGTTACTTCATATGCCCTATCCTTGCACACACCAGCATTGTGTGTTATGATTGTTACGGTAGAAGAACACAGCTATTGGAGAGGTTTATGATGACAACTGTCAATTTCAAGAATTGTGAAGGCAAAGAAGAAAACGGATACATGAAAGCTTTTGCTCATTTTCTCGTGTCTCGTTTTTCCCCTCAAGTAGATGAAATAGACGTTGAATCCCCGGAAGAGGCAGGCGGACGGGTTGACTATTTTGTTCCCAGCATCAAGCGCGCGGTAGAGGTGCTGCAGTTCGACATGTTAGTAGAAGTAAAGCAAGTAGTCAACCAAGAGTGGCAGCAAAACTACCACTGCTGGAAACAGCAGGTTGAAGCTCTAAACAGAGAGGTCGAGTCAAGAGATTTGACCTGGGTGCAGGGCTGTTATAGAGTGCTTATCCCTTTTGAGGTAAAACTCAAGTCGGAAAAGAGGATTCGCCGGGTTGTAAACGAGATTTTTCAAGGCATTGGAAATGGGCAAGGCGTCATAGACATCAGTGGGATAGGAGGATTTGAAATCTACAAACCTTCCCGCAAGAAGGAGTCGCCCATCAGTTTTGGCGGCCCTACAATCAACATAAAGTCATCTGACATCATGTGTCAGAGCATTATTGATAATATCAAGAAAGCAGATAAACAATTAGGCTCGTTCGAGGGAGACAGAGCTGACAAAAGAATCCTTCTGCTTGTTGACGCATTTTTCCCGGGCAATGTATTCCCTTACCCTGCACTGATGCGTAATCACTACGCCCAAATTTTGGATGATTATAAGAACATAGACAAAATCTGGCTCCAGGTCCGGGAGCCGTCCTTGCAACATCACCTCCTCTTCTCTCGTAACCAGACTCGCGAAGAGTTGGAAAGTATTTGGAGCCAAATGGAAAAGAAATATCTTTCCGAGATAACAAGTGGTGATAAGGTGTAGTTCTGCACGCCTGGTTTGGATTCTTGGAGGCCATAGATATGGATTGGAGCAAGGCAAAGACACGCGATGATGGGTCAGTTAAAATCCCATACAACTGGCTCCACTTGCACTACTATCAGGCCCTTAACATCCTCTTCCGAATTGAGAACGGACTGCGTGTATTTGTGTACTCGGTTCTAAAGAATGAGTTGCAGAGTAACTGGGTCAACTGCAATCTGGAAGCCGATGAAGGGAAACCAGGCACCATCAAATCTTTGGCAAAACGGAGAATCTCACAAGCCAAAGGCTTTGGGTATCTTGGATACACCGTTACATGTCCAATTATGTACCTCACAAGCGGTGAACTGATAAGGTTCATTACCTCTGACGCTTATTGGAACTACTTCAAACCGTATTTCTTGGGAAAGAAAGAGATTATCAAGAACAAACTGGATGAGATCGGGACTATTAGGAATGCGCTTGCTCATTTCAGGCCAATTAAGGATGGTGATGTTGAGGTTATCAAACAGAACGCAAAGCAGGTATTGGGTAGGATAGAGACTACGCTACTACAGCAAATGCTCCAATGCGCAAATATAGTTCCCACAAACACAGACGAGACATGGTATCCTGAATTAAGTGTATTAGGCACTGATTTGTGCACACTTCGCTTTTTCCAAAGTCAAGACGAGAACTGGATAAGACTCAGATTGAATTACAAATGTCCAATCGTTGCACACAGTCGCCGCTATCCAAAGAATGTACGCTTGTATATGCTAACCTTGGTCTCTCCTGCGGTACTTGAACATTACCCTACGTTGTCTGACCTCATCGTTTACTCGACTGAGCAGATCGGGTTGCCTGGCAGCTTTGGTAGAGATTTCAAGAGCGATGTTGTCAAAGAGCTATCATTTGTGTTCAGCCGTCAAACCCTTCAAAGCAATCACATATTGGTTAAAACCGCTCTCGGAGAGGTTCTCAGTACTATTTCAGAAGAAACTGAGCTTATTCGACAAGACAACCTTGCCAGAGGGAAGATAGTAGTCGGCGTTACTACTTCAGGTACACCTCCTAACGGTGAGGATTGCAACTGGTGGTTTTTGGACACAGGGCCTCTGAGAAATGATGTACGAGAGGGAGACCCTTTCGAATACTGGGGAAGCCTTTATTCCTGGCCACGTGATTTCATTACGACAACGGAAAAGTACCCGTGGATGCCAGCAAAGGTTTCGAAGCTTTTTAACCCTTTCCAATGACCAATAGTGACTCACAATCGGGGAGCACCTATAACCGCCACAGTCAACCCACAAAGAGCACGGCAGCAAATCTCTTGAGTTACTGGCCTGCCCACCCAAATATAGCTAAATACCGTCGTAGATAGCCATTATGTTCTGGCATGCCGCCTGAATGTTTTGCAGCCTCCGCGAACCGACCCGGGCGCCCTTGTGCACTTCGCCTCGAGGAATGTCACAGAACAGGACAGAAGAACTACTTAATCCCATTTTTGCCAACATCTGAGCCTGATGAAGTCCTTGGGTGATGATCTTTATGGCCTCAGCTTCGGGTTCTGTCTTGGAGAACTCCAACTTTATGATCTTCTCTTTCCCCTTCTCCTCAACGTGAAGGTCTGGCGTTGCGTTGATTTGGACTCCTTCACATACCCATCGAAGCTTCCTAGCTGGCAGAATTGAGAATTTTCTCTTGCCGAAGTACTTCGCGTATTGGCGGAGTGCGCGCGCGTTGTTGCGATACTTGACTCCAACTTTTCCACCAGCTTGAACCGCGAACGACTCAAGATATGCCGCTCTATCAAGAAGCCACTGAGGATCTCGATGTCGTCTGTGATAGCTGGTTATGAGGTGTCGGGCATCGTGGTAGTAGAAGGCTTGCACCATTCCTTCAGGGTCAGGATATTTATAATCCTTGAGAATCTTCCTTTGCCTACTTGCCCCCGCAGTCATGAACTTCGCAAGGCCTTTCAGTCCTATCTTTATCATTAGCGTCGTCTCCCTTTGCTGAGTCTCTCTCTCATGGCTCTGTTGACTGACTTACGGCCTACCTTCACGTCAGCAACTGACCTGCCGTATTTGTCTCGCGCCTTTGTGTTAATTACAACTTCCTTTCCCTGTATCATTTTGCGTAGTTCGTTTGTCGCCTTGACGGCACCAGGCTGTCCTTTTTCCGGTGCGTCCACATTTGCCAGTCGCACCGAGTGCTTCCTACTGGCAGTTTTAAATGTGTCGCCATCGATCACGCTCTTCACTCTTTCTTTTCTCGGCATCTTCTTCTCCTTTCAAAAAACCGAGATTCCGGAATACACAACATGTCGAATACAGTCCGCAAGATCTATACCAATTGTGGGGAAATCCACCACAAGATTGTCTGAGGTGCCTTATCACAGGTGTGTGTAATGACTTGCAGCACAAAGTTTTTTTTGCCTGACTACGAGCGATTTAGCCGAATGTGTCATTTTGATGCAGGACATACATTTGAGGTGTGTCAAAATGGCAGACCTGTTTCTCTCTGTGAAATCTGCGGTTTTGATATTATTACCACCACGCCTCACGGCGTGGTGCTTCCCGGATGAAAAGGTCAAATATTTGTTTTTCTCTGTACTACTAACAGTAAACATCTTGTTTTTTAGCGACGGTTTCATGCGGCTGCTTTCATAAGTTGACTGGTTATAACATGTTGCAATTCGAGAACCGCTATTATGTTCTGACGGCCTTTTTGCGTGCTCACTGCAGCGGCACGCACCACAGTATTACACGGCGGACAAGTCCGCCGGCTAACCGTATTGTCGAAAAATCGGTGTAATCTGTGAAATCGGTGGTTATTCTTTGGTTGCGGCCGAAGGCCGCGCTGTGTCCTCTGCGCCTCTGTGGTGAAATTACGGTTGAGATTGCCGCGCTTCCTGCTTCGATTCCTCGCAGCTACGGCTCACCGCAATGACGGAACTTCACCAAATGAACCA
>DAOVEB010000057.1 GCA_030669205.1 Candidatus Parvarchaeota archaeon | reverse complement strand
ACAGGGGTCTCCGCTTCGGGAACTTTTTATTTACTTCTTTAGCGACCTTTCTGACATCTTCCCCACTCGATACTACTTTATTGTCCACAATAGCTATCCATTTGCCTATGTACCCTGTTAAATTAGCGTCCATATAATACTGATAGCTCGACATTTACCCACCACCTAGTTCAACCGACAAAAATCTCTCTCTTAAACCTTTCTCCGTCATCACAGAACTACAAACAGCCCACGCTCTTCCGATCACTGTATAGATGACGGTACAGCAGAAATATAAGCGTTTCTAAACCGGCATCGTTGGCGTGCAGCAGCTACAACAACTGTCGCAACAGTATCACCGTGTGTCACCACGCACAAGAAGGTATCCACGGCTTTGCACATTTGTCGGGTAATTTTTTTGCAAATTGACCCATTTTTTCTACAGAAGCTATTTATTCTGCAAAGCTCACTTACAGATAAATAAAAAGATAGTTTTATCCAAAGTCTTTATTTATTACTTGGTCTTTTCAGTACATTCGGCTGTAACCATGAACACGCAATTTATCAAGGCACAACGCTCAAGTCCCTGTCGGTACATATTAGAATAGAGTACGAGTTGTGTATTCGTCTTCGGAGCATAACTCCTTTATGTGTATGTTCTTAGAACGACCCTTGATTTCCAAGCGTTTGCTAAATCTCCGAATTGTATCTTCTATCTCTGATATGTCCAAGCTCAGGAGCACATCCAAGGTATTTGAATAGTAGGAATGGCCTGGTTCACTCATAATCTCTTTGAAATCACCATGGATAAAATCAAAGAACTCTTTCATGGAGAATCTAGGTTCCCTCAACAACTTTATCACAGGAACTCTGCTGCGCCGTAATTTCCAAAGCATAAAGTATGAAGTTGCAGTCTTCTCAAGCTCGTAAGCTATCTTGGTTCCCCTATCATGTTCAAGGATGGCCTCGGCCATCAACCTCCCGTCTTCTGTAATACTATATGCTATGCCATCTTCAGACATGGAAATCGAACCGCCCTCTGCTAACATTCCAAGATGTTCCTTCAAATAACCCCGACCATAATCATAGCCCATGTTCTTTCGCATGGCTAAGATTGTTGAACTGCCTTTCTTCAGGAGATATTCCATCATATCATAATGTGAGCCGCATGAAAACGGACCTCCAATATAAGATGATATCTCATCACGGAGGTCTTCTACGGAATCGCAGCCACGTTCTCTGAGAATATCGTCAATCGTTCTCTCTGTCACGTCTAAATCAGACATGTTATGTGTTTTAAGTTTTATTATTCAATAGTCAATACTTAGACAAAAAATAAATAATAGTTCTTGACAGATAATCCCATGAGAGCAATATCAATCCAATACCCTTGGATAGGACTGATACTGTCAGAAATCAAAACACACGAAGTGAGGACAAGATATACAAAGATAAGAGAAGAGATAGCATTGCACGCGTCAAAAGGCATGAATGACGCGGCCAAAAGAAAAATGAGGAGCCTGGACGATTCAGAAAGAGAAGGCCTTGAAAACATCACTGTGAGGAAGGGAAAAATCGTGGGTTTTGCCACTTTGGCCGATGTTGTAACCTACAGGGATGAAAGTGAATTCAAAAAAGACTACGGGAGACATAGGGTAGATTTTGAAAAACACGTTCTAAAACGCCCAGAATTCCCTGTCTATGCATGGGTTTTCGAGGACGTGCACAAAGCAAAGGAAACAGTTCCATTCAAAGGAAACGCCGGCTTTTTCAATATCACTGAAGAAGACTATGAAAGGGCCAGATTTGGAACTAGATGATACCTCGAACCAGACAATGGAGACAAAATATTCGGAGCTGTTATGTTTATGTAGCTTCTCCGTTGGAGTGTCAAACTTGAACGCCCATCCTATCGACGCGAACCATTCAGCTCCCAGCCGGCGCATTTGAGAGAATTGCCCGGGAGGTGGGGAAAAGGTAATAAATTGCTGATGATATAATGGTCAACATGGTAAAGGACGAGAAGGTCACCGAACTGGCTAAGCAGAAGGACAGAAAAGAGGAGGAGAAGTTCTTCGCCAAGTTCTCAGAGACTCAGCTCAACGCGATTCTGCTGCTGATACTCTCCTCCACGTTCATGATTCAGGGCATAACAGCATACCTCCAGTCCGTACACCACCCAGAGCTCATAAAGTCGTGGTTCATAATCGTGACGCTCTCCCTCATTTTCCTTGTCGCGTCGGTCGTGTCAATCACAGTCGAGGGCATCGTATCCCCGCTGAAGTTCAAGAGGGAACTCTCACAGATAAGCTTCGGCAACTTCATACTCGGCTTCCTCTTCTTCATGGGGTCGCTGTTCTACCTGCTGTTCATCCTGCTGGTGGCCGTCTAGACGACCTCCTCTTCCAGAACTATCTCCCTGACCTTTATCCTGCAGGGGGTTCGGTGCAGTTCTCCATTGGCGCGTGCCTTGAATATCCTGGTCCCTGTCCCGTATCTTTTCCCCACATAGTAGCCTATTTTTTTGGCACCGAGTAGGCTTGTGGCGGCCCAGATTCCCCCTTCATCACATTTCCCGGCAATCGGGTTCTCCTCCACCGTCCACTCTCCGACAACATATTCAAGGATATTCGGATTGTTTCTGAGTCCAAGTGATTTCATCTCCTCGGTAACAACCTTATAGCACTCAATCAGGTCTTTGGAATCCGGCATGGGTTGTAGTGTGAACGGTTTGTTTATATGGGTTCGGGTTCTGTTCCCACAAAAGTTATATAAAACAGATTCGGGTTTGTTCTGGTGATGGAAACAGCCAGCCAACTTTCTGACCGGGTGATGCACAGGAAGCCGTTCACAGTCTACCTCGCAGGGCACATAGGCCTGGAAAAGGCGAAGCACGACATCGGCTGGAGGGAGTACGCTGCTGAGAAACTCAACAAGGAAGGGATAGCCACCAAAAACCCGCTTGAAGGGAAGCCTACGGAGTTCTGGAAGGACTACTCGCCAAAGGAGATAATGGTCAGGGATTTGAAGGACGTGGCATCAGCTGACCTTGTGCTTGCGTGCATGGAGGAGGGCAGGACATCGATTGGAACGCCGTCCGAGATGTTCTACGCGTACTCGACGGGTATACCCGTTGTGCTCGTCACCAAGTCGAATGAGGTCAAGGACAACTACTGGGCCCAGGGCCTGACAGTCAGGATTTTTGAAGAGCTGGATGACGCGCTGAAGTATGTAATCGATTACTGGGCTAAGCGAAAGGACTGGGACCCGAGGAGTTAGGGTTTCTTCGCGCGGAAGACGTAGAAGTATGGTATTGCGGACGTCAGCTCGTACGCCTCAGGGTTGAGCTTCTTCCCCTCTTTCAAGGGCCTCGCCTCCTTGAAGCCGTCGAAGATGAAGCCGGCTTTGAGTATTGTGTCAATCACTGATTCTAATGTCCTGTGGTAATGCCACGGACCATCACCAAAACCTCTCCACTTCGCCTTCATCTCACCCTCCTTGAAGTAGCTGCGCTTGAAGACCCGTATACTCCACTCATCTTCCTTGTATCTCTCCGCAACGTCCCACAACGGATTCCCGGTCGAGAAGACGAAGACGCCGCCTGGCTTGAGAACGCGGAAGACCTCTGCAAACGCCTTGCTCAACTCCTTTATATGTTCCATAACAAGGAAAGCCACAACGATGTCGAACTCGTTGTCCCTGTATGGGAGCTCCAGCGCCGAGCCTACTCGGAAGTCGATGTCCGGAAACTCCTTCCTCGCTGTCTCTATCATCTCTCTAGAGAAGTCAATCCCAGAGACATCTGCGCCACTCTTCCTCAATGTCTGTGTATTGATTCCTGAGCCGCATCCCAGGTCAAGAACCCGCTTACCCTTAACTTCACCGAGCATGGAGAGCGTTGCAGGCACCTCAAGGTAGATGTTGTAGAAAGCTTCCTTCTTTATGAATTGGTGATATTTTCCAGCATGTCTG
>DAOVEB010000026.1 GCA_030669205.1 Candidatus Parvarchaeota archaeon | reverse complement strand
CTGACACCCGCTGCCGCAAGTTTCTTTTCAGTCCATGTCACGAGCCTTCTGCCCGCACCCTTTCCCCTGTTCTTTTTTGAAACTACGATTGAAACGCCAACACCCTCCTTTTCAAAGATAGAGAAGCCTGCAATCTCCTTGTCAACGAGCGCTACCAGAAATATGTCGTCCAGGTGCCTCTTCAGCTTCTTGTCTGAGAACGAGTAGCCGAAGGCCTCTTCCTGCAGCTCCTTGACCCTTATCATGTCCGTCTCCTCTGCAGACCTTACCTCTATCATTTTGACCCGCAAACGTCTTCTGTACCTTTGAGGTTCAACCGCCCGTCTATAAGTCTTTGGATTCTCATTATGGTGTCGCAACTCAGAAGATGTTCCACTTTGCACGCCTCCTTTTCAGCTCTTTCTTCACCGGCACCCAAGACGTCCCTGATGAATCTGAGCAGGACAGAGTGGTGCTTGTACACGTGTACGCCGACCTTCCTACCCTTCGGCCTGAGTTTCACCAGTCTATACCTCTCGTATGTGATGTAGCCCCTGCTGGACAGCCGTTGCAGCAGCTCCACAACGCTGGGTTTGGATATCCCCATCATACTTGCCAATCTGCTGACAGTTATCTTTTCACCACCTGACTCTATGATAACCATCTTTTCAAGCGCGTCTTGAAACGCTCTGGTTGTCTTTTTCACCCTAAAAACCCAGCAGAGTTCCGACGTTGAATATCGCGATTCCGACCAATAGTGCCAGAAGCAGCGAATAGGCCACTGCGAACATGGTCCACCTCCAACTTCCAGTTTCTTTTTTGATTACTGCCACAGTTGCCAGGCACGGTATGTAAAGCATCTGGACAGCGATGAATGTGACTGCAACCAGAGGTGTCCAAGCCTGTTGCAGGGCGGATACGAGGCCCAGACCCCCTTCAAAACCGTATATGACTCCCAATGTGGAGATGGAAACTTCCTTGGCGCCAAAGCCGAAGACCAGTGATAACATTATTTTCCAGTCAAAACCCATGGTTGTTCCTATGGGTGAGAGAAACTTTCCCAGCATCCCGGCGTAGGTGTTCTCAAGTTTGGCACCCAATGGGAACGTGCTCAGTAGCCAGATGACTATGGAGACGACAAATATCAGCGTCCCAGCCCTATAAAGGAAGGACTTCACCCTGTTCCACGTCGTCAGCAGGACTGTTCTGAGATTTGGCGTCCTGTACGGCGGCATCTCCATTATGAAGACAGTGTGTTCCCCCTTGAAAAGGTACTTCTTGAAGATGAATGCGGAGACTATTAATACCAGGAGATTGAGCACGAACAGGGACACAGCAACCGATACTGCGGCCAGGCCTGTGAAAAAGACGGCAATGGTGAACGCCATTATACCCAGTCTGGCTTCACACGGGACAAAGGGATTCAGCAGGATTGTTATCATCTTGTTCTTTCTTTCCTTGAGGGTTCTTGTTGACATGATGGCTGGCACGTTGCACCCGTAACCCAACAGAAGGCAGAGGAAACTCCTGCCCTCCAGCCCAATCGTGTGCATGACCCTGTCGATGACAAATGCCGCCCTTGCAAGATAGCCTGAGTCCTCAAGCACGGCGAAGAGCAGGAAGAATATGGCGATGAGTGGCAGAAAGACCAGCACACCTCCGACACCCGCTATTACGCCGTCAACAACCATGCTGCTCACGAGTTCCGGGGCGCCGATGAGACCCAGATAATCTGATGAGAGCTCCCCAAAGGAGGCGGTATATCCATCGATTGCGCCCATAAGCGGAGAGCTCAGGCTGAATGTCGCCATGAAAAGCAGAATGAAGACGAGGAAGAACAATGGCAGGCCCACCCACTTGTTTGTTACAAAGTTGTCAACCTTCTCGCTGAGGTCCTCGGATTTCTCTTCCTTGTTAACCGCATCTGACACAATGGAGCTGCTTATATGATACAATCTATCTACTATCTCTATGGCTGGGTCGTGATGTACCTCATCACTGTGAATTCTGTCAGCCTCCAAAACAACGTCCGACTCGCCGTGTTCTCCAAGCAGACATTTGACGTTCCCGTCCTTCTCGAGCAGTTTGATTGCCAGCCACCTAGTGTTCAGACCCTTGTTCAAGGCCGTCCTTCTGAACTTTGACTCTATTGATTTTATGTTGGACTCCATGTGCGGGCCAAATTTTATCTCCAAAGGCTTTGTTCTTTTCCTGCCTTCTGCCACTTTGAAGATGATGTCTAACAGCTCGTCCACGCCCTGCTTTGAATTCGCTTCAAATGGAACAACCGGCACACCGAGCCGCTTTGACAGTTTTTTACAGTCCACTGTCATACCCCTTCTCTTTGCCCTCTTGACCATGTTGAGTACCACAACGACCTTGTCCGTGAGTTCAAGTGTCTGCAACGTGAGATAGAGGTTTCTTTCAAGGTTCTCCGCGTCTATTATGTTGACGACAACATCCGGCTTTTCATCCAGGATGTAGTTCCTGGCAATCCTCTCCTCTGCGGTGTAGGATGTGAGACTGTATATGCCTGGCAGGTCGACTATTTTTATTTCCCTACCCTCCAACCTTATCTTGCCAACAACCTTCTCTACGGTCTTGCCAGGCCAGTTCCCAACGTGCTGATTGAGCCCGGTCAAGGTGTTCAGAAAGGTTGTCTTGCCTGTGTTTGGGTTCCCTTCGAGAGCCACCCTGATTGTTTTTTTCATGACCTCACCACAAATATCTTAGCACATACTGCCTTTGCCAGGCCTATGCTCTTTCCACTTACACTCAGGGTTATGAGGTCTTTCGATATCTTGACGACCTTGATGGTTGTTCCAACGTGTATGCCATGCGACTCTATCAGCTTCCTGTTGGGCTGGTCCGCTTCAATGGTTTCGACTTTGACCTTCTCCCCGGCGCTGAGCATGGATATAGGAACGAGCTTTCTGCTTGGGAACGGCTTGACATGTATATCCTTTGTATCTTCTTTTCTAATGCTCAGGCAATACCCCCTTAGCTGGTACTTCACGGGGTCTCCAAGTGGGGCGCACCTCATGACCCTGACCTTTGTGCCCGGGAGCATCCCCATCTCGATGAGCCTGTGGCGTATGGATTCCCTGCACTTTACTGCTGTGATTATCCCCTCTTCCCCGCACTTCATTTCACTGAGTCGTTTCATTGAGATACCTCCTTCCCTTTTCAGTTAGGGCGTACAGTTTGATTCCACTCTTGTGTGGCATGGTCCCGCAAGAGCCTGCCATTGGGCAGTTGGTGCACACACCTAAACTGTGTTCCTCCAGATACCCATGTCTCGCCAGATTTGAGAGCATCTGGCTCACGACACCATGATTTGTACTGTTGAGTTTTGCTATCTCAGCCACACTCAGATTTTTTTGCACCCCTGATAGAACACCTTCGCTGAAGCTCTCCATAAAAGTTAGGTATACCTAACAATTTAAAAACCCTATGTTAAGGGTTAAGACATAGCTCTCGCGGGCGTGTTTGTGTTGGATGTGGCGTCCACGATGTCGGTTGTATGCAATGCGATGACGTGCCCATTGGGGCGGAACCGGCTACTCCATAAGGTATGGAAACTTTTTTTTCCCGCAAGTGTCGCAGGAACTATTCCTTTCAACTTTCACTACGTCCACACCGTTTTTCAAGGAGCACGTGTACAGTCTGTTGGCTTCAACTCCTAGGCCAGCGAGACATCTTATTGCAAGATACACCTATATTGAGGCAACTAGGCCTGCTGTGGGGCCAAGAACACCAGCCGTGCTCGCGGACAAGCCTTCTTTTTTTGATGGCATGAAGCAGTTGAGACACGGTCTGCCCCTGAGAAAAGAGACCGCGCCTATGGTTCTAGCACACGCTGCGTAGACGTATGAAACCCCCTTTTTCACAGCAGCGTCGTTCATGACAAGTCTGGTTCGCAGGTTATCGGTTCCGTCAAGAACTATGTCAATGTCTCTGCACAGTCCGAGCGCGTTTGATGGAAGGAAATCCCTCACTACACCTTCAACCTCCACATCCGGATTTATCCTCTTCAACTTTTCCTCAGCCACTTTTGCTTTTGGTTTGCCAATGTCACCTATGTCAAAGAGCACCTGTCTCTGCAGGTTAGACAGCTCAACCTTGTCCTTGTCAATGACTTTCAGGTTTATCCCGGCCCTGACAATGTACTCTGCTGTCAGTGTTCCGATTCCACCGATTCCGACGAGAAGCGCGCGTTTGGTTATGAGCCTTTCCTGTGCGGCCTTTCCGATGACCATCTCCTGTCGCGAGTAGCGCATGGTATAGGGAACCTATCAATCCAATTTAAATCCTATGCATCTTTTGTCAAAGATTTAAATTAATGGTTTCCCCTTGTATGTCTTATGGCGGAAAGTCACAGGAGGAGCGTTGCAAAAGCAGCGACCTGGAGGATGATTGCCACACTTACAACCATGGGTCTGGTCTTCATCTTTACAGGGAAGATTGCACTATCTCTTGGTGTGGGTGTTTTCGACGTGGTTCTCAAGTTGTTGTTTTACTACCTGCACGAGCGCGCGTGGAACGCGGTCACATGGGGTGTGGCCGCCCACTCTTCAGGACAGTAGGGAATGCATACGGCCCCGGTAAAGTGGAGTTATGGTTTTTATATAACACAATGTTATATTTTTTTACCATATTGTAAATAATCAGACGGATTAACTATTTAACGCTCATCACTTCTTCTGATTCACATGGACATGCTCCATTCCACAGGCGAGATCGATACCCTCCCATACTATGCAGAGGTAGCGTCCACACTCAAAGAATTTCTCAAAGGCCTTGAGATAGCAACAAGGATATGGCTCCCAAATGGCATGCGTTTGCTGAAGAGAGGATCAAAACTTGAACCGCTTTACATCGACGAGTTGGCAGTTGCAGTAGACCAAAAGATGTTGGAGCTGAGACACCTCCACTTGGATGAGGCAAGGCCGGATTTGACCCTGTTACAGGACAAGGTCTGGCAGTACTTCTTCCCGCGCAAGTTTCTGGACTTTCTCTACAACACAAACGGTGAGGGCGAAGGAAGACCTATATCACGCCTCTTCTTTGACATCGACCGATCCAATTTGGAAGTTACCAAGGCGCAAGAGGTGGCTGGGCTACTGGTCCGGGAGATTGAATCCAGTGATTTGGAATACAAGTCCATATTTCCAATGTGGACGGGCAAGTCCTTCCATGTCTATGTACTATTGAGAAAAACCCAACCATGCGAGTTCTATGAGGAACATATCCAGTGCGCAGAGGATAGCGAGACCATGGCTATGGGATGGGTCCGAAACATAGCATCCAACTGCGACTTCAATGTTGTCGGCGGCCATGAGAAGGTGAAGAACGCAATAATCATTGACCCGTCCCAGACGCCAAGCGGCAAGCTGGCCCGGGCGCCGTTCTCACTTCATATCGCTTCACCGAAGAAGGTTGACGGAGTTGCGCTACCATTGACTATGGACCTGTTGGAGCAGAGCGACCTAATTCCGGAACTCAACTCCTACACACCAGACAGGGTCATCGAGGAGCTGGACCAGTTAGCCAAGAGAATACCCAAACCGTGAGAAGAAAGGGTAATAATTCTGTTGTTTGATGTAATGAATATGAAGATTTTGGTCAACTACTTTGGACAGCTCAAAGACAACCTCAAACCTTGCCTTTCTGGAGGATTCGAGAACTTGAAGCTGGGTGGCGAGAGTGGAAGCTAGGGAAATGCGCGAGGAGACGTCAATACTGATAGCCCTATTCAGTAACTTTCTCTTCGGCTTCGCCTTTCTTGTGGTTGTACGGACGCAGGACACCAGCTATTTCCTTCTCTTCTGGTTGCTGAACATCCTTACCATCTACTTCTGGTCGCCGCTGGTCGAGCTCTTCCGCCCGCTCTAGAGCCACTTCCTTCAGTAGTTTGTAGATGCGCTTGTACCAATTAGGCATCCGTTCGAGGATTTGAGGGTCCATGGAGAAGATTGAATGAAGTGGTATAAAAGGAATTGGTGAGCATACAGATGTCAGGCTTCCAAAGTTCTTATATAGTGGTCTGTCATCGGCTTTGGTAGGTGATGTTGATTGAAGGACGGGGAGACGCACATAAAGGAGATTAAAGAGTTGGTCAAGAACTTCCGGGACGCAAGGGACTGGAAGAAGTTCCACAGTCCCAAGGACCTGGCAATTGCGATAAACATCGAGGCTGCAGAGCTGCTTGAGCACTTTCTATGGAGGAACCATCCAGAGGTGCAGGAATACCTCAAAAAGTCCAAGAACAAGAAAGAGGTTGAAGAGGAGCTGGCTGACATCCTCATCTACTGTCTGAGTCTCAGCGATGTAATTGGCGTGGAAGTTGCTGCCATAGTGAAGGAGAAGCTGAAGAAAAATGCAGAGAAATATCCAGTGGAATTGGTCAAGGGCGACACACACCCCGAGCCGAAGCAGACAACCTAAAATCGCAACAACAACAATAATTTAGAGTCAGAACATCAAATCGCTATCTCGGCTTCTAATTACATTATTATATATATTTTACTCTTATATTGTAAATATATATATAATCCGATTTGTTGTTGTCATTTATTTTTACACTGTTTCCTAAAACAGATTGTTGTTGTTATTGTTGTTATAAAACACTTCGAACAAAGTTCTTCCAGTTATCTTGTAGGTATTCAATAGCTCTCCAGAAGAGTTCTAAATTGTCACCTCTCCATTTAAGGTCTTCGCCCTTTTTCTGGCCGCGCCAGAACCTATGTATGTGCACCCTGCCATGAGAGTTGTCGATTCTCGCTAGTTTAACCCGCTTCTCAGTCTTGCGGTCGAAGTAGGTTAGCCCTGTTGAGAATTCGACAGGTTCATCTGTTGATGACTGAGCCTCCCAGTAGAGCAGTACCTTTACTCCTTTATATTCTCCAATTTTGTACTCAAGGCTATACCCTTTCCCCACAAAAACAAAATTCTCTTCTATTTTTTAAACGATTTGTATTTTAGAATATTGTTTAGGTAAAACCTAAACATTTAAATATTGGAATAAAATGGAGTAACATAGAATAACAATCAAATACGTTAATCAAAATGAAAAAGAAAATATTTGAAATATCAAAGAAAATGTCTGAATTAGGTTACAGAGATGTTCTTTTCCTCGAACCCAAAGATGCTGCCAAAGTAATGACACCAAAGAGATTGGAAATCATAGAAGCTGTGAAGAAAGGCGAAATAAAATCTATTAGGGATCTTTCAAGGAAATTGGGTAGAAAGGAGAATGTTGTACATCAGGATTTAATGATTCTGGCTGAAGAAGGTGTAATAAACTTCAGGGAGTCCGGCAACGCGAAGATTCCTATGCTCAGGCACCAAGTTGTCTGGTCACTGCCGATTTGTATAGAAGAGGAAGTCGCAACTACTGCTTGAGCTTTCCCATGCACCCTCTCACTCCCATCTCGCTCACATTGCACTTCCTCTTCAGCTCGGCCAGCGTGACCTTCCCGGTCAGGTAGATGGAAGTAATCGCCTTCGTCCTCGGCGTGCAACCAGTCTTCTCGACCTTCTTCAGGTTCCGCGCGGCCTCGGCAACAACCGAGTAAGGCAGCTCCAGCATCTCCACATACTTCGGTATCAGCGACCCGGCATCCACCGGAACGTACCCCAGCCCGAGCCTGCGCTGCATCCGCGTGTAACTCTTGAACATCCGCCACTTGTCCGCGCCCAGAACGCCAGCAATGTCCCGCATCTCCAGCGGGTAGCCGTACGCCTTGCAGTAGTGGTAGATCAGGCAGCCGAGCGTCACCTCAGTGGCCCGGCCCTGCGTCATGTTCCCCTCCAGTAGCTTGTAGAACTTGTGTCCGACCTCTGCCTTGATGTTGTTTGGTAGGTACAGCTGCGACGCCAGCCTTTCCAGCTCGCGTGTGCCGAAGGAATAGCGCTCCTCAAATGTTAATGGTCTCATATATTACAATGGAGGAAGAGGTATTTAAAGGAACCAACTTCTCGGGGTTTTACGGTTGATTTGGTGATGAAGTAGAGTTTAAAGGTGTAGGATTGAATTATTGTGCAAAGCCTGCAAAGCCCCTCAGTTTCAAAATGCTTTTAATTAGAATAGCTTATCCACTATGATATGGACGAGTGTCTAGACAACTTCTTGTTAACAATGGATGATAAAGTGTTGCGGGAGTGCTCCATAAAGGAGGGAAAGCGCCTGATAGAAACCGGAGAGAGCTGGCTGGACTACTGCGAAAGGATGCAGGACTTTGTGGAACCGGAACTAATCCGGTGGTGGAGGGAAACAGGAGAACGCATGGTAGACTATGGAAACCATCTGGTGAACCACAACAGGAATATGCTTCTGCTTGAAGAGGCTAGGACCAACCCTTATCCGCATGGTAGGAACTGTTGCGCCCCGTATACCACAAGCGCAACTGCGTGAGAAAGCCTTGGAATTTCCCGATTTTGAACCATTTATAAGGGTCTGAATCCGTCGTATTATGAGGTTTGAAGTGATGCTCTGTAAGGATTGCAACGTCAGGATGAAGAGAACCTTCACCGAATACTACTGCCCATGCTGCGGCCAGGTCGTTGACATGATAGACTTCAGCCATGCAGCAGACTTCTGCCAGTTCTCCCGTGGGCCATCTGTCTACCCCTGGGAGGCCAACGTGCGACAAACAAGGAAGGCCTACTACTGGCGCAATGGTAGAATGATACTCAAGATACGGAAGAGAGGTGCGATAGCATCGTGAGAACGAAGTCATCTGCGGGAAGGTTCTAAACCTTTTTCTTTATTTTTCTGTTCATACATATGAAGATTTAAATAGCAATTTGTTCACAGTGTAATTGTGGCAAAAAGAGATTATATTGCAGATATAGAAAGGGCTTTAAAAGGGAAGAAGAGACCAACAGAGTTGTTGAGTGTTATCCTAGGCTTTCTCAACTTCAAGAAAGTGGAAATCAAGACATATAACCTCCTGCTGAAGACTTCACTGACCATAAAGCAGATTGAAAAAAAAATGAATCTTTCAGAGCGGACAATACGGAAATATATCAAGAGATTGGAATATGAGGGTCTTGTAACCAAAACGGCACAGCAGGGGAAAAGACTTAGATATCTCTATAAGGCAGTCCCTATTCGGGAGGCGTGGAAGAAGATAAAAGGCAAAGTACAGGACATATTGAATGAGATTACCAGTGTCCTAGAAACAAGCACCATCCTCCTTTAGTGGCTTACCAATACCCATCCTCAAACGTTCCTACGCCTCCGCCCAAGTCATCCAGCGTAATTGTCTTGTCCTTGGTTTTCAGTTCGAATTCCTTTGGTGTGACGGCATACTCTATATAGGTCTGTGAACCACCACCTCTCACTACATATTTTTTCTTCGCATAGATTGCTAAGACTGCTCTGAGCTGTTTGTCCCCGTCCCTACCTTCAATGAATAGGACATCGTTGTCTATTGAAATCTTCAGTTTTGGGTTATCTAATCTGATAGTTTTGTTGTCCCTGACGTCATGAAACGCCATGGATCTGTGGAAGTATGTTTTTGAACCCTTACCTGTCTTGAGGCAGAAAAGATTGGTTGTAGAACCATTCTTGAATACAATTCTGGCCCAATGCATCGGTCCGAATATCGTGACTCCTACAACTTTTTGCAAGTGTGCGGTTCCTTTGAACTCCTGCCCCAATATGCTGCCCTCAGCACCCAGATAGGCATCTACCCATCCCACGCCGAAAGGTGGCAGGAATACTCCCAATGCATCATTATATATGGGATGGTTTGTTTTCTTCATTTCCAAATCAATGATGTCGCCAACCCTTAACTTATAGTTCGGGAAGTTGCCGTCAAGCACTACTTCATGTCCTGATATTTCAGACTTTATTCTCTGGCTCAGGATTTCTGTGACCGAATTAGTGTCCTCCAAATCGATGAGTTTCTCTCCATCATATATCCAGCCGGTTGTGACACCCAAGAACTTGTTTTTTCCCAATTCTTTGAGCGCCATTCTCTTGTTATTGAATAACACACTTTTCCCATACTTTCTGCACATTGATAGCATAAATTGCACAGGTTTTTCACCACTTTGGCCAAAGAATAAGAACCACCAATACTCCTTCCCTAAAGGAGGTAGTTTCTCAATGCTGTACATTGTACTGTCCAGCAAGGCCTTGCTCACGTCCGGCCCGTTTATAGAAGAAAGTTTCCGTATTCTGCTGTAAGTCTTCTTTATTCCCCTGATTTTGTTTATGTCAATCATCTTATCACAGCCCAGTCTTGATGTATCTCTTTGAGAAATCCCTCACTCCTTTCCATTTCCCGCGGATGTCCCAGTAATAATCTAATGTTCCGAGAGCTCCCAGATCTTCCAACCTCCTTGACGATGTTATGACATGGAAGTGTGTGAAGTACTTTGTCCTGCCCAGTTTGTTGAGCTTATTGTAGAGATTCACATCCTCAATGAACACGTTTTCAAACCCGCCAATTCCTTCAAAAACAGATTTTGGGACGCAGAAGTTGAACCCGGGGATGATGGTTTTTCCACACAGATGAGAAACAGCAAAACAGAAACTTACAGCCTTGCCAGTTATGGCATGTTCTAAAGACCTGTTTGAAAACTCAAAGGCCCCACAAAATGCGACATATTTATCCTGCTTGAAGATATCCCAGGCACTTTTTAGGTAACCCTTAGTTAGCGTCGTATCAGCATCGAGAAATATCAGATACTTCCCGTCCGCATGTCTTGCACCAATGTTTCTTGCCGAAGCGGTTGACCTGACTTCACTGAACACGACATTATCAGCATATTTTCTGGCAAGTTTCTCGGTGTTGTCATAACTATAACAATCACTGACAATAATCTCGTAATCTTCAAAATCCTGCTCCCTTATTGATTTCAGGGTCGTTTCAATGTACTTTTCCTCGTTGTATGTCGGCACTATAATTGAGATTGACTTCATTCTTCATCCACCCCTACAAGGCGCCTTACTGTTTTTGAGGGGTTTCTTGCCAGTTCTGGGACGAGGTTTATCACATTTTGAGGTTTGTAGAGTTTCTCCCTCATGGAAATCAAAAATATGTTGCCAAGGATTAAGTAGGCCACAAGGATATGGAGCGGCAGGGAATAAACAGGTATGAGAAAAATAGGATTGAAGTTGTAGTCCCATACCCTGAAAACATTGAATCCTACTGCTTCTGCTGTGAGGAATACGCCGAATACTGTCAGTATTTGGGCCAAAGGCTTGTTGACTTTCATCCTACGATTAACATAGGAAAATGAGAAGAATGCTAATGAAAAGATGGACATCCAATAAAGTAGCATTGATATTGGTATGTCTTTGTAGAAGTACAATAACGATAGAGACCTCCCCCCGTATGTCCAGTATGCTTCGGTTAGCACCTCCCAGGACAAACCAGTTGCAAAGTAGACAGCAGCCTTTTTCCATATCTTTCTATCATATTTGAAGATGAAACCCAAAACAGAGAGTGTTATGGGCAGGAGTAAGAACTCCAAATAGAGAACATTCCTAACAGATGTTGTATAAAGAAAAGCAAAGATTCCGATTCCGATTAATCCTGCCCAGAAAATGGGGTGATAATCTCTCAAATAACCTTTCAAGGATTTGTATTCCATTTTACTCCCCGTTTGCTATGAACATATCCGTGCATATATATGAACTACTTTTGACATATCAAATTTATAAATATAACGGTGACTGATCAATTTCAACTCCTACCTGAGGCTTTGATATACAAACACACTACCCTTCCTGAAAAAAGGCCATTTTGGGCAAATTTTGTAAGTCCGGAGCGATAAAGTAGATTTTGCTAGGAACCTTTGTTTCTGGGAAAAAGAGGACACCTGTTCTGTAACCCATTGCCCACAACGAGCACAGACCACCTGTTGCGGACGCAGCGCTTCACCTCTTTTACTGCTGCCTTCATGTTTTACAACGGATGCAACACTATTTAAATGGCGTCAGAAAAGGGCCCGCAGCCCGTCCATGTCGGATATGCTGAACTTGGCGTTTTTGTTTCCCTTGTCCGAGTAGAACACAGACACGAGGCCGGCTGCGTTGGCTGAATCAACGTCGCTCTCGCTGTCGCCGATGTACGCCGCCTCTGCTGGCACAACTCCAAGGACCCCGACCGCCTTCATCAAAGGCTCAGGGTCCGGCTTCTGCTTCTCCACGTCCCCTGCAGTCACGACGACGTCAAAGTAGGAGCCGATGTTGAAGAACTCCAGTATCTTGCCTGCGGAGCTCGACCTGTTCGTGACCACACCCATTCTGATCCCCTTCTGCTCCAGCCATTCGAGCGTCTCCCTCACACCCGGGTTCAGCCTTGCGAACCTGAAGTAGTCGCTTGAGACCTTGTTCTGGTGCTTCCTTATCTCTTCGAGCTCAGCTTCGTCTATGCCGGGCACCAGCGCCTTGACCACGGCGCGGCCTGTGTGGTGGAAGAGCATCTCATAGTCCTTCCTGCTCACGTCGTAGCCGAACTTCTTCATCGTGTCCCTCACGTACTGGTAGTTCGCGCCTTTAGAATCGACCAAAACCCCGTCTACGTCGAAGAGAACAACCTTTATCATCATTCCACCAAGTTGAAGATCTCCCCGTGGAATCCGTGCCCCTCACGCCACGACTTCAATATCTGTTCCAGAGTCCTGTGCGCTTCCTCGCTTGAACATCTCCCCTTGACGCTGTCGATGACCCCGTATGCATCGGGAGCAAGAGGACCAAGGGCAATGCCTTGCTCAAAGCCATCTATATCATCCCAGGGTGATATTATCTTCCCTTCATCTTTTGTGAAAAGAGCAACTTCAGCCTTGGGAGCCGCACCCCAATCCTTGTACAACATCATTTCATTGAATACCGCTTGCGCCAGCGGCTCTAATTTGACCTCTTTGGCATCGCAGTGTATATACCCGGCCATCTTCCTTGTTATCCCGACCATTATCTGCACATTAGCCAGCAGACCTCCGCCGACCATGTAGATTTCAGGTTTGGACCAGACGAGATAGTCGTCCTTCTCCACCACTTCCTTCCCCGGCTTCTCGACAAGGAAGTGGACCCCATCTTCAGAGAACAGGACAGCAGTGCTTACATTCTCCATAGCTCTTAATACGCACGCAGAGAATATAAAGTTAGAGTAACTTTTGCTGTGCGAAGACCAAGCCTCTTCCTTTCTTCCTTATCAGACACTTCCTTCCTTCTAATTATTAATTAGACTTATCTATACAATAGACTATTCAAAGACGAGAACAAGGTTCCCCGGAGTCTCGGACGATGACTTCAGCTTCAACCACGGCTTCATCACGTTCATTATTTCCGAGCGCAGGAAGGTGCTGAAGGTGCTGCTGCAGAGGTTGTCCCCTGACAGGCATATGGTGACGTTGTGATCCTCCTTTGTATAGTGCAGCTTTTTCACCATGTTTGTGGACTCGTATATCTCCTTCAGGGACGCCAGAGCTTCGCCCTCTTTTATGCTCCCGATCGGGGACTTCGTCCTGTCCTGCATGAAGGAGTGTACGATTGTTGAGGTCTTTTTCGTGACCTTTTCGACATCCTCGTCCTTCAGGGAGTTAAGCACCTCTTTGAAGGTGTTGTTGTGCAGCAGGATGGATGATGAGTTGAAGACAAGCGGCGCGCGCTTGCCCCGCATTATGAGTCCGCGGATGAAGTCGCTCCGGGTGTTGTATTCGTCCGAACCTCTCACCAGGTCGTCTATCTCCTCGAGAACTTTCGTTGAAATCCTGAATGTTATCTTGCCCCTCCCGGTGTCGGACATGGTAAGACAGAGAGCACTCGTCCATTTTTAAACCTTTTTGTCACCATTTGATAACTAAACAGTGAAAAAACGTCCTACACCTGTCCCACATACCTATTTAAAAATACCTCAATTTGATTGTGACTATCATCTAGTAAGTATAGATGAGATTTTTAAGAAAAAACTAAAAGCATGAAAAAAATGGAAACAAAACGCTTTGTTAGGCTTTTAACTAATAGAGCAGTTCTGTTTCTCATTCCAATGATTTTACTAGCAATTACAGCGAATACAGCGTACGCAACACATACAAGCACAGCCGATTTGAATCCAGAGTGGTCGGCAGCA
>DAOVEB010000018.1 GCA_030669205.1 Candidatus Parvarchaeota archaeon | reverse complement strand
TGGTGGGATGAGAGTCCGGTTTTGAAGGCTTCGGTTGTCTTCTGGACGGTCATAGGTTTCTCGGTCTTCTTTTTTGTCGGGGTTGTCAGCACGAGGCAAGGAAAACACCTAAAGAAACTGCCAAGAGGTATCAACGGGGCGATAAGATTGTTTGTCAGGGGCGTGTTGCTGTCGCTGCACTACATCGGGGTGGGGATGATGTGGTTCCTGTACTATGTTGGGTCGATTGTGAAGGGGTTGTACAATGGGATGTTGTACTCGCTTCATTATATCGGGGTGGGGGTGATGTACTTCTTCTATTATGTTGGGGTGGTCGCCAAAGGGGTTTCCAGAGGTATCTTACTGTTCCTTCACTATATCGGATTGAGTGTTGAGTACCTCTTCTATTATGTTGGGGTGGGGGTGATGTACTTCTTCTATTATGCTGGTATGTCTGTGAGGTGGTTGTCAAGAACTGTGTTGCTGTTCCTTCACTACATCGGGGTGGGGGTGATGTGGTTCCTGTACTATGTTGGGTCGATTGTGAAGGGGTTGTACAATGGGATGTTGTACTCGCTTCATTATATCGGGGTGGGGGTGATATACTTCTTCTATTATGCTGGGGTAGGGGTGGGAAAGGTATTCCATGCGATGGTCAAGGCCTCCATCTTTCTCAAGAGTCTTGGGGTAATCATCCTCTTCTACTCAAAGAAAGGTGCTGTTGAAAGTGCCAGAAAAACTGTCAGGGGCGCGAAACTGGTGTGGAGCTACGCGAACTGGATAATGATACTGTTAGCTGCCTTGGTTGCGTTCCAAATAGCTCCAATAAATGTAGTGGAGAAGGTCTTCTACATAGTTGTTTTCCTGATGCTTATTGTCCTGACCTATCTGCTCCGCGAGGAGCTGGGTTTCATAGGAAAAGGATTGCAAGCCTTCACATCCTTTGTCAACACCAAGCAAGGCTTCTTCTTCATACTGCCGCTTTTCATCTTCATCGTCTCAGAGATGCTCCTGGTGAACTCGGTCGAGAACACAATAAACTTCTACGCCTTTGCGATAATCTTTTTCATAATCCTCTCAGCGCTTTCAGGCGAAAGGCTCTACAGGAACTACTGGGGCGTCCTCACCATACCGGTAATCCTCAGAATAGTCAACCTGGGCCTGCCTTTCCCGATTATCAACGCCAAGCTGCAGCTGATGATAACCTATTCAGTATTGACCTACTGCTCCCTGCTCTTCATCAAGTACATGGACATAAAAGTGGACTTCTTCAAGCCGGACACGCGGATTCTGGACTATGTCATTGCAGTCATAATCGGACTAAGTCTCGGAACAGTGGAGTTCGTAATCCTGGGCCATGTACCAATAATACAGACAATAAGCACCATGGACGTGGTTTACCTCGTCTTCACAATCCTCATAATAGGCTTCGGCGAGGAGCTGATTTACAGGGGGCTGCTGCAGACCATACAGACCGAACTGTTCGGGGTGAAGGGCGCGCTCTTCCTGACATCCGTCCTCTTCGGAATCATGCACCTTATATGGAGGAACCCGCTGGAGTTCTTCTTCACGACCTTTGCCGGGTTTCTATTCGGCCTGCAGTTCCACAAAACGAAAAGTATTTTGCCTCCGACGGTGGCGCATATAGTGAACAACACAGCATGGCTTATAATCATGCCCTGGGTGGTCCTATGAGAAGAAAAAAAAGGAAGAAGAAAGAGGCAGCTGACATCACCTTCTTGAGCTACGGCATCGTCTGCGCTGCTGCTTTGGTTCTCATCTACAACCAGCTCTTCTCATGGATGTTCTTCAGCTGGCTCTACAACCCGTACATAAATTATGGGATAGTCATACCATTCGTCTGCGCGTACCTCGCCTACAACAGGAGGGACGCGCTCAAAAGGAGAAGGAACGACTACGGTCTGGTTGTAGTTGCAGTTGCATTCGTCCTCTTCTTCTTTAGCTCCATGTACGTGCGCGCTGCATCGCTGCTCCTGATGGTAATCGGGCTCACAGCCTTCTTCTTCGGTTTCCAGACAGTCAGGAAGTTCTGGTTTGAGCTATTGTACCCGGTTTTCATGGTCCCGCTTCCAGAGCACATAATCGAGTCAGTCGGTTTGTTCCTAAAGCAGACCTCCATAAACGCTGCCATATGGCTCTCCTCCCCGTTTGCCCAGGTGAGCCTGGACCTGGACTATATCGTTGTCAACGGCTCCTATCTCCTGCGTTATGGTATGGAGTGCAGCGGACTTGAATCATTCCTTGCTTTCACTGTTTTCTCCGTGCTGTTCGTCCATCTCTTTGAAAGGAAGTGGTGGCGCGGTTCGCTCGTTGTCATACTGAGCCCGCTGGCTTCGATGATGCTCAACGTCCTAAGGCTAACGCTGCTTGTGGCCATGGCGCCGGTGCAGGGGGATCTGGTGATGTTCCTATTCCACCTGACCGCGGGTCCCACAATGGTCCTTATATACGGCCTGATACTCATGATGGTTTACAGGGGTGAGATATGGAAAAAACGGTGATAAGGGCGATAATAGTCCTTTACGTCTTTGGAATATCGACCTATCTGTTCACGACAGTAGTGCCAGTGGGCAAGTTCCACACCTATGACACAAGTGCCTACGGCCCGACGGAAAACGTGCGTTACCTGAGAACAATCTACGACGTGCAGGAGAACATACAGATGCTCTTCCCAGAGGTCGTTGGCTGGGAAAAGGGCAACTGCACAGTTGACTTCCAGCGCACGCTCGAGGGCACGGGCGCCCTTGACCTGGACTGCAAGGAGTATACAAAGGATGAAAACACCATCTGGTTCTTCATAATCTACGGCAACGAAACAGAGACCTTCCACGCGGTCGAGTCCTGCTATACCTACTTTGGCTACCAGGTGATGAGCAAATCCATACTGCCGATAAATGTGCAGCGGGGCCAGATGGGTGAGGACTTCTACCCGATAAACATAACAGTGAACACAGCACAGATAGACATAAGGAGCGATGGTGACAGGCGCATTGCCCTGTACTGGATGCTGTTCAACTCGCCCTACAAGGACGCAAGCAGGGGAGCCTACCTCTACAGGCTCTCATCACCTGTCACAGAAAGTGTGGGTGAGACAAAGGAGATGCTGACAGCAATGGCAGCCGCGTCCATGGTCGCAACGTTCCAGGAAGCTCTCGAGGACACTGTTATCGAGTACTATGGAAAGAACTTCGGCCTCCTTTTCTACATCCCAATCGGATTCGTCTACTTCGTGGCAGGACTGTTTTTCATAAAGCCCGAGCTGCTGCCATTCTACTGAAAAGATTTTAAATGCGGTGCAAGAACCATTAGCGTGGACCGGTAGCCTAGTCTGGATAGGGCAGCAGCCTCCTAAGCTGCAGGTCGTGGGTTCGAATCCCTCCCGGTCCGATCTGTTTGGTGACTGGATTTGAACGAAGGTTTGGCTGGGTTGTTTGGAGACATACCTAATATCAAATGTGTAAAAAAAGTGGCTCGCATCAGCAAGGGTATGACAGAAAGTGGGAGGGAACGTTACGGCATCGAGTTTATAGACACTTATGGTGCCAGATATACTGCATTCATTTATCGGCCAAATGGAGAATTAAAGGATTATTTCGGACGTCCAAAAGAGGAGATACAGGAAGGGCTAGACACCGGCGACACAGTATATTTCGAAGATATATCCAAATCCCAAATAGGAATCCACTTGAACAGAGAAGGCAAAGAATCGAAGGGTATAGAAAGCGTCTTTGAAGGGACTTTGAAATCTCTCTGACAGCAATAGTATTTTTAAACCACCCCTCACTATCTTTCTCCGGGCCTGTAGCCTAGTCTGGATAGGGCAGCTGGCTTCGAATGCCTTCTGCTCAGGAGAAACCAGCAGACCCGCGTTCAAATCGCGGCAGGCCCATCATCGCGAAATCTGTTTACGCACTCCATACCTCCTCCTTCCGGTGCTGGTGTATTAGATAAGATTTTAAAGTCCGCGTTGAAGATTTACTCTTGAGCCGGTAGCCTAGTCTGGATAGGGCAACAGCCTTCTAAGCTGTAGGTCGCGGGTTCAAATCCCGTCCGGCTCGCTTCACTCGGGTATAAACCGCTGTCCCGCCCTTGTTGTAAAGTGCTCGTTGTATAAAGATGCACCGTTCGTCGCCAATCTCGAAGACCGCGTACGTGTTACCGTCCCATTCCTGAGAAATAGGTACACCGTTCAGAAACATCTTCGCCGACATATGGTGGACGAGCCTGACCTCCAATCCATCAAGACCAAACATGTCTCTTATCTTATTCTCTAACCTTCCAGCCACTATCTCGTTCCTAATCATGCTAGAGGCTTTCTCCTTGGAGGAATGCATATATTTCATGACGCAGTCACCGTTCTTAAAATTTTTGGCTGTTCGGTTTTGGGGGTGGTGGTAGTCGGCCTGAAAAACGACCTGCCGAAAAAGGTGCTGAACAGGTCAGGAGAGGTGATGCCAATCACCAGCAGCTTTGTCGATATCTCTGGGTGGAAGATCCTCAACTTTTCCAAAAAAGCAGAGGTGATAAATCTGAAGTCCCTCCTTTCAACGTATATCTCTGTCTCATGCTCCCTTATCTGCCTGAGGAGCTCTATGCTGGCAGCCATGAAGTACTGTTCAGAGTTCAACTCCAGACCTTCGACAGCTTCCTCAAGGTTCGAGCGGTCGAACATCGTTGCTACGCTGGCTTGTGGGATACCGTGCGAGTCCTGGGCTGCTATGGATGCTAGACCTTGTGTATCCGAGTAATACACGAATTCGCCGGACTCTGTCATACCTTCAAGCTCGATGAGTCCCGCACCCAGATTCACATCCTCGACACCGTCGACAGCTCCCGCATCCTTCAGATATCTCAGCGCATCCTCACCTATACCGTCCTGCTGAGTCAGATGGTTTGCAACGACAACCCCTCCCATCTTGTGGACCTCATCGGCCAGCTCTACAAAGTCATCCAAGGTCTTTCCAGGGCTCTGGCAAAGCAACTCGACAAACGTATGAAGGTCAAAGTCGTATGGTAGGTAGATGCCCATATGTCCAGCTGCCACACAGAGGTCGTCAACGTCCTCCCTGACAAAACCACACGGCTCGATGTTGTACTCGATTCCGGGGATTACAACTACTCCATACTTCTTCGCCTCGTCCTTGACCCTCCTGAATGACTCCTCAAGGCCACGGTAAAGTTTCGTGGCCTCCTCCAAGTTCTCTGGTCTTGCAACATGGTCTGAAATAGCAACTATTTTCGCTCCCTTCTCATATGCCAGCCTGATCAAATCCTCGGGTCTCATTCTCCCATCAGACGAATAGCAGGTGTGACAGTGTATGAAACCGGCTACATAGTCCCCGTCATCTCTAAGCTGGTCTGCACAGGGACCCCTCCTTATACGGAAGCCCTCATCACCCATCTCCAACCTCTCCTTGTTCATCTTCATGTCAACGAACTCTGCCACGTAATCTATGGCTCTGACAAGCTTCTCAACCGGAGAAAATCTCTTCCTCTTGTAAGGCTCCTGTTCAACTGTTTCTGACGTCTCCACAAGCTCCTCAATTGGAGACTCGTCTGCAGCCTCGGCTCTGTTGTAAGCAATCTGCAGGGGTTCGTATATCCCAGAAACATCCTCCCTCATCGAAGATACAGATAAGACCACCTTTATCACCCCGATAATACTATAGAACATTGTAGATATTTAAACTTTTCCCCATTAATTAGTAGTAACAGTATAGTAAAATATCTCTAGGAAAATCTGGCCGCTACGTCACTTACCGGTTTTCTGTCGGGTCATCTCCATTGTATCGCCTGTAACAAGCCAAGCTACGGCCTACACGTAGATATAACTGCTTTCAGATATTTATCGATTTAGATGGTGCAGTATCAAATCCTAGAAACTATGTCCTTGAAGACTTTTTTGCGCTCCAGAACGCGCGAAACACGCTTCCTGTCCTTACTCGGCACTGTCAAGCTTATGCTGAAGACCATCTTGTTGGTCTCCACAACGTTGTCAAGCGGCATAAAGTCCTCATACTTTGAGATGTTCTCCCCGTCTGAAAAGTAAAGTGAGGATTTCAGACCTTTGACGTCGAAGGTGGGCACAACGGGCACGCAGATTATCGCGTCGGTTTTCAGCTCCTTTGAAAGGGCTGCCTCCACCTCCTCCTTCAGCTCGAGCCCGGACCTGAGTTTGGTGAGTTTCTTAACCTCTGCCATTTCAAGAGCCTCGCATCTTGCTCTCTTGATGGGAAAGACCTTTGTGTAACCTTCCAACTTCCCGACCACGACCCACTTGTTCACGTCCCTTTTGCGAAGCCGTGACACGAGTGCCCCGCCAACACCGCCGAACTCCCCCAAGGTGTGGAGCGCCTCAAAGTCGCCCATGAGCCAGACCCTGTCCAAGTCAAGACCCTCCTTGACAGCGTTGTAAAGTGCCTTTATCCACATGCTCTCTGCAAACTCAGAGGTCTTGTGGAAGTAGACCCTCAGAGCCAAATGGTTCCTCGCATTGATTGCCGAGGTTGCGGGCAGGAGGGCTTCTGAACTCAGGACGAGCTGTTTTCCAACCTTTCTGAAGGAGCGTATGATGCGTGTCAGGTCAACTGCTGTTATGCGGACCCCGCAGTAAAAGTCGTCCCTGACGATGTAGTCAAGGAAGTCTGCGTCAATTGAGAGGCGCGAGTGCTCCTCCACGCCAAAAAGTATCTGGGAGACTATGTCCTTCTTCTTGCCAACTGCCTCCTTCGCAACCTCCCTTGTTTTGAAACCATAGTCCTCCAGCCTGTAGAAACCATTAATTATTCTCTCTGTCATATCCTCGTGCGAAATCCCCTTGAAGAACCTCAGCACGGTCTCTGAGTCGTGCGAGAACGGGCCGTGGCCAACGTCGTGGAGCAGTGCTGCTATGCGCGCTTTCTGGACCAGTTTGTCGCTCAGACCTATGTTTTCAGCTATTCTTCCAGCAAGGTACATGGTTCCAAGCGAATGCTCGAACCGCGTGTGTGTTGCAGTCGGGTAGGTCACAGAAACCCACCCCAGCTGGGAGACCCCCCTGAGCCTCTGCATGGGGGAAAAGCCGTTTGATGAGTGGTCAAGGATACCGATTTCTGCCTTTGTCAGGCCTATGTAGCCATGGATAGTGTCCACAATCCACTTGTGATATTTGAGCATAGAACCGAGGAACAGGGTTGCGTATTAAATCTTTTTTGGGAAAAGACATAAATTAGGAGAACCAGTAGTTGAAGTTGATGAAAGAGGATATATTCAAGATATTCAGGGACGCCGGAATCGCTGTGAAGGAGTCGGAGTTGGAATCCCCACCAGACCCGAAATTCGGGGATATGAGCTGCACTGTGGCATTCGAGGTCGCGAAAAAGAAGAAGAAAAATCCCGCAGAGGTCGCAGCAGAGATAGCTGCCAAACTCGAGGTATGTGGCGTCGTATCGCAGATAAAGGTCGCTGGCCCCTACATCAACTTCTTCTTTGACAGGGACAAGGCTGCGAAAAAGATGCTGGAATTGCTTGATAAGGTGAAGTTCAAAAAGAAAAAGGAGAAGGTGATGGTCGAGTATGCGAACATAAACACCCACAAACCAATCCACATAGGGCACCTCAGAAACATCTCACTCGGGGAGTCTCTCTCAAGGATTTTGGAACTCTGCGGCTACAACACAGTGCGCGCCTACTACATAAACGACTATGGCATGCACGTTGCAAAGACTATCTGGTACCTGATGAACCACGAGACAAAGAGACCGAAGGAAAACCTGGCTGACTGGCTGGGAGAGATATACGTGAAGGCAACTAGGAAGATAAAAGACAGCCCCGAACTCGCCAAAGAGGCGAGCAGGGTCCTGCAGCTGATGGAGGAAAGGAACCCAGAAGTTATGAAGGTCTGGAAGGAGACCTGGAAATGGAGCATGGACGACTTCTGGGAGACATTCGCCGAGCTCGGCTCGCCAAAGTTCGACGCGAAGCTGTACGAGCACCAAGTCTTCGACGCCGGCAAAAAGATATCAGAGGAGTTGCTGGAGAAAGGGATTGCCAAGAGGTCTGAGGGTGCGATAATTGTCGACCTCGGGAAATATGGGCTGGGTGTCTATGTCCTGATAAAGTCGGACGGCGCTGCGCTATACCAGACAGCAGACCTGGAACTCGCAAAGAAGAAGTTCAGGGAATATGACATAGACATCTCCATCTATGTTGTCGCCTCTGAACAGAAGCTCTACTTCAAGCAGATATTCAAGACCCTCGAGCTGATGGGATTCAAGAGGGCCAAGGACTGCCATCATCTCAGCTATGAGCTAGTCTATCTCAAGGAGGGGAAAATGTCCTCCAGGGAAGGGACGCTCATAACGTACAGGCAGCTCAAGGAGAAGATGATGAAGAAGGCGTTCAAGGAGGTCATGGAGAGGAACAAAGGCATGGCCAAGGCCAGAGCACTCAAACTGGCAAAACAGATATTCCTGGCAGCGGTGAAGTACGGCTTCCTCAAAGTTGAGAACAACAAGAAGTTTGTGTTTGATTGGGGGAAGGCGCTCGAGTTTGAAGGGGACACTGGCCCGTACATCCAGTACTCGGCTGTCCGCGCTGGACGCATACTCGAAAAGAGAAAGAAAGGGGGGAAGTTCTCATCCGTTGAAAAGGACGTCGAGTACGACTTAGTAAGGAAGCTCTACAGGTTCGGGGATGTCGTTTCCAAGGCTGCGGAGAAGCGCGCCCCAAATCTCGTAGCAAACTACGCAGCAGAGCTGGCAAAGGCGTTCAGCGAGTTCTACAGCCAGTGCAAGGTAATTGGTTCAGATTACGAATCGAGCAGGCTCGCTATAGTGGAGGCCTATTGCAACACCATCTCAAAATGTCTGGACCTTCTCGGTATCGACGTGCCGGAGCGGATGTAGATGCTGCTTTCGCTGCCAACTTCACTAGGTACACTTGGTAGGTACGATGACGTTGAGAGGACGCCTGAACTGGCCCTGAAAGGGATGAAACACACCACAATCAAGCCGGAGCTTCCAGACCAGGAGAGGTATCTCCAGCGCATTTACAGGTTCGCACAAAAACACGACTTCATCGCAGTCGGAGGGGACCACAGCGTCTCATACCCGCTTGTTAAGGCGTTCAAAAAGAGGTATCCGGATGGGAAAATAGTCGTCTTCGACGCGCATCCGGACTGCGAGGTGCATACGGGTTTGGCAACCCACGAGGACTGGGTACGTATTTTGATTGAGGAAGGTGTTGTGAAGCCCAGCGATGTGGGATTTGTGGGCGTGCGCAAGGTCACGGAAAGGGAGCGTGAGTTCATGGACCAGCACAACCTGGGGAACCGGATTCCCCAAGGCAAAGACTGCCAATACTACTACCTCAGCATCGACCTCGACGTGCTTGAGCAGGGTGATTTCTTCTTCAAGGAGAAGGGCGGAATCAGCGTTGAGGAGCTGCTCGCAACTGTGCGCTCGCTGAAGGCAAGGGTGCGCTGCTGCGACATTGTCGAGGCCTTTCCAACCGAGCGGATGTCCGAGACGATACGCCAGATCATTTCGATATTGATTTAAGAAACCTGGGTCTAATTTATTTCATGGCTTGGCACGAACTCTTCCGAAGGGAGTACCACCATGTAAGGGGTGTTGTCCCGCTGTCACTGTCACTTTTCCTCTTCTACCTTGGATGGGCCCTGACCTATCCAATATTTGCGATAAGGGTCAATGAGATAACCGGTTCACTTGAACTCACCGGTTTCATCTTCGCCATACTTTCAATGGTTTCTCTGGTATTTGACATTCCGGTTGGTATGGCATCTGACAGATTCGACAAGAAACGCATTCTACAGCTGTCACTTTTTGGCTATGTGATAATAGGATTCCTCTACACAGTTGTCCAGGACTTCATATCCCTGATTCTGCTGAGAACCTTTCATTCCTTCATAAGCCTCGTTTTCTGGATAGCGAGCTGGGCCATCCTCAGGGAGCTGACTGACGATAGACACAGGGAAGAGGAGATGGGGTTCTACACCTCTGTAAATAGCATGGCGGACATGGTTGGTCCGCTGATTGGTGCAGGACTCATAGTCCTGTTCTCCTGGAGAATGCCTTTCTATCTCATGGCAGTCTTGTGTCTGCTTTCTGCCCTGTCCCTCTCAAGGGTCAAGGTTGAAAAAAAGGTGGATTCCAAGCCAGGCATCAAAGACGAGCTCAGACACTTCCTGAGTTTCGGGAAGTACGCATTTGGGCTGGTCTTCGGCATGGTTGTGATATACCTGGTGGCGGCCGGTTTCGGCACATTCCTGCCAATTATTCTCGAAAGCGTTGGTTTCACCATACCCGAAATCGGGCTGATACTGGCCCTGGCAACAACAATCCCCTGGATAGCGCTCCCCATACCACTAGGCATGTTCTGCGACAAGCATGGGAGGAAGCCTGGTGTGGTGGTCGGAGCACTCCTCACAGCTACAGGGTTGTTCCTATTCAACCCTTCAGCAGGCTTCTGGTTGACTGCCGGTGCTGCTTTTATCGTAACAAGCGGCTTCTGCATGGTGGCTGTGACGTTAAACACGATTGTGGGGGACATGGCAGGTGACAGGGAATGTGGGGGTTTTACTGGACTCACTCAGATGCCAAAGGATCTGGCCGGTGTGATCGGACCAATAGCAACCGGGTTCGCGCTTCCGCTGATAGGTGTGAACAGTACCATGATGCTATTCGCAGCGATTTCGTTGGCATCCATACCAATCCTTGCTGCAACAACAAAATAATTTAAAGGAATCCATACCCACTATAGACTCGTGGGCCGGTGGTCTAGTGGTATGATGCCTCCCTCGCACGGAGGAGACCGTGGGTTCGATTCTCACCCGGTCCAGTTAATTCGAAGAGTAGACCACCGAGCAGACGTCGAGGTATTCAAAAGGATATTACGTAATGTTTTTATCCATTATGCGACCGTAAATTACTGATGAGTTACCCTTCAGACTGGTATTGTACAGAATGCTACAAAAAGGTCACCAACTCAAAGACATGCCAGAATTGTGGTTTCAATCCCTATCCAACTGGCGAACCCGTGGAGCCAGTTTTAAAAAGTCCTCAACCAGATATTTCACCAAAGAACCAGACACCTGTTTCGAGAACCTACAAAGGCAAGAGACCAGGTGTTGTCTGGATATTCACCCTGATAAACGCCTATTTCATTTATTCAGAAGTAATGAGGGCAATATCAACCCTTACATCCATTGGAAACATAGAACCCCCACTCTCAACGGTTTTCATAGTTGTATCTATAGCCACATTGCTCATTGATATTCCAAGGATAATAATGACGCTAAAATTCTTCATGCTTAGAAGGGACGCAATCCAATGGGCTCATATAAGCTACGGTCTTGGATTACTTTTCATTGTCGCAACCGCGATTATAGTCCCATTCCTCCTAGCGGACCAGATAACCACAACCATGAGTATAATGCTTGCAATTAGTGGTCTAACTATTGGACCCACACTAATGGTTTCAATTGGGCTTTATGCGTTTATGTGGTGGGCAGTTGTTGACTATGCAAAGAAAAAGAAAGTTGATGGTCAGCCTATCTTCACCTAGGTTCCTTCCTTTTTTAAAATAAGATTTTCCAGAGTCCTTATAACTTCAAAAATCCATTGTGTTAGTTGAGGTGACGGAACATGAGTGAAAAGTATATCGTAAGACTCTATGATGGGTTTGATAGGTTATGGATAGACATAAGTAAACCAGTTTTGTTAACTGATGCAGAGAAAATATGGAATGAGCGAACCGATTATGGAACTAAGAAAACAAGTTTTGATGATATAGACTATTACAAAATCTTTCCAGCCGAGACTAAAATGCTGAGGAGACCAAAATGAATTCATCAGTTAAAAGCGAGTTCTTTGGTGCAACTTTCTTCCCAAGAAAGGTGCAACTACTTTGACTCAAGCTTCCGCAACCGCTTGCGTAGCTCTTCCTTCAGCTCGTCCTTGACCCGCGTCTTTACAATTGGCTTGAGCTCCTTCCTTGCCTTTTTCTTGACCTTCTTCTTTATCTCCTTCTTCAGCCTCTTCTTTGCCGGTTTTCCCTTCTTTGTGAGCTCCCCCTTTATGACGCCTGTGACGTCCTTCACAACGTCCTCCCTGATTTCCTTTCTGAGCTCCTTGTAGACGCCCTCAACGTCAAGCGACTTCAGAACCTTTGCGTAAACCCTGTTGTAAACCTCACTTTTCAAGTCAGTCTTCAGCGACCTAGACAACTCGCTTGCAAGCTGCGCCTCAAGCTTTGCCGTGACCTTGCTGAAAACCGACCTCCTGACCTTTGGTCCTATGCCTGAGCACAGGGGGCTGTAAAGCTCTGACCTCAGCCCATCGGACAGCTTTGGAATAAGGTAGGATGACACTTCCTTCTTCACCAGCCTGCTTATCTCGACTTCAAGTTCCTTAGAAAGCCTTTTGGACAGCTTTGTTTTGAGCTCCTCAACCAGCTCCTCCTTGACACTGAGCAGAATCTCCTTAGTTGTCTGCTCCACAAGGTCATCCTTCTTGAACAGTCCCACCATTCGCATCAAACCCTTATCTTGGAGCGGAGTTTCTTCTCAACTTCTTTTTTCACAGACTCCTTGAGCTCCTTTTTTATCTCATCCCTTATCTCACCAAATATCTCATCCTTCATGCCCTCAAGGGAGCTGTGAATCATCCCTTCGGAGATGGCTCCTGTCTCAATCGGAATTCCAGACTCGGTGAACTTTACGCCAGTGGTTGAAGCAACACTCATCATGTTCTTCTTTATCTCGTCCTTGCTCCCCATAAGCTGGTAGGTCAGCAGTTTTCTGAAGACGTCGTTCCTTCCAGAGAGAAGTGCGAGGAGCATCATTGTCTCCATGCTCTCCGACTTTGCGCCGAAGAGCGAGGACCTGTTCCCCCTGAACATGTAGATGATGAGGAACACGAGGGATGTTACCATGCCTATGAGCCACGTGATTATTATGTACAAAATAGGAGGTATATCTGCTGCGCCCGGCACCTGGATTACATCTACCATAATACTTAATAGATTCTGGAGGTATTTAATTGTTTATGTTGAAAAGGTCCTCTGCGCGGGTTGTAATCGGCCTCATTGCGGTTCTGCTCATCTACCATCAGACCATCGGCTGGATGGCTCTGAACTGGCTTCTGAACCCATATCTCAACTACGGGATGCTGGTTCCCTTCATATCGGCCTACCTCATCTGGAGAAAGCGTGAGATCTTCAAGGTCTCGCCTGAACCAAAGGGGTTGGCTGTCCTGCTCCTTGCGCTCGTACTTTATCTTTCACCTTCCTACACACTGAAAGCACTATCACTGGTGGCGCTCATCTCTGGTTCGTTCCTGCTCCTGTTTGGCATGGAGACCTTCAGGAAGATCGCCTTTCCTCTGGGATTCCTGCTGCTGATGGTACCCCTTCCAGACCAAGCTGTCGAGTACGTCGGACTTCATCTGAGGACAGTTTCAGTCAACGCAGCAGTCGGATTTGCGGGTCTGTTCTACGAGATAGACTTCATCCAGGACACATACATACAAGCTGGCGACCTCGTGCTGTACGTCGGTCTGCCTTGCAGCGGTCTTGAATCGTTTCTCGGCTTCGGGGTGTTCGCGGTTTTATTTGCCTATCTCTTTGAGTCTGGCTGGAGGCGCCTCGGCCTTGTTGTTGCCTGCCTTTGCCTGACAGTTGTAATGAACTCCTTCAGAATCTTCCTTGTGGTGGCAGTCGGCGTCGCCTTTGGCGAGGCCGCCGCGCTTGGGGTGTTCCACACGCTGTCCGGCATGGTTTTGATATCTATTTATACAATGATACTGCTCTTTGTATACAGGGGGAAACTATGGAGTATATGATATTCAGGTATCTCATTCTGCTGCTCGCACTAGGTGTGACTATATACGTCTTCACGTCCGAGGTCCCGGTTGCCAAGTTCCATGTCTTTGACGTTGGAACATACGGTCCAACAGAGGAGGCGCGCTACGTGCGAACCGTGCTGGAGGTTGCCGATAACCTGACCTTCATGTTCCCGCATCCGGGAAACTGGAGCGATGCTATGTGCTCACTCGACTACACGCGAACGCTAACCGCGCTCAACCCACTGGGTCTGGAGTGCAGGAGGTACTCAAAACTGCCTGAGACCGTCTGGTTCCTCATAATCTATGGCAACAACACAGAAGCCTTCCACTCCATGGAGTCCTGCTATGTTTACTTTGGGTGGACCCTCCGCGAGTACGGTGTGGAGGAGATAGACGTGGTTCGCATGGGCGAGCAGTACCCTATAAACATGAGTGTCCGTGTGAGGAAGCTGCGGGTTGAAAAGGACGGCAAACAGCGCGTTGTTCTCTACTGGCTGCTCTACAAGTCGCCTTACAAGGACGCGCGCAAGGGAACGTTCCTCTTCAGGGTATCGTCGCCTGTTGAGATATCGGTTGACGAGACGCTTGCGAATGTCAAGGCACTTGCAGCCGAGTCGATGGAGACTGTATTCCTGAGCGCGGACATACAGGACACAATCTTTGAGTACTACTCCTCAAACCTTGGAGTGGTCTTCTACCTGGCACTCGCAGTTGTCTACCTCACATGCGCTCTGCTCGTTTGGAGGCCGGACATGGTGCTGTGAGTCAAGTTCTGGTTCTTCTGGAGAGCGCAAGAAGCAGTAGAGGTAGCAGGAGTGCAATAACCGCGCCGAAGGGCAGCTCTGGTATCGGAGTCTCCGGACCGTTGCAGGTTGAGGTGAAATCATGCGTCTGGTATCCCGAATCTGGTGCCCTGTCATTGCTCGCGTCCGGGTCCTCAACATAGATTCTGGTGGTTCCGGTTGTGCCGCTGCAGACTCCAGGGTTCCCGCAGCAGTCACCGCAGATGTAGTTGATGTCCATCTTGTACTCTGCGTAGCCATTGGCTCCCGTGTCGCTGTACGCGCTACCAGCAGAACCACAACCAGACACTCCCACAAACGTCACAGTTGAGCCGTCTGTGGTGTGTGCGTAGCACTTGTACGTTCCATCTCCTGCTGGGTCAAAATAGATTCTCAAGTTGTTGTCCGGAGTATTGCCCGCTGTCTTTATCATGAGAGAGAAGTAGGTGTCGTCATCCTGGGTCCAGACATCGTCTATGTCGTCATTGTCGCTGCCCGCATCATCAGCTGCATCATCAATGAGCCATTTGTTGTCCGGGCAGCCGCCACCACCAACAAGATAGTTCCACTCGCTGCCAGCAACATCTGTACAGCTTGATGTGGCCGGGTCGCCGTCAATTATCGGGCAGGCAGCAGTGTACGCAGTGACGTTGATGAAGTCATGGTACGCAGCACCGGCACAGTTTTTGTTGCCCCCGTATCCTGTCACGCCAACGCGCACCCACGGCTCAGTCGAATCATTAAGAGCTTTTGAGATGTCTGTGCTGGACGTAAGGACGGCTGTTCTTGTGACGTCCGAGGCACCTATGTCCCCTGCGCCCATCTGGACATATGCGGTATTGGTCCAATTGTACCATGCAACCGCACCTGTAACCGGTGCACCGGTGGTCTTTGTGCAGTAACCATTCCATGTTATATGCAGCTCCTCAATTTCGGACTCAGTCACTTCCAGCCTCACCTCTATATACCCGACATCCGCCACCCAGCTGAGCGAGGCTCCGCTCATTTCTAGCCCGGATTGGGTGAAGTACGAAGCAGTGTCATCCTGCGTGTTTGTAAGCGTGCCCTCGGTTACGGCGCAACTGGAAACATAGCCGCTGTTGTTGGCTCCGTAATGCAGCTCTGCCGGGTCGATTGCCAGGTACCACGGTCTGGCTTCAGCGAATCCATCGACCTGTACTGGACCAAGCATGTACAGCATGGGTGTTTCGTTCGGCACAACCGCCTCATACGAGACAACCGAGTTGTTCACCATGTTGTACCAGGTGAGGGTGTTGTTCACATTCGCAGCGCCGCTCATGGCGTTGAACTCAAGTGGGAGGTATTCCACTATGTCAAAAAGGTTTGAACTCTTGAGAGAGACAACTGTGATGGTCGACGACAGGTTCACGATGTTCGGGTCGATGGTTGCCGGCACATCGCGGATTATGTCAAAGTCGTAGTCGCTGAGAACTGTGAAGTAGGTGTCGAACTGCACGGGCTCGTCCAGGTATGACACAGCGTTGACAGTATGGTTACCCTCAATTGCTGTGGTGTAGTTGACGAGATAGATGCCTCTAACTCGTGTTTCTATGCCTGTACCCACGTCGTTCAACGGGTCGCGGTGGTAGGTTGTAGTTGCGCCGAGCGGGTCGGTTACCATAACTGTCAGGTCCGCGTTCTGCACCAGATGCCCTGCTGGGTCAAGTACAACGATTACCAGGGTCGCGTTGTCACCAGGCCTGTATATTGACCTGCGCGTGTTCACCGAGACAAGGCCCCAGGTGAAGTCATACTCTGTTGAGTAGTCAAATCCCGATTCATCGGCGGACATCCTGATTTTGTATCTTCCTGGCCTGAATGAGCGGGTCTGCTGCATAGAGATGTCTATCGCACCACCAGGCCCAAGGCTCCAGCTGTAGCCTCTAGCTGGATTTCCGTCCGGGTCAAGCAGTTCTACAACCAGCTCGTCCGGTACAACTCCGCCCGTCTCGTCCCTGAACAGCAGGTTGAACGCCGGCGCGTCCTTCGCCTTGAACGTTTTTTTGTTGCCAGAGAAGTCAAAGACGAGGTTCTTCCTGAAATAGGTTGTGTTGACCTCCAACAGCCCTGTCTTCCCAACTGTTCTCCTGTTGTTGTTCGGGTTGGTGTAAGCCACCGAGTAGTTTATGATGTAGAGGTCTTCAGGGACTTCGGGCGGCGCGTATACAACGAATCTCAGCGACCTCCTGTTGTCAACTGTGTTTGCTGTGCAGTATGGTGCGCCGAACTGCACAGGCTCTGCGCAGTAGCAGTCGAGGAGTCCGCAGGAAATCGAAACGTTGACATTGCTGAGTGGCCTGCTCCACACGTTGTCAAGCTCCACAAAGAAGCTGGTTGTATTGCTGTGGCGCACAACAGAAGGTGAGGCCCTTGAGGAGAAACCAGATTCTGTTGCCACCATGCCAAAAGGTTCGACTATGGTCGCGTTTGAACCGCCGTGCCAGCTCACGTTGGTGAAAAGGTGGTAGTCTCCTGATGATACTGTAAAGCCGCTGAGCATGAAGTCGCAGGCTCCTCCGGGCAGGATATGGCCGCAGGTGTGGGTTGCATGGGAGTCCCCGCCAGTGTGCTGCAACACGGTTGCAATGGAAACATCCTCTGCCAGGCTGCCTCCTGTGTTCTCTGCGCGGAGCCTTATGTGATTCACATTGTCTCCGGTTTCAACCTCGTCTATTCCTGGTATCACCTCAACTGCGAACTCAGGCGGCTGCAGGTATCGCGCCTTTACGTAGACGTAATCAACAGATACTGTGCCAGAGACGACTTCAACCCTGACTGCCAGGTCGTTGATGTGGTCTGTCCTGTTGAGAGGGAGGTCGCAGGAGAAGGTGCCAACGCCACCAGGTGTTATGTCGCAGGCGTCCTCGAAGAATGGCTCAGTAACCGATACACGGAGCGATGCGTCTGGTGAGGCGAACGGAAGTTCAACGAACAGTGTTGCCTCGGCCAAATCTGCGCCTGACGGGAACTTGGTGTCCCATCCGGTTATCTCTATGCGACCAAGTCTGCTCACTGTATAGGATACTCCGTCGAACTCACAAATCTGTGCTCGAACGTCCGGAACAACCAGATTCGGCGAGAGCGCGCCTGATGTGTCAACAACATCCAATTTGAATGCTTGCCGCTCGACAAAGCGGTTGAACCTCGCCTTGCCAAAGTGGTAGATTCCTTCATCAGGCGAGCGGAGCGTGTAGGTATAGTTTCCTGGGGCGGTCGCGTTGAAGGTTATCACGTTGTAAAATGTGTTGTAAGGCGAGACAGTTCCTCCGCCACTATTCACCATCTCAAAGTTATTCGGGAAGTAGTCGTACAGTGTGTCATTCCTCGGGTCCTCTGTGTCCAGAACTAATGTCATGGAAAACCCTGTGTCCGGCGGCAGCTTCCTGTTGTTGACACCTGGATTTCCTGAAACCTGCCTTGAGATGTCGACAACCACAATTGTATACCCAGGACCAAGGTCCCCGGGGCTACCAATTGCCATTGGCTGAATAAAGAACTGATTCAGCGTGTTGCCCGCATATATGGTCAGAAGCAAGATGAAGGCCAGACCGACGAAGTAGAACACAGTGAATAAAAAGAGTTTGTAGTTCTCCATGTCCTTGAAGAACCTGCGCTTTATACCGAGAACTGCGCGGGTCTGGGTATAGGTTACAACGCCCAAGATGACGCCCACAACCACATAGAAAAGGTTCAGCTGGCCAACCAGGGAGAAGAAGTAGGCAACAACTGCGATATTAACAATCGAAAGACCGATAATCAGTCTGAGGAGCTTTGTCTTCTGGCTCGGCACCAGAAGCCCTAGGAAGGCCAGGCAGGCGCCAATGATTATGGAAAGCATCATGGGCAGGAAAACCGATATTTCCTCAGGGGTGTAGGTGATGAACTGCATGTCGAGGTATATCTCCTCGATGTCGAAGATTATGGTGTTCAGCAGTCCGTTGGCAGCAGCGTAACTTCCCCTCTCTATCTCTTCCCTGGCACGGGTCAAGTTCGGAACAATCAGTTCGAGTTCCAGCTCAAGGACATCCGTGAGATAACCATATCCTGAGAGGAGGGATAAGACATCAAATGTGTCGTTGACCAGGGCGCTCACTATACCGAACTTCTCAAGCATGAAGGTCGTGTTGTAAACCGGCGGGTATGGGCTGTACGTGACATTTACATCCAGGTACACTGGGTCTGTTGCGTTGGAGGTGACCAGGAAGGTGAGCGTCTCATTGCTCAAGGTGTTGAGCAGCACGAGGAACAGTCTGGACTCGCCAACACGCATTATTGTGTAGTTGGGGGGTGAGACTGAGATGTTGGCCTCTGATGGCAGGTGGCTCAGGACCACAGAACTGAGCAATGTTTCACCAGTATTGTTGACAACTATGTGGAAAATTGCTGTCTCGTTGTAGTAGACCGTAATCTCATCTGGTGCGGTTGCGTTGAGCATGGGATACAGTTCAATCTCTGTAGGAGCAGGCGGAGCAGGCGGTGTGTATGGTGTTGGATAACAGATTCCGCCTGAGCAGTAGTTGCTGGCGCACTCGGCGTCGCAGTCGCAGGTGTGTCCGATGAGCCAGTCGCATGCCGGGTCGCACGTTGGTCCGGTGTCGCATCCGGGTGCGGGTGCGGATTCTACTATGAACCAGGTTGAGGTGTTTAGCCATTCGGTGTCGTTGGTCTGGTCCGTTGTGTTGACGTAGTAGTAGGAGATGGCTGTCTCCACGGTGTGGTTGCCCTCGCGTATTGGTGTGAACTCGGCTGTCATGTTGAAGGTGCCGCTGCCTACGCAGTGCTGGGTCTGGTCGCGGGTGAAGGTGAATGAGGAATCCTTGGTGAGGTTGGTCGTGTCGTTGAACCAGCCGAGCGAGGTGCGGACGAGGTGGAAGACGCTGTTGGACGTGTCCCAGGGGTCGGTTGCGTTGTAGAGCCAGGTCCACTGCCAGATCGTGGGGGTGATGGAGACGTTTGTTCGGGAGTGGGTGGAGTCCCAGAGCTCGAAGTAGCCGTAGCCCGACGAGTTGGGGGGATGGTCGGCTGTGTAT
>DAOVEB010000019.1 GCA_030669205.1 Candidatus Parvarchaeota archaeon | reverse complement strand
TATGTATTCTCCTTCTATTGTTATGTCCTGACCCTCGTGTCCCAGGAGTTTGGCGTATATATCTGTGGCTGTAGTTGTGCCGTAGTTGGTTACGGTCAGCTTCACGTTGCTGATTCCACCTGATGATATGTCAGGCGCGTCGCTGTAGAAAGAGTTTATACCCATGGCTTTGTAGGTGGCGTTTGCCACGCTGTCACCACCGCCATCCGGCTGCGGAAGCGTACACCCTAAAAAAAAGATTACTAATAAAATAATGAAAAATGTTTTTTTCATTTCCTTCACTGTCGCGTTATGGCTAATGACACCCTATTGGAGTCCACACAGTAGTCGTACTCGATTGTCATCCTTATGGGTCTCTCTGTCTCTCCTGGCGGGTCTGCTTTGCTGTTCATTGGTATGCTTATCTGCAACCTGTCGGACACCATCCGTATGTTCGAGTCCCAGACAAATGTCTTTGTGACTCCCTCATCTGTCACAGTCCCTGGGCCAAAGTTGTTTATACTGTCCACTTCCACGTAGTCGTTCGGCACAACGATGGTAATCTTGTTCAGCCTGTTTGACTGTCCTGTTCCGTACTCACCATCATACGTTATGCCATTCCCTATGTTGTTTATGGTTGCGAGAACAGTCATCCTGCTCTGTGTCAGTGTGTTTATCTCTGGAGTGCCCCCAAAGCTGACGCCTAGGGGTCCTGTTGTGTAGGAGTTTGTTGGTATAATCTCACTTTCCCCTGTGTGGATTATGACATTCTGCTGCGCTTCTGTCTCATAGTGGAAGCAGAATCTCCCATAAATCTCGTAGGTGTTTGGGAACGTGTTTGAAGCAGTGTCGATTGTCGTATAAAATGTCTGTCCCGTGTTTGTGATGATATTTGTAATGCTCTGCTCAGTCGGGTCAAAGGTTATGTCTGTCCTGTCTGGCAGAAGGAATAGTGTTCCTGCATCGTCACCAACCGGCATGTCCTTTGCCCAGTTGTTGGTTATGGTTGCTGTTGCAGTTGTTGAGAAGCCGGCTGCTATGGAGCTTTCTTCAAGAGCAAGCGATAGTATTGTCTGCGTCGGTTGTGCACCGTCTCCTGTGTCGGTTGTACCTGTGCATCCAAGTGTCATCAAAACTAGTGCGATTCCTAAAATGGTTTTTTTCATTTATACACCTCTTGGTTCCACGCCAAGGGTTGTTGAACCAAGCCCCTGGCCATCCAATAGGTAATCATAACTTGCCCTCACATAAAAAGGTAACGATAAAACGCTTGGCGATATGCCACTTTCCAGTTCTAAAGGCGCATATATTGTATATTCATCGTTCACGTCCCGTAAGATGTATGCGTTCAACTCTTTGACGATTGTCCTGTTGAGTAATCCGTCATCCACGTCATATTCTGATTGTAGCCAAGTGCACCACTGTGCCATCTCTGCGTTGGTACACACACAGTATGCAACAGTATCACTACAGTGGTCCGCGTATGTCGTGCCGTAATCGTCCGGACAACTGCAACCTGTTTCACAGGAACCCCCTTTTGCAACCCTGAACCACCCCTGATCTCCTATATTTTCAGGTATGGAGACGTACGAGCCGGGTGTGGTCAATGAGAGTATCACCTTGCTCTCCGGCTTGGGGATGCCTGCAGGGTTTATATTTGATATCTCGTATTCCATCAAGAGCGACTGCCCCTCACTTGAGCCTGTGGAGTAGCGCACCGGCTCGTTTGTGGTGCTCCTTATCCTGATTTCACCGTTTGTCGTCTCACTTGTTCCTGTGACTGCCGTGCCCTCGCTCGAGCGCCTGGTGAACTCTGATTGGGTCATCGCCATCAAGCTCTGGTACATGGAGACCTTGTAGTGGAACTCAACTGTGTAGTAGATTTTTTGCTCATAGTACATGTTACCTATCTCCTCGCTTTCAGGCGCCTTGAGCGTCCAGAAGTACTCTATTTCCTCGTCAGGGAACATCTGCGACACGAAGTGGGTGCTGTAAGGGTAACCTCCATCCTCTTGGTACGGCGGGCAGTATTCGTCAGTCGCCCTGTCCTCTGTTGGTTCTTTGAGGAGTCCGCATTCCCTAACTTGGAATGGCTCAATGTTCTGCAGGCTCACCTTTATGTTGGTCGCCTCCGAACCTTCGGCATTGTTCCTCAGAATTAGGGATATGTACGCGTCTGAGCCGGCTGCAACCACCTCAACACCGCTGGGCGCACCTGCTCCGAGCACAGGCAGGCCGTAGTGGGTGACTCCAAGACCCTGGAACGTGTAGAGCTCGGTCTCTTCTGTCGACCGCTGCTGCGTGCACATTGTGCAGCCGAGGGTCACACCTGCAAAGGCCACGCAGAGTACCATCACCACAAACAGTTTTTTATCCACAGGAAACACCACTTACGGTCAGAGCAGAGGTTATCTCATAGTCATAGAACGCGTCCAGACGTGCTATGTAACTTCTCCTGAGTTCGTCGCCGCCAAGGTTCATGTCGTCTCCAATATTTATCGGGCAGCTGTACAGCGTGTACTGGTTTATCTGCTCGGGTTTGAGCACGCACACGTGGTAGTCTGTTGCCAGCGAGTTGCACTCCTCCACGAAGTCGTCTGCCTGGCCTGCGTCCATCAGGGTGTCCATTATGTTGCAATCTTCTGCGCTGGTCTGTTCCCCGGTTGGCTTGTAACAGGAACAGTGAGGCGTCCCAGAACCGCATCTGTCCTCGTACACCGAGAACTCCTCAGGACATGAACAGGCGCTGCCCTCACATATCCCGTCCTGTATCTCCATTTCCAAGCACTCGGAGACGTCGCTGGATGAACACGTATATATCCAATCCGGACTCGAAGAATGTGTGGGGCATCCGCATATCCCACAGTGCTTTACAGCCGGCGTGCACCTGTCTATTCGTTCTTGTGACGATACTCCGCAGTCCCATATATCATTATTACACACCTTACCATCTATAACTTTGACGATTTCATCAGGTATAAACAGATACATCAGATGTGTGTTTGTCAAATCACCTGTGCCCGCGTTTGCGATGCCCGCTGTGAGTGACATGATGTCGTAGGTGTCCAGCAGGGGCTGCTGACCAGCTGACAGCGACAGCGCGGCCCCACCTGTCGAGGTTATGCTCGGCTGGGTATATGGGGTTAGGTCCCTCATCACATAGTAATCTGTGTCCACAAACTGGATTTGGAGTATGGCGGTGGACCAGTCCGTGAAGGTCGCGAAAGCCTCAATCTGGCAGCTCTCGGTGGTGAGTTCACCTGACGCTGGATGGTATACCACATTCTGGCAGACCTTCTGGTAGGGTACACCTGGCTGCAACAACTGGGAACCAAAGTAGCCGCACGAGGAAGCAGCGAGTGGTGTTGGGTTCTGGAGATTGTATGGTGCGTTGTCGCTGCCACTAATCACCTCATCCCATCTATAGGACTCCTCTCCCTCGATTTGCTTCAGCCAGTAAACACCTTCACAGCTCGCGAAGGTGAGGTAATCCACACACTTCAGTTCATCCTCCCAGTCACCTGACCAGAACCGGCTCTGCGTTGGGCCGTACTGGCTGCACTCACTCGAACCAACTCCGGCGTAACTATCACTCTCACCCGTTTTCAGTATCTCGCACGGGCATGGATAGGTTCCAATTGGGGTCAGTACTGGCACACGGAAGCCAGTCCCCACCTTTATCGGGTTGTCACCTTCGTTCTCAACGATATAACTTACTATAAACTGGCTCCCGAAGCAGTTCGTTGCAGGGCTAGCTTCGAAGTTGTCTATCTTAACAGCGATGTTGGGAGCGTCGCTTGTTGTGGTCCGCTCAAAATGGGTCGGGTTCATCATTGAGAAGATATAGTACTCTGGATTGCTCAGCATGTCAAAGGTCTCACCTGAAAAGCCGAACCACTCGAACAGGCTGAACTGGAGCGTTGGTATTCCGCCTGCAATGAAGGTTGACAGCAGGGGCCAGACCGTTATGAAGATTATGGCTATGAAGCTGCCTCCACCCACAATCAGCTTTGGCCATCCGCTGAGGTACATTACAGCGATGCTGATACCCATTATGGGCACTATGAGTATGATGTTGCCAAAGGACATGGCGACGAACCAGGAGACTATCAAAAGAACAGCAAGTATGCCCAGATTTCTCAATCCCCCTATCGGGTCAGTCCCGCGCAGCCTGTCGTACCCTCCTCGGGCAACCCTCCGGGCCCTGCCACCTTCTTTAACTTTTCTTCTCGCATCTTCGGCTGCTCTGCTGTACTCGCGTTGATTTCTTTCATATTCCTCAACCCGTCTCCCATAATCTTCAGGACTCTCTCCAGATCTTGGCTGTGGTGCCCCTCCTTCCCCATTTGACATTACTATTATCAGATAACGATGATTCTATATAATTGTTTCTACCTCGGAACTATCCTGAATTCCGAGGCGTAGAACTTCGCGTCCGGCGACTCGATGCGTATGGTGTTTGCGATTGAATCTATCTCATCCGGTTCCACGTCTGTGAAAACGCTGCCAACCATTACGTCTGCCGGGTGAGTTATGTGCGCGGGGAAGAGGGTGAAATAAGCGATGCCGTCAACCTGGACGTTCGTGACCGTGAGGATGAACCGCGCCCCATCGGTTAAACCCCTAATTTGCTGGGCGACGCTGTCCGGGAGGTTGATGACCTTGAAATCCTTTGGCTCGACCTCTGAGAACAACTCGACATCTGCCTTGGTTATCGTGTAAGAGACTCCTTTTGCAGCCCTGAACTCGACGGTATTCGAGCCAGACAACGCCACGTCGTTCGACTCTATGGTGTTGTTTCCGAGCTCAGCCGGACCCCTATAAAGCAGGGCGTCGTTGAGGCGGATCTCCAACTCTCCACCACCTTCGGTTTCCTCAACCCAGAACTTCATCTGCATGACCGGCGCAGTCTGTTCCTGCGAGCTCAGGAGAAGCGTCTGCGTCTCCACAACTTGTTCTTCGTACTCCTTCTTTACAACGGTGATATCCTGGAAGTTGCAGGTGTGAACCTCCCAGAACGCCCAGCCCTGGAAGGCGCATCTCAAAGTGATTGTGTTGGATTCTGCGAGGTTGTTCATCAAGACAGTTAAACTTTCACCCGACCCAATATCTCTCTGTTGCGCGAGGACACCGTTGAGATAGACTTCTATGAGAGGAGAACCAACTTCTGATTCAAGATTGAGCAACAGCTCAACACTCTCTGTATTGTTGGGGTCAGCGGTCACCTGAAACTCCCTGACGCCCGAGACAAAGATATTTGAACTCAATGAGAGCTCGGACAAAAACTCCACTTGCACGTCCTTCAGAATATAAGAGGTTGCTATATTGTTCAACGTGTGGGTTGTTCCTATTTTGCCACCATTGGTTCCACCTATCCATCCAACGGGTGTAGTATAGATTGAGCCTGGAGGAGGCGTGCCACCGTTCCCGCCATCCGTATCATTATCACACGCCCCTGTCAGCATACAGTACCTCTCATAGGGTGTTGAGAGGAGCACATACATCAGGAACAGTCCAAGCAGAGTAAGGACAACTATGCTTACAGCGTACTGGGCCCTCATCTATAGTTACTACCTAGTCGGTGCTTTTATTTGTTTTGATTTACCGGAAAGCCCATCAAAAGGTTGTTAATGGTCGATGTGCCAGATGTTCCCATGGACGTTAAGGAGGTGAGTGGACTTGTCCACCCACAACTTTTTGAGAGTCTCTCTTCCAGGTTCAAGAGATTTCTCCCCCCTCAGGAGCTCGCAATAAAGGCAGGCCTTTTCCATGGCAAGAGCGTTGTTGTCTCCTCACCGACAGCTTCTGGAAAGACCTTGGTTGCTGAGATGGCATGTATCAACAATATATTGAGCGGGAGAGGTAAGGCGGTCTACATAGTCCCACTAAAGTCCCTTGCGTCAGAGAAATACCGCGACTTCAAGAAGCACTACAAGGTGAAGACCGCCATCTCAGTCGGGGACTTTGACTCGTCTGAGGGCTGGCTTGGCAAGTACGATGTCATCATCACCACAAGCGAGAAGATGGACTCGCTGTTGAGACACAGGGCCCAGTGGGTCGGCAAAATTTCGACTGTTGTGCTTGACGAAGTTCACATGATAACCGACCCAAGCAGGGGTCCAACACTCGAGGTCCTGACCACGCGCCTGCGTCGAGCAGTACCAAATGCCCAGATAATCGCGCTGAGCGCGACGGTCTCGAACGACAAAGAGATTGCGGAGTGGCTCGGCGCAGAGCTTGTCAAGAGTGATTACCGACCTGTTGACCTGCACCAAGGGGTCTACTGCAAAGGTGAGATAGACTTTGGTTCCAAAACCTCACAGATTTTCATCTCCTTGGACAGGGTTGAGTCTGAAATTACAGAGGATACCCTGCAGAAAGGCAAGCAGATTCTGTTCTTCCTGATGTCCAGGCGCTACGCAGAGGCGCTCGCGCGTGAACAGAGGAAGGTCGTCAAGCGCCACCTTTCCCAAGAGGACAAAAACTCCCTTGCAAGGCTTTCGGACGAGATAATTGAGGTACTTGAAGTCCCAACCTCCCAGTGCCAGAAGCTTGCAGAGTACGTGAAGGACGGAGCGGCCTTCCACCATGCTGGCCTGCTGTCAAGACAACGGGAGATGGTCGAAAACGCGTTCCGCTCCAAGATTTTAAAATGCATCTGCGCCACACCCACCCTCTCCATGGGGGTCAACCTACCGTCGTTCCGCGTGGTTGTCCGCGACCTCAAGCGCTACGGCGACGGCGCCCTTGACTGGATTCCGACACTTGAATACCACCAGCTTGCCGGACGTGCCGGGAGACCTGACTATGATGAGTATGGTGAGGCAATTACTCTTGCTAGAGGTGAGACAGAGAAGGAGGAGATATTTGAAAGGTTTATATGGGCCGAGTCAGAGGCGGTTTATTCCAAGCTCTCCTCAGAACCGGTTCTTAGAACCCACATACTCTCTCTCGTCTGCGACACCGTTGTGAGGGACGTTCCCGAACTTTTGAAGTTCTTCTCGGAGACCTTCTGGGCCCACCAGTACGGAAGAGTCAAGGACCTTGAGGCGATGATATTCCGGATTGTGGAACTCCTGCTTGATTGGGGGTTTCTGGAAAAGGTCAACAAAAGGTTGGTACCAACACGAATTGGCAAGCGGGTTTCCGAGCTCTACCTTGACCCCGCTTCCGCAAATTACATCATCCAGAATCTGAAAAAACTTCCGGGTGCTGAGACAACTCCAATCACCTTTCTCCACCTCATTTCCAGGACGTCTGAACTCCGTAAGCTCAGAATGCGTGCCAGCGATTTTGCCCCACTCCAGGAGCAGATTGCTGATTCCGGTCACTACCTTTTGGAGCCTGAGCCAAACCCGTTTGACTATGAATACGATGAGTACCTCAGGGCGCTGCGCACCTCGCTGATGCTTCTGGACTGGGTGGGAGAGGAGCACGAGGATATCATATTCAAGAAGTATGGTGTCCCACCAGGCGACCTCCGTTCGCGGTTGTTCAGGGTGGACTGGCTGCTCTATTCCTGCGTAGAACTGGCAAAACTCCTCAAGGTACCGCGGAGCGAGATTGCGAAGCTGCGCAGCAGGATGAAGTACGGTGTGCAAGAGGAGCTCCTGGACCTGGTTTCCCTGCGCTACATTGGAAGGGTCCGTGCGCGCATGCTTTTCTCAAACAAAATCAAAACCCGCGCTGATGTGAGCGCTGCCAGATTGAAACGCCTCCAGTCGATTCTCGGCACAAAGATAGCACAAAAAGTCAAGGAGCAGGTAGAGTCAAGGAGCAAGTAAATTAAGTTGGGCAGGACGGATTTTCATCCAACTTGCAAAACCCTTGCGGATCAAGTTTGTCCGATAAAGACCGTAATCTTTAACGATCCTACCCGTCAGACTGGAAATTTCTCGCGTTTTTAAACCTTTCTAATAGACACTTGGTATCCTCAACCCTTCTTCTCTGTAATGGAGACGGATTCTTGGCACACCGTTCTCTCCATTTTCGCTTGTGAAACGGTGGCAGGGCAGTTCGATAACCTTACCTTCAGGAAACAACTCCTCATTGCATCTGTTGGCCAGGATTTCCAGACGGGATTCTGCACCTTGGAGCCCCTCATCTTTGTCGCAGACAGCCACAATGATGGAGTGGTCCGGTTTTTCAGTCACCCCTACAACATAAAACTGGAAGCGGTTGCCGGTTATGTTGTAGTTATCCTCTTTGAGCTCCGAAGGTATCAATTTAGGTCCTCCAAACAGGTTTTCATAATAAATATTACCACTTATTAAAAAATATTACGATTTTTGATCCGTCTGGACAGGCAAAACAGTGTTTGAGTCTGTTGTTTTTGGCAGAGCCCGTTGTAATGGGGTAAAAAACAAAATGAGGGTGGATATTTCCAGACCCAATACGTCGGACCAAAACTTCGTGGTTCAGCGGACCGGGCACAGGAGAACATCCATCTCTTTACAGGAATAAAAAGTTGCAGATATAAACAAAGATTTTAGAACTATCGCCTTTTTTCCTCTCGCTTTTTGGCCCAACACTCCTTGCAGTAAACCGGTCGCTCTGGGTCGGGTTTGAACGGGACCTCACAGTCCTTGCCGCACTCCGAACAGACAGACTTATGCATCTCTCTGGGTTCGTCGAACCTGCGCTTTTGAAACGCCATTTGTTTCACCTCTTTTTTGTTGACTCAAGAACGAGATATCAAATCTTGTCCTTTTTGTCCTGTTGTAAATGTCTTTTTGCACCTTTTATAAACCTATGTCTAAGGAAAGATGCAGATGCGGGGATTGCGAACTCCGGTCTCAGAAGTTAAGGTTTTTGATTCCATTTCGAATCACCTCATAGTAAATCAGGAGTCATGGAGATATAAGGATTCACAGTAGCACCAACTATAACCTATCTCAGTGTTGGGTTACCTTTCCATATCATACCCTTCAAGGGCGAATCTCTCCAAACCGATGTCCTTTTCCACTGCTTTATCTACCAGTTTCCTGATACTAGCTTCAACTCTCTTTCTCAATCCAGCACTAGTTCTTGCAGCGTGTATACACTTCTTCAACTCAGAGTCATCATACTCAAAACTCTTCGCGAGGAAAAAGTCTATTCCTTCTGTTGTCGGTGTTTTTCCCTCTGCTATTATTCTTGCTTCCTCTAAGAACTTTTCATCGTCCGTTATTGAGTAATCCATCTTACAATGCCCTGTAGGTTCTGCATATAACATCACTTCTTTGTCTGGAACATAGAAACAATGTGTTGAAACACTAGGCATAACCAACCCTTCATGGAAATTGTCTGGGCCTTGATCAACTCTTTTGAAATACACCACTTTCATGTGATGATACATTGGATGTTTCTATTTAAGCTTTTAGAATATTATTCGTGCAGTATCGTCTCAGATGTTCTATGGACGTTGGAGGTTATAAGGACTTTGGAGTTTGACATTAAGTATAATAATTTTTTAGCATATAAATCTGTTCTAATTTTTCCTTGGTTTCCCTGTATTGTGGGTGCGCCCTAAAAACCGCTTTGAGTAGAAGGTCAAAGGAGTAAGCCATAAACATTCCAGAAAGAAGGAGTGGAAAAAGGTCTGGATTTGCAGAAGTGAGATAATCCCTGATAGTAATTCCTACAAGAGTTCCTGCTACAGGTTGAGGAGCAAAACCCAAGAAAAGAGCTATTTTGCTACGAAATAGTTTGCTTTCTAGAGACTCAACATCCTGTTTGGAATCCATACTAAAATAACTATTAAGTGGTATATTAATAACTTCGGAACTTCAACGTCTTCTCAGCTGCTTTCTCTTCGAAGTGATGCGGCTGCCGGGATTCGAACCCGGGCAACGAGCTGTTTCCGTTTCCCTTTTTGGTGAAGCTTTTTGCTTGCAAAAAGATTCTTGGGAAGCTCGGATCCTGCCACTGTCCAGCAACCTTCTTTGCTGCAACTTTCTTTCGCAAAGAAAGGTGCTGCTAGACCACAGCCGCACTGGGACCGCGGAGATTTGAACTCCGGTTACAAGCGCCCGAGGCTTGAGTCCTACCAGATTGTCCCCACACCTTTTCGTTAACGTTTTGCCGCGAAGCGGGAAAAGGTTGGCCTAGACTACGGCCCCTTTGCAAAGAAATTTAAGCCAGCTGTTTATAAAATTAATCTATGGATAGGAAAGGACAACTGCTGCCAGAATGCGGCTCGATAAGTGAGATGCTTGAAACTATCCCTTTTATTGGTGACATGTGTGGTCAGTGTGCTTCTATGTTTGGAATCAAAGCCCCGCTTGGACCGTTGGGTGTTGTTGCAATTATCTTGACATCGCTTGTTACAAACACAGTCAACTTCCTCTTGTCGCCAGTTGCTTTGGCTGTGGTTGGAGTAGCTCTTATCGGGTCGCTGGTGTACAAGTTAAGGTGAAGGTTTTCATTCACTTCTTGAATATCCACCTATTTCAGAAAACCATTTAATGAAACGGGTTGTAAAGTAGCCTATGGAGAAGAAAGGTCAGTGCCAGTGCGACCTTGACGCCTGCGGTGCTCAGATAATCACTGACCTGAAGAGCATACCTGTGCTGGGGGACTGTCTGGGGTTGTTAGGGCTCAAGGTTCCTGTTGGTCCCTTGGGTGTCCTATCCATTGTTGTGACATCTGTTCTGACAAATACCATAAACTTCTTTCTCTCACCTGTTGTGCTCGCTGTTATTGGGGTGACTGTAGTATCGCTGGTCGCGTACAAGGTGAGGTGATTTCTGTGCCGAAGCGAGATTGGATGAAGTACGTTCCCTGTCACAGGAGCCCAGAGCGTTCATTCGTTTTGGGAATACAATCACTGTTCTGTTGCAGGTGCACGGGCATGCACCTTGGTTTTCTTTTGGGTTTCCTATACCTGGTATCTACCTCCACCTTCTTCGTCTCTTCGGTCTCAGCTGCGAATCTGGTTCTTATGGTGCCCATGCTTGTTGACGGTCTGAGCCAGCGTGTAGGGTGGAGGAAAAGTGATAACGTTGTGCGCTTCGCAACCGGCATCCTCTTCGGCTTTGGAATGGTTCCTTTTTTTGGGATAAGTGAAATTAGTTATGTGCAGAACTTCGAACAGTACCTCCTCTTTACCGTAATAGTTTCAGTTCTTTTTATTCTGCTGCAGAAATATGCGTTGAGTCCCCATCTGGTGAGATTTTTCTCCTCTGTTTCGGTTGTGACCTATCCGACAGGACTGTTGCTATCAGCCATGCTCTTCCACCGGTTTCTGGTCTTCCTATTATGACATGGTTAGCAAAGTTGTTAGACATGATTAATGTTCAGGAGGTAATCTATACTCTTCCTCTACCAAAGGAATTCCATCTACCTTTCCTTCCATATACTCTTTCCAAAATTTTCGCATATTTTCAATTTCATCAACATCGCCTATTTTAGTGGAAGATACTCTATCTTTTTTTGTTGTTGCAGAAATAATGTCTTTGATATAAAACAGGTTATCGTCCAACAATTTAATATAAGAATGTTCAAAAATATCAGGATCAAGTCTTTGTTCGTCTATGAACCCTTCAAATTTTCTTCCATCTTTTAATATGATTTCTGTCAAATGCATATTATCAAAAAATAAAGATTTGGTCTTAAAGTTTTTCATTCCTGCGCCTTAACTTTCCTTCCCACGTTCCATTTCTTTTCAATATTGCTCATAATGTCACTTGTATGGTCGTCTACTGATTGAACCGGAAACCATTAAAAGGGAACTCAAGTTAATAAATAAACCATGAAAGGAACCATCGAAAGATTTGTTGACAAGCTTTTTTATGTCTACGAACACAAGTACAAACAGCTGATGATTATCCCTGTAATCATGCTTTTGGCCTCCATATCCATACTCATGTTCTCCAAAGTCACCACGGGCGAGTTCATCACAAAGGATATCTCCCTTAAGGGTGGAACAACCGTGACAATCTATACTGAGAAGCATTTCGACCTCGTTGAGTTGGAGAACCTGCTGGTTTCCTCGCTCCAGACCGACGACGTGATTGTTCGCGAGGTGAGGGATGCGCTGAATATCAACACGCTTGGCTATGACATTGATGTCAGCGGTGAGTATTCCGCGGAGGAGGTCCTCGCTGCGCTTTCGACTGTGATGGAGCTCACGCTCAACGAGACAAACACGGATGTGGGTGTGCAGTCGTCAGCAATCGCCCAGTCGTTCTTCCAGGACGCTTTGCTTGTATTTGTGATAGCATTTGCGCTGATGGCCTTGGTGGCATTCTACTACTTCAGGAACCCCATACCGGCGTTTTCAATAATAGTCTCAACAGTTTCAGACGTCATCTTTGTTTTGGCCGTGATGTCCCTTTTCCAAATCCGCTTTTCTGTTGCCTCCATTGGCGCCCTACTCATGATAATAGGTTACTCTACAGACTCAGACATACTCCTTGCTACCTACATACTGAAGAGAACCGACGGCACAATTATGGAGAGGATGAAACACGCAATAAAGACCGAACTCACCATGGAGATGGCGGCATTTGTGACGTCACTGATAATGTTCTTGCTCTCCAACATAGACATAATCAAGCACATAGCGCTCATACTCCTTATAGGCACGTTATCGGACACGATAAACACCTGGATACAGAACGCAGGTCTCCAGCGCATCTACCTTGAAAGGAGGGAAAGACGGTGAGAGTTGAGGATATAATCAAGGAGTGGAGACTCATACTTTTTGTGACAATCATAGCCTTCTCATTTTTCTGGATAAAGCCGTTTTCAGGCACAGATGGTGTTGTGGTTGACCTAGCGTCCTCGCCAGCGTCCTCGTCGCTCACCACAGGCCAGATTATAACTTCAGTCAATGGCATTGCTGTAAACAACTTCCAAGACTATTACAGTGCGCTGGAGACCATATCTCCGGGTGATGTCGTCAGGGTCATCTACAAGGTGGAGACCTTTCCTTATTCTTACTCTGAGAGGACTGCATATCCGTTCGTTGCAGGCACAGGGACGACAACGAAACCAACCTTGGCCTCGCAGTTTCTGACGTCCCTGATTCAAACATCGAGTTTGGCATTGAAATCCAGGGCGGAACCAAGGTAATGCTCAGACCAGAGAGGTCTCTTGACAGTGCAGAGGTTGGGAACATCCTGGCCATATTTGACCAGCGCCTCAACATCTACGGGCTCAAGGAGATTCCAATAACCTATCAGCAGGATTTGGCGGGAAACCAGTACTTCCGTCTGGAGTTCGCAGGCGCAACAAAGGAGGAGGTAACCATTCTTCTTGAAAAGGAAGGCAAGTTTGAAGCCAAGATACTCAATGAGACCGTGATATTTGGCTCTGACCTCATGAGCGTCTGCATAACCGGAACCCAGTGCGTCGCGCGCGTTGACCCCAGACAGTCAGGCGATGGTATCATATGGAACTTTGTCTTCCAGATAGACATAAACCAGGAGGCTGCGGAGAGGTTTGCAAACGCGACAGCTGCCTTGGGTATCGGCGAGTGCGAGGCAACCGGCTGCTACCTCAACGCAACAATCGACTTTTACATGGACGACGAGCCAATAGAGGGCTCGCAGCTCAGGATAGCCGAGGACCTCAAGGGAGAGGCCGTGACCTCCCCAACGATATCAGGGTTCAGGGAGTCTAAGATTGAGGCTGAGAAGGAGATGAGGAGGATGCAGGCGACCCTGCAGAGCGGGGAGCTGCCTGTGAAGATGGAGGTTGTGCGCATAGAGTCCATATCCCCAAAGCTCGGCAACGAGTTCGTCCAGAACATCTTCATGGTCTTTATCACAGCCATAGTTGCAGTGGACATCCTGATAGCCACAAGGTACAAGAACTTCAAGATTGCGATTCCAATAATTATTGTGAGCCTTGCTGAAATCTTCATAACACTTGGGGTTGCGGCTGCCATCAACTGGACACTCGACCTCGCGAGCATTGCCGGACTCATGGCAGCAGTTGGTACGGGCGTCAACGACCAGATTTTGATAACAGATGAAATCCTGCGCGGCGGGAAGATAGAGAGGGAGCGTTCAATCAAGCGCAGGATATCAAAGGCGTTCTTCATCATAATCGCGGCCTTCGCCTGCACGGTTGCAACCATGATACCGCTCCTCTTCGCAGGCGCCGGCCTGTTGCGAGGGTTCGCGATAACGACCATAATCGCAGTCTCCGTGGGCATCTTCATAACCCGGCCCGCGTTCGCTAGGATACTGGAGCACCTTCTGGGAAAGAACTATTAGCTCATTCGGGATGATATATTTTTAAATGGATTACAATCCAAGTATATCCATGACACACTACGATTTGGTAACCGGGCGAGTTATTGAGAAACCTATTTACTCCAGGAAATTTGATATCAAGATAGGACAAAGTAAAACCATTAGTGACCTATTTGACGATTCAGGTAATCTGATTCCAAAATCCAAACGAAGAGAACTGTACATTAAGAAGGGAGAGTAAAGGTCATTCTGCTTCATTTTTTCCCTAAGTTTTACTACTTTTAAATAGTTATTATAGAAAAGCTTATAAAGAAATGTTCTTTTGATAACTGTATGAAAACAATCGATTATATACTCAAAGAAGAGGAAGAGTTGAGGGAGAATACTCCTTATGTCCCAACTACTTTTAAATTGGGAGCCGGGGAAGTACATCTACTGGACTGTTGTGATGAGAGTGGTAATTTGCCATGTCTTTCGGATAGAACTTTGGACGTGGACACCATGGCAAAAAACTACCTCAGAAAACTTGGGATAGATCCATCATATTGCTGTGATGAGAGTGGTAATTTGCCACGTCTTTCAAGTGGCGGAATTGATTTGGATGCTATAAGGGACAAATACCATAACAGATTACAGTCTCAACTTGATGATAAAGGCTACGTTCCTCCGGAAGACTGAGATTTTTTGTTTAGCTTTCCTTTATCTTTATTATCGCTTCAGCTATGTCTCCCTTGGTTTCGGCCAGCGCGGCTATGGCTTCCTTCTCCGGGCAGCCGGTGTTCTCCACAATCATCTTCACGTCATCCGGGTTGATTTCTTCTTCCTCTGAGATATTGCCCATGACCTGGAATGTTTCCTGACCCGAAACAGTCATCTTCACCACCTGCGGGTTCTTCACAATGATTTTCCGATTTCCCGCCTTTATTACTACTTCATCCGCGTCTATCTCCTCTGCGTTCAGTTGCTTCATCAGCTTCTTCATCATCTTTGGGTTCATGCCAGGAATCATGCACTTGCTATCACTGCTGTGCTTTAAATCTTTAATGGTACGTTCAAATCCTCATCCTATTTATTATGAGCTACTTTCCTCTTCCGCCCTTGGCGCGTATGGACGGCCTGACCTTCTCTGCTCCGCGCCCCTTGCGCCTGAGTCCGCGGGACTTCTTGCCTGCAGATGTGAGGCCCCTCTGAACGCGTCTTGGCTGCGAAGCAACGCGCGAGAACTCCTTGTCGCTTTTTATCTCCGGATGTTCTGGGTCCAGAAGCAGGACTTCAAACCATTTGTGCTTGCCGTCCTCCACCATAATATATGAGTTCATCACCCTCAGATTTGGGTACTTGCGTTGCACCCTTTCCTCTGCAATCCACTGGGTGGACTTCTTTGCTGAGAACTTCTTCAGACCGGATTTCTTCGGTTTCCTCCCGCCGCTCGGCTTCGGCCTGTTCCTGCCGCCCTTCTTTATCCGAACACGCACGACCACCACGCCCTGCTTGTCCTTGTATCCGAGTGAGCGAGCTCTTGCTATCTTCGTAGGCTTCTCAATGCGGGTAAAGACCTTCTCGCGTCTGAACTTTATGAGAAGTTCACGAACCCTGCCCTTGTCAGGATTCTTCCAGTAATCACGCATATATTTGTATATTCCCATCGCCTATCACTAGGGTCTCCCCCTCAAGCTTGGTTTGACTATCTCTGATGCTTTTTTAAACTTTACTAGTTGTCTCGCTCCAACAGATGCACTGCAAACCAGTGTCTGACAATCTCATGCATCTTTTCCCTATGGGGATTCAGACCGTGGTCTGCCCCATCAAGAATGAGTTTTTCTTTTGATCCTTTAAACACATCATATAGTTTTTCCATCTCGGATAAGGGGACAATTTCGTCTTTGGAACCATGGATAAAAAGTATTGGACAGTTGATACCATTAATGGACTCTACCAAATCATAGTTTTGAAAGTCCTTCCAGAATCCTGGCTTAACGTGTGTTATGTCACCACTAGAACGTTTTCTACTTGAGATTCCATCGGGATTGTAGTTTTCTCCAAATAATTCGGATAGTAGTTTCTTGGGATGTGCACTAGATCCCATAAGCACAATAGCCCGAACTTCTGGTCTCGATGCAACCACAACAGAAGTTCCGAGAGACTGCGCTAGGATACCCAGTCTTGAACTGTCAACTCTTTTCTGTTTATTCAAAAAATTCAAGATTTCAGATAGATCTGATTTCAACTTTGATAACGAAGTCTCACTGTAATCTCCCTCACTTCCTCCACAACCGGAAAAATCAAACCTATACACTAAAAAACCGTTTTGTGAGAGATAATCTGCTAAATCATCGAACATACCGCCTTCCTCCTTTGTAACACCAAAACCGTGGACCAAAAGAATCGTGGCGTATTTGTCTTTGCTTTCCACTGGGGTTGTTTCTATTCCAATTAATCTCTCTCCAAAATCATTTTTGGTTGAAACTTTCTTATCTGACATATCCACTGCTAATTGCGCAACGGCTTAAAGTAGTTTTTGTGCAAAGACAGCATGGAACGGATAGGTTAAACTTGATTCAAGACGTCCTCTATAAGACCGCGCAGAATCTGCTTTTCCCCTTCTTCCCCGTATCGTTCGCCAGAGCCGATGCGGTAGTATCTACCTGCAATCATAACAACAGGCACGTTCCCGCCCACCTTCAGGTTGGTCAGCACCTCTGTGTCGTCAGCAGTGGGTGTGGCTATGTTGTGCTCGTAGAAGTGGACGCTTACTGAGTCGCCGAACTCCTTTGCGACCTCCAGGAAGGGCTTCTTCTCCCAACTGCAGTCGGAGTCGCCCATTGTTCCGAAGAAGAACAGCACAGGTTTGCCACCGGATGTTATGAACGCGTCAGTTTCGATGAAACCTCCTTCTGCCGTTCCGACTGTGTTGAACTCTGCTGGCACACTGTCAAGTGGCCCGCTCTCAAAGTTGACGTCAAATGTGTCGACGCCAACTGATAAGCCTGTGAACGCAGGAGCAAAAAAAGCGACTATCAGAACTATGATTCCTGCTGCGATACCTATTGCGTAGGTGTTCATCTTAGCATGATCCGCTTCCACCTGTGGAACCAGATTGTGAGTACGTTTCTGAAAACGACGTTGCCGCCTGTTCAGTTGGTAGCTGTTCCGAACAGGATGCTGGCTCTACTTCGAAACTGGCACAAATCAATTGCTTAATAGCCTCTGCTGTTCTTCCGCCGTAGTCGATACCCTCTGCCGTTCTTCCGCTATAGTCGAATTCGCTGACGAGTTCCCCGTTGAATGTCAACTGAGGTGATGCTAAAGTCGGACCTCTGCAGGTGGTACACTTCTCCCAAGCAGCATGTTCTAATTCAAAGTCCACCTTGGCGTATTCTACTCCATGTTCAGGGTTTGACATGCATGACTCCAGCATATTTTGGTTTATTCCTGCTGAAACCAAACAGGATTCCACATCACCTGCTTTGATAAAACAGCCCACATAATTCCAATATTTGTCACCCTGTTCTTCCCTTATACAAATCTGTCTAAGGTTCTCAGTTGCTTCTCTTTCCCCATGCATCGCAGTTACTTGGTCGTTGACTACATCTCCGATGTATCTAATTGTTATAGGGATATCACTACCCATAACTGGAACAACCTGCTCCAGTATCCTTTGCATCTGTACTCCAAATGGACAGTATGAGACAACAAAGGCCTCTAAACCGGTTCCTGGTGTTGGTTTTGGGGCAGCGAAAAATCCCGTTATGTTCCAGTTGAAGATGACTGATAGGCCAGTGAGCACGACCAATGCCAGCGTGGCGACCATCCACGGGTCTTTCTTGAGCTTGAAGTTGAGCAGGCTGTCCTTCTTCTCTAATGGTTTCGCCTTGGCGCGCTTTCTCTCCTTACCCTTTTTCTTTTCGGATTTCTTTGCCATTTTATATCACCACTGAGCACTCTGCAGGCTCATCGTTGAACGCGCAGCACAGCGCTTCCTTGATTGCGTCGGGTGTGCGGCTTCCGACATATCTCTCACCATTTATTATTAAGGTTGGGCTGCCTGTGACACCGTACGACGTGGTGAGCGCAATATCCGCATCAAGCAGGTCAGACGCTTCGTCCTCTTCGCACGTGCTTATCATGTTTATGTCTATGCCGTTGCTGGTGGCGTACTGCTCCCAGCATGTGTCCACATTGTTTGAGCCGCAGTTAGAGTTTATATCAAAAACGAAATCCCACCAGGTGTCTTGGTCGTAATAGTTCCAGACGCATAGTTCCCTCACATTCTGGTTTAATTCTTGGATGCCATGCATGGAACAGTATACATTTTCTTCATCGAGACAATATGTTGGATAACCAGAAAGATAATTTGAATATATCACATAATGGGGCTCAATCAAAGCCTTGTCACCGAGCAGGTCGTATACTGGCTCTAAAGCGTCCTCTGCAGTGTTTCCATATAGACAGAACGACATCACGAAGAACTCCAGCTTCGGCTCATCCGATTTTGGATAGGCGTCGATTAGTTCCTCTGTTATCGAAAGAACATCAAAGCCGGCTTCTGTTTTAAATCCAGAAGAATAAATTGTTTTTTTACAGTTTTCAATTGGACTTGTAATTTGAGATAATAGTGAATTGATACCAAGCACGGTTTCAGTGTCTAGTGAGTTTTCAGGTAATATGAAGGCT
>DAOVEB010000025.1 GCA_030669205.1 Candidatus Parvarchaeota archaeon | reverse complement strand
GACGTACTAAAGAAAAATGGAAGATGGGCTGACGGATTCGAATTTAAAATTGAAATACTGCTGAAAGCTAAGAACAAGGGATTCAAAATTGTAGAGATTGGTGTGCCTTACAAACACAGGAAAGAAAACAAGTTCTCTCTTGTCAGGGACGGAGTGAAAGTGCTTGTAAACACCATCAAACTCGGCTATAGGGGCTTGGGTGCGAACAAGTAAGTGATAAACAGCAGAATTACGAATGCTGTTATCGCGCCGAATATAAATTCGGGTATCGGCACGCTCGGACCCCCTCCGCCACAGGCGAAATTATACTCTGCATAGCCTGAATCTGGTGCCCTGTCATTGTCAGCATTCGGGTCCTCCACATAGAGATAAAGGTATTGCGGACAACTACCACCTCCACCACAACAGGAGCCACAAGCATAGTCAAGGTCTATCCTGTACTCTGCGTAACCATCACCAGACGAAGCATAATCAAGGTTGGGGTGTCCTGTACATGGAGTATCACCTGAGACCTGATATATCCCCGTGCTGTTCGCATAGCACTGAGCTGGCGCGGACTCATCTGTGTCGATGTAAATCCTAAGGTTGCCGGCAGGGGTTCCGCTTGAGATATTGAGGAGAATGTACAACCCGTAGGTGTTGTTCTGTGCCCAGACACCCCAGATATCATCATTACCTCCCGAATCATCCGTATCCTGGATGAGCCATTTGTTAACTGCACATTCAGTGCTGGTTGAGCCGTCGTTCCACTCCCAATACTGCCCGCTGTCGTCTATTATGGGGCAGGTCGTAGAGTTCGGAATCGCGTCCACAACCGGGCAACAATCAGCATTGATTCTGTTTGACACCCACGTGTTGGCGTATCCACACCAGAGGCTTCCGCTCTCTGGATTTGAGCAGTAGTCTGCGTCTGCTTCTTCGTCCATTGATATCTGGCTTCCGCAGTCGTAAAGACCGCCGTTGATGCAAGCTGCGCTTGCAGAGTTCCAGTCGTCAGCTTTAACATCGCCATTGTAACAGCACTGGGTATCTGCATTGGTATCGTTCATGTCCTGTGTTCCGTAACAACATATAAGCGAACCAGCAGCGTTGAAACAGTCGCCATTAGCACTGTAATCCCCGCCAGTAACACTAGAATCGCAGGTATGTCCCTCAGAACAGCTGCTGCAATCTGCCTGGTAATTAGCTGTGTCAAAACAGACATGTCCAGAGTTGTCGCAGTTGTCCCCACCATCACTGGCGCATGTTCCATCCTGAGTGAAGTTACCGTTTCCCGTGGTGGTGTCACAGGAGTCGCCACTGGTTGTTGTGCAGGTGTCATATACAGCATCAGTGCTGGTTTGGCATGCGGATGTCCCACTCCCACCACAGTCCATTCTCACCGGGTTGACAGTGTCGCAGGCGCCGTCGCTCAGACAGGTTCCACCAGAGGCTCCGTTCCAGGCGTTGGAATCCTCGCTGCAGCCAGCGCCGGTGTAACCGTCACAGCCATCTGTTTCCCAACCATTACACACACCAGCAATGCAGAGGTCAGAGTAACACTCATCGCCATTGGTGCACGACTGGCCGTCTACCCTCTTGCAAGTACCAATAACTGTAGTGCAGTTGAGGTTTGCTGCACAGTCCCCACCCCCAGAGCCGCCGCCGCCATAACCCCTCGGTTGGCAGCAAGCCTGACCCTCGGTTTTCAAGGTTTGGCATTGACCAGACAGATAAGGATTACCACCCCCAGTGGTGGTTATATAAGTCAACCCGCCACCACAGTTAGCTTGGCAGTCCGCGTCCCTAGTGTCCCCGGTTCCGCCAATGCAGTCGGTTGTGTCTATATTAAAATCTGCAAGCGGCATGTTTAAGGAGCACCCGTTGTTGGTAGGGCCGTGCATCTGCCCGGCGCCACTGTTCCAAGCGTTGCCATTACCGCTACACTGGTCTCCACAGGTAGTCGCTGAGCAGTAACTTTGAGTAGCATGTTTCGCGAGACAACTGCCACCATGACAGACCCCGCTTCCGCACTGATACCCAGTTGTGCAAACCTGACTATTATCCCTCAGGCAGAAACCATCTGTTGAACCGGAACTTCCCATGCAGGTGGTGCTGTTCCCGGAGTAGCAGCTCCTGGTGTATGTAGTATCGCTGCACTGGGCATCGTGGCTGCACTTATCCTGCTCACTGACACTTCCGTCAGCGACGCAGCTTGCTCCAAGACAGTAGCCTGTACGGACATAGCCGCTCGCCTCTTCGATGTCCGAATCGCACTCGTATCCAGCGGTGCTGCAACCAGCTATGTAGTCGGCTCCAGTCTTGCTTACGAGACCCTTTGTGCATGTGGCCGTGGTAGTACACACTCCAAGCTCACCAGCAGTTATCCCATCCCAGTCGATGAAATCAGCATTCGGGAGGCAGGTCTTCCCGTCTGTGTCGCAAGTTGCAGCGCATGAGTCGTATGGAGTTATGTCAGTTGCTCCAGAGCCAAGCGCGTAGGTGTTTGTGCAGCAGTCGCAGGTCGCGCTACCGCAGGATGCACCACTTGTCCCAACCCATATCCCCTTGTCATCATCGAAATCACCGTCACCCACATCTGAGTCGCATGTGGCTCCTGCAGTAGGTGTGCTACTGTCCTCGCTAGGGCAGTATTCAAGAGGTGTTGAGTCCAAATAAGTAGTACCAACACAATCAACACCATTTCCATTACAACATATATGTGGGACTCCACCATCGTCCTTTGTACAGACTCCATCCACGCTGTATCCTGGATTTACATCCTGATCGCATGCAAAACCAATTGTAGTCTCAGCGCAGCTTTGATAATAATCTACAGTTACGTGGTTGTAAGCGACTTCATTCACGTCACAGTCCCAGCTCCCACCGGATGTTCTAGCGCAGATTCCGTCCTGGTTCGCGTCAGCTATCCCACTAGCGCAAGGGTCTCCATCACCAATTGAATCGCAATCACAATCCAAATCGTTGTCTGCTGTTGGTGGAGTCCAAGCGCCGTCTCTGTCAACCGCATCTCCCGTACATTGGACTCCATCTATCTGCCACCCGAACGACGAGTCGCACCAAGTGTCATCCACCTTTGATGAGCCGCTGCAACAGTAGTTCGAGCCGTCGCTTCCAGAGGCGTAGTCATCGCTGCTGCCATCGTCACCGCAGCATCTATCGTTGGGTGGGTTCAGCCACACCCAAGAACACTCGGTTACACATATGGCTGATGAAGAGTCAGGGTCCCCACAAACCCCTTGGCTACCAGATACATAACAAACTTGTCCAGACGCGCAGGTGCTGTAAGAGCCACCTGCGGTACCAGAATTGCAGTAGTTTCGGGTAGCTATATTGCAGTCGTCCTGGCATCCCGGGCCCCAGTTTGATCCACCATAACACGTTAAACATGACCCTGAACCATCACAATCAAGACCATTGCAATAGTAGTAATTTGAAGCGCAAGCATCAGTTGTCCTGCAAGGTCCTGACGATTGACTTCCGCAACCAGTTGTGCAGCCTATGGCCTGGGTATAATAAGTCCCGACAGTTGCTGGAGAGTGAGGCGGAGAGACAGAAATACAGTCACCATCTGAGAATTTCATACAGTAGCAAAACCTGCCGGCATTGCAGGTGGGTTCGCAGCTAATCGTACTATAATAATCTCCAAAAACCAAGTTGAAGTTGAAAAGATTGTAGGTTAACAAGAAACCTACAAGGAAAACAAAAAGTAAGAAGCGGGATACAGCCTTTTTGTTCAAGATACCTTCCTTATCCATCCCTCTAAACATATGACTCAAAAAAGACATAACATATAGAAAAGATTAGCGGAATAAAAAAACTATCGGATATCCATCAAAAAACTTCATTTTTTCTTCGGCTCCTTCGGATAGCCGTCTATCTTGCCCCACCAGAACATGTCCCTGATGCACCAGTATCCCCAGCAGCCGCTGCGCTTGATTACGAGCGTGTCGCCGCAGCGCGGGCATGTCTTTGGTATGAAAGATATCTCCTCAGACTTCTTTGCCATGTTTCTGTTATCAATAAACCATCTTTTATACTTTACTTGTCTCTTTTACTATACCAAGCTTACCGATGTCTCTCTTTCCTTGAACCAGGTCGTGTGCCAAAAGGGTCAGAGAAAGGTTGTATCTGTGCTCTATAGCCTTTGCGAGTCCTGAGAACTTCTTTTGTTTCATAAGTTTTCCAACTGCATTGTCCTTGACAGCCCGGTAACGGACTGAGAGGGCGCTCTCAAAGAGGAAGACCAGCGTGAAAACCAGCAGCGCAGACATCCCTGCATCGTATACGTTCGGATTCGCCATTGACAAAACACCAGCCAGTGTCGACCATAAAAATAAGGACGTGGAAAGCGAAACCCACTGGTCAAAGCCAAAATAGTCGTGCGACCTCAACAGTGTCGTGGTTGAAACAAATGTTGTGGCGCAGAAGAGCAGTATGAACGAGTAAAGATTGTTTGAAAGGAGAATAAGCGGCGAAAATGCGACAGACCAGAACCAGTCAATCTCATCAAATTTTCTCAGGGAGGAAAAAATCACGACCATCTTTGAAACCACTACAGGCAGGAGTAACATGAATGTAATTGGGACAACTGTTTGCGCGTCTGGCCAGCCCATAACACAATTGGAAAGATAAATGACTGGTACAGACAACAAGTAAAAAAGGAAGCCGAATGTGCCGTGCTCCAGTGCCACCATTTTGTGCGCCTTGTACTTTGGCAGAAACTCAACCAAGAAACATAGATGAGAGAGCCCCAATGACACCCAAATCAGGATGTTGGCAATCGATGCCAAGTAGTACAGTGAAGCGAAGGCGGCCAGAAAAAGTACCAAAGATATGAGTTCTACCTTCACAGCACTCTTCATGCATAACCTCTTTGCGCTAATGTATTTAAAATGTTGTCCATGGAAATTGGTTATGCGTGTCTTTAAACTAATGAAGGGTGTTGCACTGTCCAAGCTTGGTAAGAAAACCCCTCTGGTTGTCATAAACAAGGTTACCTTCAGGTGCAACCTCCAGTGCAAATACTGTGGTTATTGGAAAACACCGAGGAAAAACATGACCACAGAGCAGTGCAAGCGGGCAATAAGCGAGTTCGCTGATGCTGGGTGCGTCTATTGGGAATTCACAGGAGGCGAACCAACCACGCGGGACGACATTGGAATGCTCATAGGTCACGCAAAGGATTGTGGTCTGATGGTATCAGTTGCCACAAACGGGCTACTAATAAAGAAAAGGTTGGGCGCCCTAAAAAAGGCAGACTTCATACACATCTCATTTGATGGGGACAAGAAAATCCATGAGCTGATGAGGGGTAAGGGCACACACCAAAAATCTCTTGAAGCCATAAGGTTCGCAATTGACAGCGGCATCAATGTCTACCCTGAAACTGTTTTGTCAAAAATAAGTTTGGCAAACGACTTTGACAGCCTTTCAAAGGCAGTTGACTTCGCAGAGTCCCTAGGAAGAAGGCTTACCATAACCTTTCCCTACAGGGATTCCTACAACTGGAAGACGGTTGATGAGATAATGCCCACTCCAGAAGAAATGAGGGCTGCAACAGAGTTCCTCGCTGAAAAGGAGAAAGGGGGTGTTGTAAAAGTGCGTAGACCTTATCTGGATTGGTGCGGTGACTTTGGTGAGGGGAAGAAAATAAACTGTCTGGCTGGGAAGCTATTTTGTGAGCTTTTTCCCGATGGAAAGGTGGCACATTGCCTGTTCTATGAAGATGAGGGTATAGATGGTCTGGAACACGGCTTTGTGAACGCCTTCAAGATGTTGGAACCAAAAAGATGTGGTTGTACAGTTGGATACATGGAGTACAACTTCCTGTTTTCATTGAATCCAAAGGCAATCTTGGACAGGTTGGGACTGATGAAAGACATGTTAAGGTAGGTGTTATGTCCTTGGGTGTATTGGAACCGTTCAAATATTCAATTTTGGTATTTTCAGTGACTGTTATTTTGACAGTTGCTTTCTACAACTACAGTCTCATTCCTGAGATTGGGATTGTCCTGCAGAGATTCAATGTGTTGTTTTTCGCGGCTGCAGGACTCTCCTGTTGTCTGGCCGCGCTCTCATTCGCACTGCCTTACCACAGGTTCAGAAAAGGTTCCAGGAACTTCCTCTCAGACATCGTTGAATATGTATATGTGGACAACAACGGTGGTGATTCAGAAAAACTCGCAACAGAGATGACCAAGTTAGATTCAAAAGGTGCAAAAAAGGTCAAATTGTCTGATCTCGCCGCGATTCTCCTCCTTTCAACAATACTCCTCCCTTTCATAGGAGAACTGTGGTTTCTCTTCTCAATCATGGTTTTGGTAGAGCTACTAATACTAATCATTCTGAAAAGAAAGGACGGTGTCGGGGTGGACTCAAGAGGTGTGTTGGATAGTGGTGTCAGATATCTATTTGAGTTCCCAAGAACCCTGTTCACATTTTACGCAGCATCACTCTTCCTTGATCCTCTGATTCTCTTCTGTTTCATGACAACCTCCAGTGGGCTCTACTTCATTCCAAAGTTCAGTGGAGCAGGCGGACTCCTGTCAGTATATCTAATTATCTTTTCAACCGTGCTTGGTTTTGGACCCTTACAAGGACTGTTTATGGCATTTTTATTCAGAATGAGTGGACTTATCTTCTTCAATGCACCAATCTACATCCTTAAACGGTTCAGGTATATTTAGTGTTGGCTGGAACTTCTGGACTTTTTGAAAAGATAGATTGAAAAAAGTAGTGTTATGGAAAAGGAGAGTATTGTGACATACTTTCCAACCCTTGTCAAAAGATTTTCCTCATAAACAATTTCTAGGTTACCGGGAGAGCCATTAACAGACATCAGGATTCCCTCTTTCTCAAGAGGGACTTCTATACCGTCCAGATAAGCGTGCCAGTCTGGCTCGTATCTGAAACTCAAAAGCAGTTTTGAGTCCTCGTGCACATTCAGGGTGATTTTGTTGTCAACTACTTCAATAACATCAGCACTGCCAGATATCACGAATTTTCTCCTTGAGCCAGAGTAGTTGTAAACTACTAGCAACCCTTCAAGAGAGGTATAAATCCTGTCAAAGCCAGATTGGGTCTCGAAATATGATTTAGACTTTCCTGTCCAAACTACTATCCAACCCACATTAAACTCGTCTAACTTGTTCTTCAACTCAGAAATGCTATAATCGGTTATATTTTTCCCGAAGAAGATGCCATCATAGGCGCCATGGTTGCCCTCAAGTATGACTCCAATGTAAACTCCACCCACAAATAACCTGTCAGTAAAGTAAGACGCCATTGATTTGATGTTTCCCCCAAGCTGACCGTACAGTGCTTCTTCCCAAAGAACGCGTGCTGAGTTGTCAGCATTTATTGCTAGGAAATCATATGTTTCCATAACCTCTTGGTTGGGTCTAAACTCAAAAACTCCCTCGTCGAATTTGAGTGAAAAATAGTTTTCAAACGTGTCATTGTGCAACAAGACAAAGGTCGGGTCATTTGAACTGTGCCATGCATTGGACATATACAGCATGTATGGCACAACGAAAAGGAATGCAGCGCCTACTGTCACAACCTTAACCACCTGAATTAATCTACCCTCTTCTTTGAATAGACTATAAATCGAATAAACACAAAGTATTGACCATATAGGTCTGCTCGAGAAAATAACTCTATCTATCTCAAATACATTTACAAAGATAGAGAGTAGCTGGTTCTGATGAGATGGTGTCTGCAAAAAATCTATAAAGAAGGTGGCAGCAAAAATAAGGATGGCTGAATAAAGTATTGAATCAATTTTTCTGTCGCCATAATCCAATAGCAAGAGTGGTAATGATAGTAGCAAGATGAAGGAAGACTGAATGTAAAAGTTGTTCCAAAATATGTATTCGAAGTTATAAAGGTGGACAAAGATATGAGGGAACTGGGAGAAGATATAAATAACGTAATCTAGTCTGTTGAGAACAGCGGTTGGGTAGAATATCGAAGTACACGAGAACACCAACGCCATGACCAAAACTTCCTTCTTAGTAAATTGGTCCTTGTGCACATAGATTAAGGATAGAAACACCAGAGTTAGTGGAACAAACACCAAGCTGTGTGCAAGGAAGGATAGTGATGCTGCAAGTGACGACCATACCATAAAATGTTTTGAACCTGATTCAACGTACTCAATGAGCAGATAGAGTGAAATGAGACCAATCCCCAGTGAAAGATATGATGAGAACATCCCAGATATTATATGTGTGTTGGACCATGACAGATACAGGAGAGATGAAAGCATTGCCCAATTGCTCTTCAAACCAATTTTTCTGGATATGAAGTAGACGACAAACACTGGGAGACAAAATGAGAACCCAACAATTGCTCTGAAAACCGCCCAGAATGGAATCTGATGGAGAACACAATACAAGAATGAAATCATAACAGAGGCCAGAACTGGATAATCAAAGTGTAATGTGTAGCCCAGTTGGAAGTGCTGTGTGGGTCCAACTGTGCTCTGCAGATTAGGAAGTAGGTTGTGTGCTATGTTGTAGGTTGCAAAATAATGCAGTGGATAGTCCTGCACATTTATTGGACCGGGTGAGAAAAGGCCTGCTCTGAAGAGAATGAAAAACAATATTACGGAAATGACTGTCAAATGGAACTTCCCTCGGCTCAGAAATTTGAGTCTGTCCAGTTTCTTCCAAAGGAAATAGAAAATGACAGAGGATATTGGAAGGATATACCAATACGCCATTGATAGAGGGAAAAGAAAGAGTTGGATATGGAGGTTGAGCAACAGGGCAAAAATGAAACCGTAGAAAAACATCCTGTTCATCCCATATACCTCCACCTTCTGATGTACTCCACAATTGAAAATGGATTCAGTGACATAGCGAATGCGAACTCCATGTAACACAGGTAAAGACAAGCACAGTTGTCCGGAAACCTCAAATTGCTAAAGGCTTTGTTGAACCCAACTGAAAGGCCATCAACGGAGTTCTGTTCCATGAAATAACACGGTGCGAGTCTGCCATCAGAAAATAGGTGTACAACTGATCTCCCTGCAGAACATCTTATCTTCTTACCTTGTATGAAATCCTTGACCCACGAGAAGTAGGGTTTTGGAATCATCAGTTTCCCATACTCCTTTTTCTTCCTTTTCAAAAACTCCATTGAGATTAGAAGGTTCCCTTTGTCGAGCTCTTTTACCGAGTTCCATGGGTCTTTGTAAACAGGTTGTATAATTATCTCACTCCCCATCTCCATCGCCATATTTATAACGTGAGACAAACCTGAAAAACCGTCTGCCATATTCTCATCGGAAAGAACTGTTGCCACCCTCACAGGAATTCCAGAATCTCTGGCAATCTTCAGACCCTCAACTGCTCTTTTATAGCTGCCTTTGCCACGTAGCTTGTCGTTTATATGCCTGGGGCCATCAAGGGAAACTTGTAATACGCCAATGTTTCTTACTTCGGCTAGTTTCTTTTTAACAAGCGAGCCGTTTGTGACCATGGAGGTCCTGAAATCCTTTGAATTTGCATAGTTGATGAGTTCACCGATGTCGCTTCTCAAGAGAGGCTCTCCTCCTGTAAAGCTCCATGACAACGTGCCCATCTCAGCGAACTCATCCATCGCTTGCTTCACCTGTTCCGTTGTCATCTCTTCCCGCTTTGTCTTCCAGAGACCGCAGTACTTGCATTTTAGGTTGCAGCGGAATGTTACCATATGCTTGACAACCAATGGTATTCTCTTACCAAGTGCCGCGAGGAGAAGGTTAGGTCCTCTCATCCAGAACCTCCTCATACAGCTTTATAATGTCCTTCACAACGACCTTCCAGTCAAATTTCCTCACATCACGCTTGGCGTTCTTCCCAAGTCGCTTTGCCAGAGCTCTATTCAAAAACAACTCAACAATTGCAAGGGCCAAAGAGTCAGAATTTGTTGGTTCGACAAGCAGGCTATTTCTGCCGTGGGTCAATGCCTCTGGCATTCCCCCCACCCTTGTAGCCACAATCGGCTTGCCAAAGGCCATGGCCTCCAACATACTGGTTGAAAAAGGTTCATAAAGCGATGGAATCGCGACCATGTCGCAGGAATATATAGCGCTTTTCAACAACTCCTCGCTTATCACCCCGGTAAAGACAACTTTGTCCTTAAGACCGTTTGATAGGACCAGTCTCGAAAGATGGGCTTTGTAGTAGTTGTCCGGTCCGGTTATCACGCAGACAGCGTCCGAAAACCTCGCACATACCACTTTCATAGCCTCAATCAGGAACTGGAAGCCTTTCTCTCGGATTAATCTCCCTGAGGAGAAGATGACTCTTTTGTCCTGTAATCCGAATCGCTCCAAAAATTCCCTGTTCTTGGTCTTGCAGTCCCTCACTGAAACCGCGTTGTGAATCGTAGTCACATTGTCAGCGTTGAACCTCTGAACTATCTCTCTTCCAAGTGCGTCTGAAACTGCAATTATCCTATCGCACGACTTGACTATCTGGCTGGCGAAAACTCGCCGATACACTCCCATCAATGCGTTGATGGCTCCTACCTGTTCAGGATAACCATGCTCCGTCAGTACAAAGGCTCTCTTGTTTCTCTTTGCAGAAATCGCTGACAAATAGGAGGAAAGATGGAATATCTCATGTGCGTGCACAACATTTGAGTTCCTAATTGCTCTGTTGTTGTGCAGTCCTGGCATCATTCTCATGTAGGTTCCAGAAACAGGAATCTTTATGGAACGGAGATAGTGGATGTCAAATCCTGCCTCCTTCTCTTGATATGACCTTATGGAATCGCTGCTTGTCAAAACGTCCACATCAATACCATTCTCAGAAAGATATTGGGCAAGATGATATGTATGCTTCTCTCTTCCTCCAACAGAATGTGCTGGAAGGGATTGGGTCACCAAACAAACTTTCATCATCTGAGAAGAAATCCTGAGTATTTTATAAAGTTCTCCAAAACAGCTTTTGGTTTCATGTGAAGCGCGGAGTTCAACTCGTTGTAGCATGTGCTGTAGCAGAAGCAGTCCGCTTGTGGACCTAGCATCTGGAATGCTTTAACAAACCCGTGCTCCAGACCGTTTACTCCATTATCCGGCTTGAAGAGACATGGAACTACCAACCCATCTGGCGTGACGTCACAGAATAACTTTCCAGCATAGCACATCTTCCATTTATTCGCCTTTGTCAATGCATTGATACAAGTATTTGACATAACAACATTTGCCTTTTTCTTTTGGGATTTTATGAATTTGAGTGTGGAGACGAGTTCCTCTTCAGACAACAACGAAACCCCTTTGTTAGCAAAGTCCTCATAAAGCACACTGAAGTTCACCTTTGTGCCAAGTTCATTTGCCATGGAGATAAATTCCTTCAGACCCTCAAAATCGTTCTTTGTGCTCTCATTGCTGATTACAGAGTTGATGGTGACATCAAATCCCTCATCAACTGCCTTCTTTATTGAGTTCAATGCCTTACTGTAACTTCCCTTGCCGCGGAGTTTGTCGTTTACATATTCTGGACCATCAAGTGAAATCACTATGTAGTTCAAATCAGAAAGTTCGTCCAATCTATCTCCAAGAAGTACACCATTACTTACAAGACCAGTCACTATGCCTTTATTTCTCACATAGGTCACAAGTTCTCCTATATCTTTCCGTAACAGCGGTTCGCCGCCTGTGAACATCCAGAATAACGTTCCTGCGTCTGCGAATTCGCCGATCATGGACTTGGCCTGCTCTGTTGTCATCTCCGTTCGTTTGGTCTTCCACAGGCCGCAGTACTCGCACTTGAGGTTGCAGCGGAATGTACAGAAGTATGCGATTCGTAGGGGAATTTTCTTCCTAAACAAAATTTTTGGGGTAACTTTGAAGAGTTTAAGCCAGTTCATGTATTGAGAATGACAAGACTTATTTTTCTGTTTTGTTATTTCACGATTGTGATAATACCGAATAACAGAATCACAAGATTGTTCGTAAAGGAGAGACATCTGCCAGTTGAAATCGGGGCCTCCAAATTACGCCCAATCAATTTCAGAGGATTTCGAATGGCTAAAAAATTTTTCAACGACTCTTTGAAATTTATCTATAAATACGAAAAAATTGGGGAGTTAGTTTTTCTTCTCGCTGTTCTGACTCTTGCAACCCTTATATACACCATCAAAATAGAAAACGTCTTTGTCAGGTTTTCAATAAACGACCAGATGGTCAAGGGAATAGTGGCAGAGGGTATTCTTTTCGAGCAGAGGATTGTAACCAGCGAATACTTCCATCCGTCCGAAATAAACAAGCACGGTTCTTATTTCTTTTACATTTTGGCTACCTTCTACTCTCTCTTTGGTGTCTCGGTCCTCTCATCAAAGGTCTGTTTGATAGCGTTCAATCTCTTGTTCATACTGTTCATTTACCTATTCAACAGAACACTCTTCGGAAAGGGAGTTGCGGCTATTGCAATGTTCCTTTCGGTATTCTCAATCTTCTTTATATACCAAGCATATGCCTTGGGTAACTGGAGCGTCCTGCCATTCTTTCAGATTTTTTCGTTCTATCTATTCACAAAATATTACAAGACACAGAATAGGAGAGTCCTATACACATCTTTCCTGGTTCTAGGTCTTGGAACTTACACGCATTCGCTCGGGTTCTACATGTTGTTTCCCTTAGTTCTGATGACATTACTGTTCAAGAGGATTAGGCCAAGAAAGTTGGATTATCTCCTGTACGCATTGCTCTTCATACTACCTTTTTTGCCCATGTTCATACGTGGATTTTTGTTCGACGAGCCAACAATAGTACCGAGTTTTCTTCACAATATTTTCGAAACAGAAGACTACAACATCAAGAACACAAATTTTTTTGAGAACTTAAAAACGAATTTGGACTTGAGGAGAATAACCTTGGAAGGAGGTTCTGGGGAGCTTCAAGGAAGCTTTTTGTTCAACTACTTGTTCCCAATCAGTTTTTTGCCAGCCCTGCTAGTCATTGCAATGTCCCGCTCTTTCGAAAAGGGTATTGTTCTGTTCTTCCTCGGCGTCCTGCTCTTCCAGATGTCGTTCACTCTCTCTGACATCCGCGAGCACCATTCAGTGATAGTACTGCCATTTTTTCTAAGCACTATAGCCAGTTTCTATTGGACATTATCAGAGAAAAACAAAATGTTTGCAATTTTTGTGACAATACTCCTGCTGATGTTCGCCAACGAATTCTTAGAACATTTACAAGTACAGGTCAACAACCACTTTTTAAATATCGACGGAATCCGCGAGCTTATAGATATTACTTCAGCAAGTCAAGTTTCGTTTCAGAGCCACCACCTATCAAGCATCTACGCATTCCTAGACAACGAAACGAATAAGCAACTTAGTTCGATGAGCGCATTTGCATCAGATAGATTAAATGATGTCTACGCCGAGGAAATAACAAGTGGCAAGGAATATTTTCTATTTGAGGTCAAAGAGGCCTACGAACCCGTTCCAGCCACACCAGAAGCGCACCTTAATGCATTTCTGGAAGTGACAGAGGAAATGAACAAAAGTGCTGAACTTTGGTTTAACAAAGAAAACCCAACTTATCCATTCCAGATTTATAGAATTGTACAGAACTAAAGAAAAAGACTCAATCTATCTTAAAAAACAAAAGTTTGAGAGATAAAGATTTGGCTGCGATCTTGCAGAATACGCTTGAAGGTACATTAGTAAAAATTGCCAATCATCTTCAAGATATGACAAACTCTAAAAATCTCTGCATGGCTGGTGGTGTTGCTCTCAACTGTATGGCCAATTCAAAGCTGAGAGGGGAGACAGATTTCAGACATATCTTCATACAACCTGCATCAACAGATGCAGGTTCTTCAGTAGGTGGTGCGATGTGGGCATATACTAGGAGATGGAGCAGATCTAGTCATGTAATGAACAATGTCTATCTCGGACCTGATTTTAATGATTCACAGATAAAAAAATTTCTAAACGAGAACAATATAACTCATAGAAAACTGAAAAGAAAGGAACTTTTGAAGGAGGTTTCAAAAAAGATTGCAGACGGGAAGATAGTTGGTTGGTTCCAAGGAAAGATGGAATTCGGACCTAGGGCGCTTGGGAACAGAAGCATTCTGGCTAACCCTAGAGATTCAAAGATGAAGGACATGATAAATGATAAAGTTAAGCACAGAGAACCATTCAGACCGTTCGCAGGCACAATACTCTGGAAAAAGGCAAAAGACTATTTCAATGTAGATTTCGAAAGTCCGTTCATGCTATTTACATTCAAAGCCAAGGAAAGAGAGATAAAAGAGTTGCCGGCGATATTCCACATTGATAATACATCACGTCTGCAGACAATAAGAAGGCAACAAAACCCACTTTATTATGACT